>DASYRN010000219.1:0-25675 GCA_036004365.1 Binatia bacterium
AGGCATGCCGGAAAATATCGTGCAAGCGGAGCGCAGTATCGCCCATCGGATTATCGAAGAATTCATGATCGCCGCAAACGAGGCGGTGGCACGCCACCTTAAGGAGAAAGGATTTCCTTTACTCTACCGAGTGCATGAGGGGCCCGAAACTGAGGCTCTTCAGGCCCTAGCGCCATTTCTTTTGAGCTTGGGATACCGGTTTCCAGTGAAGAAGGAGAAGGCCACTCCAAAAGACATTCAGAGACTCCTTGAGGCTTGTCGAGGAAAACCGGAGGAAAGGGTTATCAACCGCGTCTTGCTCCGCGCCATGAAACAAGCCCACTATGCGCCTGAAAATATCGGCCACTTCGGGCTCGCCTCAACCTGTTATACCCATTTCACGTCGCCGATCCGCCGTTATCCGGATCTGATGGTTCACCGGATGTTGGAAGAGGCCCTTCAGGGGAAGAAACTCAAGCCTAAGGAGGTAGAAGACCTCAACGCCTATCTCGCAGAAGCTGGGAAGCATACTTCAGAACGCGAGAGAATAGCGATGGATGCGGAACGGGAGATGGTGGATCTCAAAAAAGCTCAATTCATGATGGATAAGATCGGTCAAGAGTTCTCCGGCTTCATCGTGAGCTTAGCGAACTTCGGTTTCTTCGTCGAACTGGAGAACTATTTTGTCGAAGGCCTAGTTAAACTCTCTTCTCTCACAGACGATTCCTACCATTACTACGAAAAAGAGTACGTCATCAAAGGCCGTCGCCACGGTCGCAAATTCCGCCTAGGCGATGCCGTCCGCGTTAAAGTCACCCGCATCAACACGTTCCGAAGCGAAATAGATTTCGAATTGCTTTAGTGGGTAAAAGGCTGGGGAGATCTTGCCGTCGAACTTTTTTATTCGTATCTCAGCGCTTCAATTGGGTCCAAATGGGCGGCTTTTTGGGCGGGGTAGAAACCGAAGAAAACGCCGACGGCGCCGGAGAATAGAAAGGCGACCATGACAATATCCGGCCTAATTAGGATGGGCCACTGAGCCCATTGATTCAGAATCTCGGAGCTCCCGATTCCCAGCAGGATCCCCAGGATTCCTCCGGTGGCCGCCATCACTACGGCTTCGACGAGAAACTGAAGCATGATATCGCGGCTGCGCGCCCCGACGGCCATGCGAATGCCGATTTCCCGCGTCCGCTCCGTCACTGAAACCAGCATGATATTCATGATGCCGATGCCGCCCACCACAAGAGAAATGGAGGCCACGATTCCGAGCAGCACCGCCATGACTTGAGCGCTGCTGGTAGCAGCTTGGGCGATATCGGAGAGATTGCGGATGGTAAAATCATCGTCGCGGTCAGGTCCGATCCGGTGCCGCTGGCGCAAGAGAGCCGTAATCTGCTCCTGAGCCTCCTGGACACGGTCGGCGCTAACCGCCGAGACGACAATACTCTGAACGTGCGTGATTCGCATCAACCTCTTTTGCATGGTGGTATAGGGAATCATGACGGTGTCGTCCTGATCCGTTCCCTGGCTGCTCTGCCCTTTCGGAGCCAATGTTCCGACGACGCGGAACGGAATGTTTCTGATGCGGATCACGCTATCAATCGGATCATCGTTGCCAAACAGCTTGTCCACCACGGTTTGTCCCAAAACGGCCACCTTCGCGGCGCTCTCGATATCGCCCTCGTGGATAAAACGACCTTCCATGACCTGCCAGTCTCGGACATGCTGGAATTCAGGCGCAACTCCCTGGGCCAGGGTCGACCAGTTAAGGTTGCCCGCGACGACCTGATCCTGGCGACGCAGAGCAGGCGACGCAAAGGCGACCGACGGAAGCTCTTGCATCATAGCCTTAGCGTCACCATCCATGAGCGTGTTCGCACCACCCGAACCGGTTCTGACGCCTCCTTGAGTTAGGGTCCCGGGAAGAACGATCAGGACATTCGTGCCCAAGCTCGCGATCTGCGATCGGATCGTCGCCTTTGCGCCTTCCCCGATCGCTACCATGGCGATCACCGCACCCACGCCGATGATAATCCCGAGCATGGTGAGAAAGGATCTCAGCTTGTTCCTTCTTAGGGCCCGAAGCGCAATTCTCAATGTCATGAGCCACATGGCTTTACTGCTGCCGAGATTTTACCCGGTCTTCGGCTGGATGATCTGAAATCAGCCTTCCGTCTTTAAAGTGGATCTGCCGATTGGCGTAAGCAGCGATGTCGAATTCATGGGTGACCAGAACAATCGTGATGCCCTGTTCCGCGTTGAGTCGTTGAACCAGCGCCATGATCTCGGCGCTGGTTGTGGAATCGAGATTGCCCGTGGGCTCATCGGCCAGAAACAAGGAGGGACGGTTCACCAGCGCTCTTGCGATCGCCACCCGCTGCTGTTGACCGCCGGACAGCTGATTGGGCATGTGGTGGGTTCTTTCTTCCAGACCAACCAACGAGAGCGTCTCCAGGGCGCGACGGTGTCTCTCCTGGCTTTGAAGTCCATTGTACATCATCGGTAGCTCGACATTTTCCAAAGCCGACGTGCGCGAAAGGAGATTGAAGCCCTGAAAGACAAAACCGATCTTATGATTGCGTATATGGGCCCACTCATCTGGTGAGAGGGAGCCTACCTCCTGTCCCTCGAGCAAATAGCTGCCGCTCGTAGACCGGTCTAGGCATCCCAAGATGTTCATGAATGTGGACTTGCCGGACCCCGAAGCCCCCATGACCGCGACAAACTCTCCCCGCTCGATGTTCAGGTTGATGCCGCGCAGCGCCGGCACCTCTACGTCTCCCATGACGTAGGTCTTATGGAGATCACGCACGCGGATGAGCTCGCTCATTAGAACGCGCCAAAGCCACGAGGCTGCTGGGGTCGCTGAAAAGGATTGGTGATTCCGGATTGGCTTTCGGCGCGCGCGCCGCTTGCCATACCAATAATCACGGCATCGTTCTCTTTGAGTTCACCACCCCGCACTTCTGTTTTCGACCCGTCGGTGATCCCGAGTTGGACGTCAACAGGTTGCGCTTTGGAATCTTTGAAAACATAGATTCGCACAGAGCGCGTCCCCCTCCCGCCGCCACCACCACTGCCTGAGCGGCTCGTTCGTTTAGCACCTACCGGGGGCACTGCCCTGCTTTGCTCCTGGCGCAATAGTTCCTGGGCTTCGTCCTTCTGCTCGGATGGCTTAAAGCGCATTGCCATATTCGGGATGGCCAGCACATCTTCTCTCTGGCTTACCAAAAACTGTACGTTGGCAGTCATTCCCGGCTTCAGGATGAGCTCCTCATTGTCAATCCGCACGACGGCGTCGTAAGTCACGACGTTCTGAACGACCGTTGGCGCGTTGCGCACCTGAAAAACCTTGCCCAGGAACCGGCGCGCCGGAAAAGCATCGACGGTAAAAGTGACGCCTTGACCCTCCCAGATGTTGCCGACATCCGCCTCGTCAACGTTGGTGTGTACCTCCATTTTCGAGAGGTCGTTAGCGATGGTGAACAGCGTCGGCGCCTGTAATGATGCTGCCACGGTCTGGCCGACGTCCACGTTGCGCGAGATGACAATGCCATCGACGGGCGACCGGATGACGGTGTTGTCGAGGTCCACCTTGGTTTGATTCAAGGCCGCTTGCGCTTGCGCGGCCTGGGCTTTGTTGACCTCGATTTGTGCCATAGCAGCATCATAGGCGGTCTGAGCTGCATCCAGATCGCTTTGCGCTACCAAATCCCGTTTCATGAGCTCCTTGTTCCGCGCTAACGTCCGCTGCGTGTCCGTGACGCTGACCTTGGCTTTGGCCAGATTGGATTCAGCGGCAAGGAGATTGGCTCTTGCTTGGTCGACCGCCGCTTTGAACTTATCCTGGTTGAGCTGAGCTACAATCTGACCCGCTTTTACCTTTGTATTGAAGTTAGCGTAAAGCTTGTCGATCGTTCCCGAGACCTGGCTTCCGACTTGAACCGTGACCACGGCTTGAAGGGTCCCCGTAGACGACACGACCTGACTGATGTTCCCCTTCTTAACTGACACCGTTATGTACGGTGACTCTTTAGCTCCGTCTCCCAGACTCCAAAAACCAACTGCGGCACAGATCACCACGAGGAGCAGAACTATCGCAAGGATTCGTTTCCTCTTCACAGCGCTCTCCGAACGCCTTCGAAGATTTTCTCCACGATCTGGGTAACTTCCCTTTTCTGCGGACGGCTGAATGTAACCCCGCTCGTGATGACGGCATCGGGCTCTTGATCTTCTAGGACCTGCTCAAGCTCCAGCCGGAAAAGGGACATGAAAGGCACTCCGACCATAGATTCGCGGAACTCTTTGGCGATGGCCTTGACGTAATAGTTGATCCCGTTGTCAGTAACAAGAAGGGTAATTTTACCCCTGCGCCTTAGATTTTTGGCCGTAGTGCTATTTTTCCCGATGGCCAAATCGATTCTACTTCGGTCTTTTGCAACAATCTCATAATACGAGAGCATCGCCGGATGAGCCCAACCCTTTTCGTCCACAGTCACAACTGCGATCGCCTTGCCTGCCTTGGAGCTCACTTCCTCGCCCTTCAGGCGATCAAAAAGCTCAGCCGTAAGCTCGTTGCCAAGAAGTTGAGACACTCTAATTTCCTTAATTATTTAGACGCTTAACCGATATCATAGCTTACAGCTCTCTTATTCGCCAACGACAAGCTCTTGTCTCTTGCCGAAGCCTTGCTCATTGTCAATATAAAAGAGCCGCTCCGGAATAACGCAATAGAACTTGACTTTGAGGAAGGCTCGGTAAAAGGCGCCGCTCGCCGGGTCGGTAAAAACCTTCATGATTTCAGGGTATTTGCGCGCATAAATGACCATCGCCTTGCCTTTGTCCATCAAGGAATCGATGGCGATAACTTTTCCCTCAAGCTGAATCCCTTTGATTTTGCGCCAGTCCCCGTAGTCCTCCTGGATCGTCACCGAAACCCGAGGATTTACCGATAGATTCTGGCAGTGACGGGAGTCCGGCGCCGAAAAGAAATAAAGCCGCAGGCCGGCGCTCGCGTAAAACACGGTTGCAGCCCAAGGTATGTCGGCCTGGCAGGTATTCAAGGTCATGGTATTGTGGCTCTTCATATAACTCATGACCTGCTGTTTCAGCTCGTCTGCCATAGCTGGTCTCAAGTTTCAGGTTTCGGGTTTCAAGTGGGGTCGGAGCTAGAAAGCGGAACTCGAAACTTCAAACTAGGTGTGGCGGACAAGGGGGGCTTTTCTAAGTATCACAAGATCACTCGCACCAACACAAAGCATGGCTACTTTGATCTCGCTCATAATCTTGGAAAGAAATTTTACCACCTCATCTGCTGATTTCAAAGCTGGCGCCAGAAGGGGCTGGCCGATAGCTGCGATGTTAGCCCCGAGGGCGATCGATTTGGCAATGTCCAAACCGCTTCGTATCCCGCCCGAAGCCACAATATCTAAATCCGGCACGGCTCGCCGGACCTCGACCAGCGCTTGTTCTGTCGGGATACCCCAATCAGAGAACGTAAGATCCGCCGGCTCTCTTTTTCGCGCGGCTCTCCTGGCTTCTACGGTGTACCACGAAGTTCCCCCTCGCCCCGCAACGTCAATGGCCTTTACACCTGCGCGCTTGAGGCGCAACGCCACGTCGGCGGAGATGCCACTCCCCACTTCTTTGGCTACCACTGGAACTTCAAGTTGACCACAGATCCGTGCGATCTTTTCCTCCAGTCCTTTGAAATTCCTATTCCCTTCGGGTTGGACCGCTTCTTGTAAGACATTGAGGTGGAGAATAAGACCGTCGGCGTTAATCATTCGGACGGCTCCACGGCACTGCTCAATGTCATAACCATAATTCAGTTGGACCGCACCAAGATTAGCGAGAAGAAGAATACCCGGAGCTAAATCTCTCACCACGAATGAGTCGGCTACAGTTTCCTCTTCCAATGCCACCCGCTGGGAGCCGACCCCCATCGCGATACCCAAATGTTGGGCTGCCAGAGCCAAGTTTCGGTTAACTTTGCGGGCAAGATCAAATCCTCCGGTCATGGAGGAGATCAAGATAGGAGCCTTGAGGCGCCTTCCAAGGAAACTCGTGCTGAGATCTATCTCAGAGAAATCGACTTCGGGCAGCGCGTTATGGACAAAAGAATACCGGTCAAAACCTGCGCCTTGGGGACTGTAGACCGGTTCACCTTCGAGGCAGAGCTTAAGATGTTCCTTTTTTCGTTTCTGAGTAGCGGTGAGCGACTTTTTCCCTCTTCTGGACGGCATCGTGGGCGAGGGCGATTATCTCGATTTTTTGATTTCCGGCCCGCGCTCTCCCCCGCTCGGCGCGGAAGCGAAATCTGCCTCCGGATGGCGGCTCATGCCTTCGTCGCTCCAGCGCTCAAAGAGATTCACATCAATCCCAAATTGGTCGAGGATACGCGTGACGGTTTGATTGATGACGTCGTCAAGAGTCTTTGGCCGATGGTAAAAGGCAGGCACGGGCGGGAAGATGATCGCCCCCATCCGGGTCAAAAGAGTCATGTTTTCCAGGTGTCCTAAATGAAGCGGGGTCTCGCGCACCGCCAGGACGAGTTTTTTTCTCTCTTTGAGGATCACGTCAGCCGCCCGAACCAAGAGATCTCCGCCCACCGAATGGGCGATACCTCCCATGGACTTCACGGAGCAAGGCGCAATGACCATCCCTTCGGTCCGAAAAGATCCGCTCGATATGCTCGCCCCGATATTGGTGATGTCGTGAACGACATCTGCCATCGCCTCCACATCTTTGACCGAGTAAGGAGTTTCAACCTGGATGGTCATCTTGGCCGCCCGAGTCATAACCAGATGGGTCTCGACATTCTTCAAGCGGCCAAGGACCTCAAGGATCCGCACTCCGTAGATGCAGCCCGTGGCCCCGGATATACCGACGATCAAGCGGCGCTTGGGACTCAACTTAAGAACTCCAAACTGACTCGGTCTCCATCCCGGATCCGAAGCTGATCCTTGAGCCGGACTGGAGCGATGACCTCAATTTTGTCTTCAGGATAGCCTTGAACATCCGGGACAAGCACGGCACCCTGGTGCCCATCCTCGATTCTGACCGGGAAACAACGCGCCTGACAGAAGGACGGATCCGGCGGAGGTATGTCAATGCCCTCGGCCCGACTCTTGATTTGACGCCAGATACTCATCTCCTCTTCCGATTCAAGCCGAAGATTCAAGGTCGCCGGATAAGGAAAAAAACCAAGAGCCCTCTGCAAAGCGGTCTGCACCCAGTCCAGGGCCATGAATGAGCTTGCCTCTCCCAGATGCGAAAAGACTCTCCCATTTATCTTTCGTTGTGGTTCCACGTCCTTATCCCAACTCAGGTATCAGGTCAACTGGACCTCGCTTCGCTCGGAATTGCAGATTTCAGATCTCAGATTTGCGATTTGAGATTTGCCATTTGAAATCCCGAAGGGCATGAACTAATGGTTGGAGAGAGACTGCGCTTTTCCGCCTCGGCGCACTTTGATGATCTCCGCGAGGATACTAAGCGCAATCTCTTCGGGAGTCTCGGTTTTGATGTCGAGACCGATGGGCGCAAAGACTCGTTGGATGATCTCTTCGGCGATCTTCTCCTCATCCCGAAATCTCTGGAAGCAGGCCTTGATCCGCCTCCTGCTACCGATCATGCCGATGTACTTCGCCGGGCTATAGATGATCTCGCGCAGACAAGGTTCGTCGTACTTGTGACCTCGGGTAATGAGCACAATATAGGTCGAGGGCGTGATTGGTATTTCCTTGAGTCTTTGCGCCATGTCTCCTACCAAGACCTCGTCCGCGTCAGGGAATCGCTCACGATTGGCATAGAGAATCCGGTCGTCGAGGACAATGACGTGGAAGTCCAAATTCTTGGCAAATTTGACTAGCGGAGCTGCAATGTGACCCGCGCCGACGACGATCAGCTTGGGCGGAGAGGGCACCACTTCGAAGAAGACTGCGATTCTTCCTCCGGCATCAGGAACCTGCATCGAAACCAGTTTGGACTTCTCTTCCTGCAGCCGGACCTCTGCCTCCTTTAGAAGAGCCTGGAGGAGATTTTCATGGCCAAGGGTTCCCCCCTTTATCGTGCCATCACGGATCAGACATTTGGCGCCGGGCTGTATCTCGCCGTTTCCCTCGGCCTCGATGACAGTTGCCAACACGGCAGCGGCGCCCTCTTCCTTGATCCGAATGAGTTCCTGAAGCAATCTCTCCATCCTCTAGCCTCGATCTTCCATCTTCGCCTCTTCTTTTCCTTTCCACCAGGGATCAATGAAAACATTCATGATCCCTCCGCAGACCGCCGGACTATCCGAAGAAATATCATCGAGCAAATCGACCCGCACCAGCGTGGGCTTCCGCGTCTGAATCACTTCGATCGCTTCGCGCTTGACGTCGGCCTCACCGCAACCCCCACCAATGGTCCCCAAAATTTCTCCCCAAGCGGTCACAACCATTTGGGCGCCGACTTCTCTCGGTGTCGACCCTCGGGTCGACACGATGGTAGCAACCGCTACCGTTTCTCCCTTATCAAGAAATTCCTTGACCTGATGATAGATCGATTCCTTCTTTTGGCGTTCGATCTCCTGCTCCTCATGACAGGTTCCTGGTCCAGCCATAGTTTCTACCTCCGTTTACTCAGTTTGAAAGTTTCTTGTTTAGGTTTGTTCCTCAACAAATTATTTCACCCCAAACTCGAAACTCATTTTACGCGACAAGCCTCTGCAGCGTCCTTCCTAATGCAACGAGGCTGTTAAGATTGTGCACCGACAGAAAAAGATCGACGTAGGGAAGCGCCGCCTGCATCCCCTTGCAGAGCGGCTCGTAATTCTCACTGGCCAAGAGCGGATTGAGCCAAATGATTTTGTGGCAACGACGCTTGAGATCCCTCATCTCTCGCTCCATAAGGCTCACATCGCCGCGGTCCCATCCATCGCTGATGATCACGACGACCGTGCGGTTCGTGACCCTATCGGGGGCAAACTCCCGGTTAAACATGCTGAGCGACTGGCCGATGTTCGTCCCCCCGGACCAACCCAAGACGGAGCCGGCAATTCTCTCCAAGGCGTCAGCAATCTCTCTGGTACGGATAAGATGGGTGATGCGGCTCAGAGTCGTACTGAAGACAAAGGTTTCGACGCCCCACAGCTCGTTCTGGAGCCCATACATAAACTGAATCAAGAAGCGGCTGTAGCAATCCATCGAGCCACTCACATCACAGAGCAAGACCACCCGCGTCTTTTTGATCCTGCGCTTGCGCGACACGAGCTCAACCACTTCTCCGCCGTATTTCAAACTCCTCCTCATGGTCCAGCGAGGATCGATTTCATCTCCCTTGGCCCCCCGTTTCTTCCTGCGGCTCATCTGTGTGGCGATTTTGCTTGCGATCAGCAAAATGGCCTGGCTGATAGCGCGACTTTCATCGATACCCATCTCGCTGAAATCCTTCCTGCTGATCGTCTCGACGGGGCTGTACGTCGGAACAGGAACCGGTTCTTCTTCATTTGTTTTGGCATCTTCGCCCGAAACCTGTGCGATCATCTCTTCGAGGGCTGCACCACCGTGCTCGGGTTCACCCAGCTTATCTTCGGGCTCCGACCCGGGACTTGTGGAGTCACTCCTGATCTGCCAGTCCCGCCAGAAACAGTCAAAGACACGGTCAAAGATCGCAATCTCCTCTTTTCTGCAAATCAAGTTGGATCGTAGCACGTCTCGGAAGTCCGCCTTCCGGCTAATGTCCATGAATTCAAGCGAATGGCTCGCGTCGATGACTTGGCTCAGGCTCACTTTTAGGCCCGTTATCTTAAGCACCCGAGCAAAGGCTAAAAGATTTGGCAAAGTCCCTCGTTCGCGAAGCGCCGAAAAGCGATTCATGGCTCGAAGTATGGCGTCATCTGAAAACTGCATCGCTAGGCTTGAAATTCCGTGTGTTCTTTGATGACTTGATCAAGATCCAGGCGTTTGCTGGCCACTTCTTCCTGCAGGTGATGGAGATCTTCGCGATATTTAAAGACGCATCCTAACGTCTCCTTCACCGTCTTTTCATCCAGTTCGTGCCGATTGAGAGTTATCAGGGCAGACGCCCAATCCAGCGTTTCGGCCACCCCGGGTCGCTTGTAGAAATTCATCTGCCGCACCCGCTGCATAAAGACGCAGATCTGCTGAGCCAGATGATCCCGGATCTGAGGAAACTTGGTCGTAACGATCTCGTACTCCTTATCGAAACTCGGATAGTCGATCCAGTGGTAAAGGCAGCGACGCTTCAGGGCATCGTGAATCTCCCGCGTGCGGTTAGAGGTTAGGAAAACATACGGTCGAAGCTTGGCGCGAATCGTTCCAATCTCGGGAATGGTGATTTGGAAGTCCGACAAGACCTCGAGTAAAAAAGCCTCGAACTCCATGTCCGCCCGATCGATCTCGTCTATGAGTAGAACAGGTGGGGTGGAGCCGTCGCTCTGAATCGCCTCCAGCAACGGTCTCCTGATGAGATATTCCTCTGTGAAAATCTCGGTCTCCACCTTGTTGCGGTCCCCGCGGCTCACCTCTTCCAGCTTGATTCGCAGCATCTGCTTGGGATAGTTCCATTCATAGAGTGCGGTGTTCGCGTCTAGTCCCTCGTAGCACTGAAGACGAATGAGCCTCGTCTCCATGACCTCCGCCAAAACCTTGGCGATCTCGGTTTTGCCGACGCCCGCCTCCCCTTCTAAGAGCACGGGTTTCCCCATACTGATCGATAGATAAATAACCGTAGCCAGAGAGCGGTCGCAAATGTATTTGTGCTTGCGCAAGGTTTCTTGAATCTTTTCAATGCTGAGGTTCTTGGGATTCACGCTATCCTCTCATCATACAAGAACTGAACGATCTCACGCATACTCCCTTTTCCCTCGGGGATCAATGTCTGCGGCTTTGATCCCTCTTGTACTGCGATCCCATCCTTAAACGGCATAGTGCCTGGCATATCGATAGATCGCGATAACCGATATGCCACCTCGCCACCCTTACGATAGGATCGTGAGATCGAAAGAGTTCGACGTCACCCGTTTATAATAACAAACCCATAAATGTTATGAAAACCCCGGCGGATAGCAGATAAATGTCAGGGTTGGACCTTACCAGGGTATTGAAAAAACTCCGTTTTCAGGCTGGTCAAAAAGGTTCCAGATACGAGCGCGCGAAAACCGATCCTTCGGCTTGCTCAGGACGGGCTCGGCGGAGGTGTATTGAGGAGAATGTTGGAGCAAGGCGGTCAATGGTTCGACGGGCTCACCATGACCGGAGTGCTTTACATCAGACTCTATTTCTTAGCCGTTCGTGCTGATCCCTCGACGAGCATGTCCTGAGTTCATCGAAGGGCTCGGGACTAAAGGCGAGTCGAAGAAGCCTGCTCTGAGCGAAGTCGAAGAGTCGAAGGATGGGCGTTTTTCAACCGCTGTTGCAGGTCAATGACCGGCGCCACAGGATAACCTTAAACGGAGAGTCCCGCCCAGTCCGAGGTGGTTGCGTCGCTCGCAATAGCGAGACCCCCGTCCGAGCCGGCAAATACCGGATCTTTAACCACGGAGACACGCCCCCCTCCTAATTCGCCCAAATGCTGTTGAAGGGATTCGGCCAATCCCGCGATCAGCGAAGTACCGCCAGCCAGAATAATGTTGTTGCGGACCTTCTCCTGAAATTCGGGCTCGACTCGCGTTAGAAGATCGACCATCGTCTCGGCGAGCGGCGGCAGGATGCTCTCGCAGGCAGTCCGCATTTCGTCTGTGATGTCTAATTCGGTTGGCTTTCCCCTAACCGGAGCTGTAACGATAACGCGCTTCTTTGCCTCTCCGACGAAGCTGCGTTTCTCTTTCCATTCGCGGACCATATGAATCGAAAACTGGATCTCGGGATGGCGCTCGCGTATCAGCTTAGCGAGTTGCTCGTCGATCGAATCCCCGGCGTTAGGCAAGGTCCGTTGATCCTCTTCGGAAGGATAATGACCCTTCATCACACAGAGGTCCGCTGTGCCGGCACCGATATCGATGACCATCGCATGGAGCAGGGCCTCGATTCCGTAAGCCACGGCAAAAGGCTCCGAAACGACCATCAGACTATCCGTAATCCCCTTCATCACACTGCGCAGCCTCTGTCTATTGACTCGAAGCGCTGCGGCCGGGACACCCACAACGGCCCGTACTTTACGGCCTCTGCTTTTGTGCTTAAGTCCGGCCAGATTGAGCAGATGACGCACCAACTCGCGAACCGCTTCTTCATCCTTTTCAGACCCCTCTTTAATAAGTCCCCGCTCTAGCGGGCGGTGCACCTCCAGCATCGAACGATTGTCCAGCGCCTCACGGCCGACGAGCACCGGCTTCTTCACCAACTTGCGAGCTATCATATCCACAGGCCATCCCACATAGCTATCGATCACGTGGCGTTCGCCGTTTGAAGCCGACACCGAACTCCGGGAGGTGCCAAGATCTATCCCAACAGATAAGAGTTCGTTTGTTACGTTGCTCATGATTTAACTGCCCTTCCTATTCGAACCGTTCAGGGTTGCCGCATAAGAATGAATGCCGCGGAACAGCGCCTCAGCAATCTTTTCCCGGTAATCCGGGCTGGCCAATTGCCGAGCCTCCTCTTCGTTCGAAAGGCAGGAGACTTCAACCAGAATTGCTGGCATCTCAGTGGCGACGAGGACGATAAAAGGAGCCGTCTTGATTCCCCGGTTTTCCAATAAGCCATTGATCTGACTCATTGAGTAGTACAGCTCCCTATGGATGACTTCTGCCAACTTGTGCGATTCATCCCGTCTGACATCAAGATAGATCTTTTCCAGGAGCCGACGGTAATCTCCCAAGGAATAGCCGGATTCGCGATTTTCCACGCTTGCAAGCTGTATCGAGAGCGGGTTTTTGGTCGGACCCAGGTAATAAGTTTCCACGGTGCGAAGCCGAGGAATGTTCAGCGAGTTGACATGGATCGAAATAAAAATATCCGCGCCGCTCGAGTTAGCAAGATCGGCCCTTTGGGCGAGCGCTAGTTTTTCGTCGGTCTTGCGCGTCAGCAAAACCTCGAAACGGGCATGTTCCATGAGTCGGCGCAGTCGCAACGCAATGTCCAATGTGATTTCTTTTTCCGCGATCCCGGACGACCCAACGGCGCCAAGATCGTCACCTCCGTGCCCGGGATCGAGTATAACTTTCTTGATCCCGAGAGGAAAGACAGCCGGATCGAGAGGCTGAGGTGCGAAATCCGGGACTTCGTGAAGCGGCTCTCGCGGGGCCGGGACGAACGCAAGCGTCCCAGATTCAGCCGCGGCTCCTCCTGGAGCGGGTTCAGCCAGTGCTATCATGGCTGGAGCAACAGCTGGTGAAGAAACCGCTTCTACTGGTCGATGTGCACTTACGGTCAAAAACATGTACGTTAACGCAAGAACACCAACCGCACCAAGAACCAAAAACGACCGCCGCGATCGGCCCGGCAGCCGGCGGTCAGGAGAATGGAAAGATTGCGCTCCGATTCCACGCGCCATCCTTCTGTTATCCTCCGCCATTTCTCGCAGGAGACGGTGCTTAGTTCGCTTCATCCCTATCATTTGGCGCTGTTTTTACTTCTATCGAAAAGATGAAAGATTTTGGCGGAAGACTATCCGAATAAGAATCATTCTGTCAACCGAATTCGCTTAGGACGACAGCTCTATCGGGAATGCAGTCTCAGTAAGAAGACGGCAGGATGAGAATACGGACTGGGACAAAATGAATAAGGTGCTCCGACTCGTTTAGAGTTCTTAACGCATTACGGCAAAAGCCTCGGAGAAACCTTCGTTCGACTTTAAAATCGCCTGCAACTCCTTCGCTTCTTTCAGACTCGCAAAACGGCCGACGCGGACCCTGTGCCAAGTCTGTCCGTTGACCGTCGTCTTCACGATGTACGCATCGTAGCCCCGATCGATAAGCTTTTTGGCCAAATTGGAAGAGGTGCGCTCATCGGGATCAGACTTCACTTGAACCGCCCAAGGTCCCCCCTCTGCGGGAGTTTTGACCTTTGCTGCAATTCTTGGAGCTTTTTCCTCCTTGATCGCTGGGCCCGCCTCTTGAATCTGCGGCTCTAGGCTGTTCATGGGTCCGACGCCCTGAGACGATTCCTGGATAGTTACGCGCGTCTCATAGGGAGCGCTGTTTGAATCTTCCTTCAAGGATACGTCCTTTTGAGGAACTTTTCTTGGCTCTTTTTCAGGGGCATAAGAAGAGGGGTTCGGAGCAACTGGCTCCTTTTCCTCTTTTTCCTTTTTCAATTCTTCTTTCTTTTGTGCTTCGTCCTCCCTTCGGATTCTCTCAAGCTCACGTCCGGCCGTGAAGACTCTTCGTTTGAATTCCTCCGTCGTTTCCCGCGCTTCCCGAACATTGCGGATCACGCGCGGGGTGACCAGCATGATCAACTCTGTTCGTCGGACGCTATCCGTCGTGGTCCCGAAGAAACGGCCAAATACGGGAATGTCCATCAAATAAGGGATCCCGGTGCGCTCCTTGGACTTGTTTTCCGCAATGATCCCGCCGATAACAAGAGTTTCTCCGTCTTGCACCACCCCCGTAGTCTCTGCCTGCCGTGTATCAAAAGAAGGAAATGAGTTTGGCCCAACCAAAACATTGGCACCTCGCTGACTGACTTCAGTCAAGATTTGAAGATTGACCAGCCCCAGCGAGTTGACTTGCGGAATGATGGTCACGATTCTTCCGGTGTTCCGATATTGGACGGTTGTAGTCTCGGCGAGTGTACCGACCGCCTGTGTTATCGTACCCGTAGGCACAGGCTCCTCAGTACCCACTTGGATACGGGCCGGTCTATTGTCCGTGGCGAGGACCGTTGGAGAAGAGAGGACCTTAGCCCGCGAATCCGTCATGACGGCGTTGATGAAAACGCGAAGGTCATTACTCCCAATGATGCCGCTAATTCCGCTGCCAAACTGAGTTATCCCTCCAACTGAAGGGGGTGCAGGAAGAGTGCCGCTTCGGATGGCCCCTCCAGAGCCAAATGTCTGCCCGAAAATTCCGGGTTTGTTTCTACCAAGGATCTCATACTCGATGCCCAACGATTGATCATCCGTCAACGTGACTTCCACGACCATCACATCCAACAACACCTGCCTAGGTATAATATCGAGATCCTTAAGAATGTTCTTAATATTCTGAAATTCTTGCGCAGTCCCGTAAATGATCAGTGAGTTCGTCGCCGGGTCCGCGACGATGCGCAATTGCTCCTGAGGCTGAGGCTGAGGACGAGCCCCGGGAGCCGTCGGAGCAGCCGGTGGCGGAGGAGTCACAGCCGGTGGCGGCGTCGGAGTAGGAGCACCCGGGGGCACTGGGGCGACTGCATAGGCTCCAAGCGGCGGTGGCTGTGCCCCGAACATTGAACTTCCCGGACTCGTAGTCGTTGAGCCACCGAACGGAGAACGGGAAGTTCCGGGAAGGCCTTGAATCGGCGGCGTGGATCGGTGCAGATCCTGAAGGGTTCTGGGGGTGTCTCTCCTTCCCGTAAAGGGTTGTCCCAGGGCCTGGTTTAGGATATCCGCCAATTCTACCGCTTTGCCATTCTCTACCGGATAGATAAAAATTCTCCTCCCCGGCCCCTCCGCCACCACATCAATTCGGTCGAGCCATCTCTTGGCGTATGTCCAGGCTGCTTCGCTGTAGCTGATCACGAGAAGCTGATTGATCCGAGGGATCGGGATGAACTGAGCCGCGAATCCTTCGGCCTGCGCCGCAGAAGAGGCATAACCCTGCATAATCTTCGTCATCTCGGCAGCCAGCTCCTCGGCGCTTGCCACCTTGGGTTGGTAGATCTCCATCCTAGTCCCCGCAAAGACATTAACGTCAATCAAATCTCGAATCTCCATGAGCCGCTGGATGTTCGAGGGTAGATCGACGATGATGAGAAAATTCCCGCGCGGATAGTCGAGAATCTCACCCCCGGGGGTTAGAAAGGGGGTAAGGAGTTTTTTCATCTCCGTTACAGAGAAGAAACGAATCGGAACCACCTGCAGAGCAAGGCTATCCTCTTTTCCTTGTGTTGGGGGCCGGGCCAATCCTTTACCATCCTTGATAGGCGAAATACGATACAGATTTCCCGTTTTTACGGCCACGGCACCGTTCATACGCAGAATCTGATGGAATATCGGAAAAAGGTCCGCTCTTTTAACCGGCTCGGCGCTGTGAATGGTAACCGTCCCTTTGACTTCGGGATCGATCGTGTAGGTAAGCTTCAGATGTTGAGCCAAGACATGGACAACCTCGACCAGATCAGCCCGATTAAAATTGAGTGAAACCATATCCGCCCCAGAAGCTGGGGAAGGAACTTGTCGTCTCTGTGGGGGTGTGGGAGAGGGAGTTGTTCTTGGGGTTGGCGCGGGTTCTTTCCTTGTTGGAGGTTGTTCGGTCTGCGTTGGCTCGTCGCCTTCGGCAGGACTGGTAGGCTGCTCCTGAGCTGGGCCAAATTCGATAAGGGCAGTGGTAAGGAAAATAAAGGAAATAAACAATATTTTTTTTCTTGCCACCATTGCCTCCTTTGGCCTACGGGGTGACCGGAGGAGCGGGAAGTCTCTCCCTCCGGGGGACGCTGGGTGCCGGGGCTGACCCGGATTTGGAAGGAGCAGTCGCCGGCCCTCTTACATCGTCAGTTTTCTGCAAAAAATCTAGTGCGATATCGAACTTGGAAGTAGCGCTTGTAAAGACAACTCTTTTATCGTGGATCTCGGATAGTCTAAAGCCGTCCACCACATCCCCCAATTTAAGCCGGAGCTGTGTTGGCTGGGCCTTCTGAGCACCGGAAGGTACATTTGATGATTCTTGGAAGATTGCGTAACGGCTCGCACCCAAAATAACCGTGCCCACAAGGATCAATCTCTGTATTCGCTGCATGGCAGAAGAGGTTGCTTGCCCTGCGCCAGCTCCTCTTTCCGGATCAAAGAGATTGTTTTCAACGATGGATTTTGTGCTTGCCAACTGTGTTGATTGCGGCATTTCCTTAGGCTCTTCCAAAGGAGCGACATCTTTTGTCTTACCCGGCGGCTCGGGCAGACTCCACGGACCCTCCCGCCAGACTTGATAGGTTCTAGCACACACAAAAACGACAGCAACTAGAAGTAATACGCTAAGCAGCGAAGATCGCTTCAAAATTTCAACTTCCTTCCCAGACTAGTTGGAGTAGAATCCGTAATCTACTCTTATTCGTTTCTTGGGTCAAATGATCCAAATTACTTG
Source organism: Binatia bacterium (assembly GCA_036004365.1). Classification (GTDB taxonomy): domain Bacteria; phylum Desulfobacterota; class Binatia; order UBA9968; family UBA9968; genus DP-36. Next base: position 17,204 of record DASYRN010000219.1, read on the forward strand.
ACAAAATCATTGCTTAGGCAACTCCTTGGCGGGAGCTTTGCCCTGTTTGGCTGGAGTATCTTTAGTGGCTGGATCAGACTCAGACTTCTGAGATAACACCGGTTTGTTGCGAGTGAAGCCCGAAACAATGAGGCTGGCACGCAGACTTGCTACAGGAGAACCCGCCCCAGCCGCCCCCCGCACCGCAGCCGGAGTGAAAAGGGAGCGTACGTTCAACTCGCTTACGCTCAGGAGCTTCTCGGTCGAGCCGATCCCTTTAATAAAGTTCGCCAATTGATCGATCTGGCCGCCAACCTCCAACTGAATAGGGATTTTCGTGAACGGGCCCATGACTTCTGGATTTAAGACTCTCGTCGTGATGACTTGAGTACCCTCCTTGGCAGCAAGGGCCTGAACAACCTCCTGCAAATTTGAGGCGCTGACCGAAGGGGTATCTCCTGAAAGGAGAACAGATTCCAATCCCGTAAGGTCGGCTCGGGCTTTTTCCAGCCCGGCCTCAATCTCCGTCTTTTGTTTGACATAGCGAAGATTCTTCTGCAAAACTTGGGGTTGAATCTCTAGCTGCTCTCTAACCCGCGCTCTGTGTTCAAGGAAGGGAAGGAAGATCAGATAACGGCCCAAGACCAAAAGCAGAATGCCAAAGGAAGCCACAACAAGACCCTTTTCTCGCTTGGAGAGCCGTTCCCAGATTCGCTTCATGGTTTGCTCGCCTTTCCTTTTGGCCGTTCAATTTCGGCCTTGAGGGAGAAGGTCTCCCGGTTATCCCGGCCTCGATTGGAAGGCGCATTGAAGACTACATTCTCAAACAGTTGCGATCGCTCCAGAAGCGGCACCAAATTGGAGGCATTCTCGGCGCTTCCTTGAAGCTCCACGGTTCCGTCGCGATAGCGGAAGTTGGAAAGATAGATGCCCTTGGGCACGATGCGTGAGAGCTCATCCAGAATTGAAAGAGCTTCTACCCGGCGGTCTTTGATGCCGGACAGAATTGAAAATTCCTTACGAACCCTCCCCAATTCGTCCTCTTGGACTCGCAAAGATTTGACCAAGGGCTCAACTTTCTCAAGCTCTCTCTGAAGCTGGCGCCGACGGATTTCATCCTTAAAGGGATAACTCCCTCCCCAGACCAGCAAGCTGATCAGAAGTAGAAGCGCGAGCGGAGTATTGAAACCAGACAGAGCCCCACTCCCCTCCTCCTTGGCCGCCCCGGAAATGAGATTCACAGAGAAAGTAGCTTCTCGAAGCCCGCGCAGGGCCGCTCCAACTGCTGGAATGAAAAATGAATGGGTCAGTCGTTTGCTGCCGTTGAACCTTTCCTGCCCCAGCACAAGAAGATTCGTTACATCAAACGACTGCTCGCCCACCGAAATGGAAGAGTCCGAAATATCCCCCCAGCCATAGAGTTTGGAGGAATTCTGCAACAAACCCTGAAAAAGCTCGCGGCTCGGTCCCTCACTCCATTCCGCCTGAGGGAGCCAGTGCGCAAAGCTTATCAAAGGCTCCTTTCGCCATCCTTTGGTTTCTGCAGTTAATCCCACCATCCCGAAGGCACGGTCCTGTTCTCCCAAGACTAAAGTCGGCGCATCAACCCCGCCGGTGCAGAAAAGCAGATAATTGGAAATGGCCGTGGCGGTCGTCTCGACCGCTTTGGTGTTGATTCCAAAGACGGAAAGTACATCGAGAATCTCATCGACTGTCTTCTTGGGAACCGCAACGAGAAGCACACCTATCCGCTCGCCCCTCTTGCCCATAAGAAGGTAATCGTAGTAGACCTCTTCCCGCCTAAAAGGCAGAAGCCTTTCGATCTCATACTCTAGAACTTGGGGCAGGTTTTCCTCGGCCGCTTGAGGTAAGGAAATCTCGCATGCAATCGTGTAGTCTTCAGAGAGACAGAGAAAAAGGGGATCCCTTGCTCGATCAAAATGTGGCAGAAGTGAACGAACCGCCTCGCTTAAGGCATGCCGGCTCAGAGTCAATTCATCTCCCAGCAGGGCTTCTTTGACTTCCTCGGAGATCCAGCCTGTCAGACCGGCCAATTTCTCGCTCTCCTTTTCCTGAGCCACCTCTCTCATTTCCTGCTCGACCACGGAAAGGCGCAGAAAATCCTTTCGCATTCGAACAAAGAACAGACGATCCCGCATGAGATAGAGTCCCACGCTTTTGAGAAAATCAGCCCGTGACAGTTGCTGAAACCGTTGAAGGTAAGTCATTGAAACGTCCCCATCGTATCGCGGTCGACCCAGCGGATGATCTCGAACCCGAGATTGCCTCTTGCCAGGCGAACCACTCCCTTGATTTTTCTTTGCGTCAGCGAATGGGCATGGCGCCCCACGGCTTCGATGGTAATGACCGAAGGGTTAGTAAAAACGAACAGACGCAGCGCGGCGTCACCCGATGGAATTCCCAATAGCTTCAGGAGATCAACCAGCGTTTTCTCGGACAACTGCTTTCTTTTCTCCACGAAGGCCCTGCTCTCTTCCGGAGAAAGACCAACGAGGGTTTGAATGACTTCAGCCGAGGCAGTCCGGAGATTGATCCGGTCTATGGGGCTATCTACGGTAAGAATCTCTCGCAGTCCAAGCCTTCGGTTGCCATCTTCCTGCGAACCGTAGAATAGATCCGGGCTAACCCCTCTCACCCAAAGAAGCTCTTCCACTGTATCAAACGCAGCGTCTTTGGCCGTGTAGGAGGGTGAAAGAGAAAGATAGTATTCATCCTCTGCTCCATTGGCTCGGTGTAGGTTGTCCGGATCACGCCAGTCCAAGATAGAATCTACGAGAATAGCTCGCTGAGACTCCTCCACTCCCAGATAGGTAAGGACCCGTCTCAAAGTCCCTTCGTCTGCGCGATTAATGTTGATCTTGCCGGATTCATCGATCAAGCGAACGCGATAGGAGCCGGCCCCGAAATCCTTTTCACGCCAAGTGCCATCCACAAGGTCTTGGGATTCCAACGGACCGGATCCTGCCGCGCCAGTTTGGCCTAATGACGCCGGCTGGTTGAGTAAACGATAAAGAGTCTCTTCGAAGCCGGCCAGCGCTAGATAGTAGCCTTCGGATTCATCCGCGTACCGCTGCGCAGCCATTCCCTCTTCTCGGACCGAAGAGGTAAAATCAAACGCCACTACAAAGAGAAAGATAAAGATCCACAATACAATCAATAAAGCAAGGCCACGCTCCCCCAAGCGACTTGAAACTTGAGATCCGAGATCTGAGGTTCTTCTCATGGCGCGAGCACACTCATCATCACGGGAAAAACCCACTGAATTTCTTTCCCGTCCCTGCCGCGGTGGCTCAGACGGATCGCCCTGGGCAGGCTCTTTTTCTCTTTTCCATCCCATTGGTTAAGCCATTGTTCTTGATCGCCATCGAGGTATTCGATGCGAAAGTTCCAGACGCCTTCGCCCAGAATCACGCTGCTTCTATAGCCTTCGCCGGCTTCCTGGTCTTCCAAACGCAGCGGGATTTTCTCCTCCAAGGTGAGTCGGCCTGGTCCATTTCCGTTGCCATCCCAAGAGATGGTGATCTGCGACATCCCCCGCCCACCCATCCCCAAAGATAGCGCAGAGACAAAGGCGAGATGATCCTCCTCTCCAGAAAAAAGGAGAGAGGGTTCCCTGAAGGATGAACGATAGGGATAGGCGGAGCGGACATAACCTGCCAGGATCTCTTCCACGGAGCGCATTCTTTGACTCTCTTCAGTGCGGGCCTGGCTTTTTTCAATGGCCCTATGGCTAAGATAGAATGCCCCATAGAGGATCGTCGTCATGAGCGCCAGCAGGGTCATCGCAATCGTAAGCTCCACTAAGGTGAAGCCACATTGAGACTTCATATTCGGAACGGGGGCTGTCAACGATTTTCTTTCCTGAAGAGACGTAGAGTCTTTAGCTCCAGTTGCTTATTTCGACTTTCGCCGCTATACGGCACCTCCAGCGTTATTTCCTTGAGTTCCCAACCCTGTGGCGAAAGCAATTGAGTATCGTCTCGAAAAGATTTAACCTGAAGTCTCCAGCGTCCCTTGTCGCCAAAAGGACCTTCTTCTCCCCCTTCACTCATTTTACGCCGAATCAAGAGCCCATCCATAACCGATCTGCTATGGCTCATCGCTTCTGTTCGGTCCGAACTCCTCGCGCTTAATCGAAGACCTAAAGAAAATATCTCCAGGAGCGTAACGACGCCAAGGCCGACGATCGTCATCGCTACGACCACTTCAAGCAGCGTAAACCCCGCCGGAGATTTAAAATTTGAGTTTTGAAATCTCATCTCTGCCCTTTGAATATGGCGACCCTGCCCAACAGCGGGTCGAGCCGGATGGCATACGCGACTCCCTCACGATTGGAGAGCCCGATTTCGCCACCCAGGAGGCTGCCGTTCGGAAAGAAGAGGAACTGTCTCAAACCGTCTCCCAGCGGCTCCCCTCCTTCGATTCCCATAAACCTGATCTCCGAAGATAACAAGACATTTTTCCCCGAGGAGGCTTTGTAGCTGTTTGCTCTTTGGTCCACAACGAGCCGCTCGAGACTGTTCTCGTAGACCGCTTTGCTCCTCAAGCCCCGAGCCGTTGCGGCCAGCTTTAACGCGGCTTCCCTCAACTCCCTATTTTTCAGGCCCTTATCAACGGAGGGCAAAACGATGATGCTGCTCAATCCAACAAGTAGTAGGACAACCACTAGCTCTAAAAGAGAGAAACCCTTCTGTGTCAAAATGGAACCTTCAAAATGAAAAGTGCAAAATTTTTCACTTTTCATTTTGCACTTTTCATTCGCCTTTATCCTTCCCAACTGAGGATGTCACGGTTGTCCCCGTCTCCTCCCGGAGCGCCATCCGCGCCGTAAGAAACGAGGTCATAGGGTCCATGCTCTCCGGGGCTGTGATAGACGTAGGATTTTCCCCATGGATCCGTAGGAACATCTTTCTTCAAATAGGGCCCATCCCACCGCTCCAAACCGCCAGGCTGTCGCCTTAAGGCCTCGAGCCCCTCTTGAGTCGTGGGATAGCGCCCCACATCGAGGCGAAAGGTATCGAGGGCGGTGGCCAGAAGCTCAATCTGGGCTCGCGCGGCTCTTATCCTGGCCTTCTCTTCTTGACGCACAAAGCGAGGTGCCACCAAAGCAGCCAGGAGGCCAATAATCACCATGACCACGAGCAGCTCCACCAGGGTAAAGCCTCGATTTTGGATTTTGGATTTGCGCCACAAAGCATTGGCGCATCCGTCCAAAGTTCTGTGGCGGAGCCGATTTTGGATTGAATCGAAAATCGCAAATCGAAAATCGAAAATTTTATTAGAACGGCAAGTCATTGATGCTAAAAATCGCCATCAGCATAGAAATCACCACAACCCCGACGACGAGCCCCATTCCTAAAATCAAAGCCGGTTCCAAAAGGGAGGTAAGGCGTTTGGTTGTCCGCTTCACTTCCTGGTCATAATGATCCGCCACATTGGACAGCATTCCCTCGAGCCGGCCGGTTTCTTCCCCTACGGCGATCATCTGTAAGGCCAGAGAAGGAAAAAACCCGCTCTCTGTAAGTGGACCGACCATTCCTTTTCCTTCCCTGACTTTGTTCTGCACCAGCGCTAACGCGCGCGCGAGGATCCGATTCGTTACGACTCCTTGCACGGTCCCCAAAGCATCCAGTAAGGGCACTCCTCCCTTGAGGAGGGCCGCCAAAGTCCGCGAGAAGCGCGCCACCTCAAGCTTCGTGAAGAGATCCCCCAGAATCCAGAGGCGCAACCTGAGCCGATCCCATTCAAGCCGGCCTTCGGGACTCCGGATATAAAAGGCCCCCCCGACGACCGCCGCGAAAAACAGCAAAAGAGCGATCCAACCGTATTGGGAGAGGCCGTAACTGAAATCGATCAGGAGCTTGCTCATCCAGGGAAGCGCCTGGTTGACGTCCTTGAAGATCAGAGAAAATTTGGGGATCACGTAGATGAAGAGCACTATTAGAGAGAGTCCCGCGACCGTGGCGAGCAGGAAGGGATAAGTTAACGCAGACCTTAACTCCTCCTTAAGACTCAAAGAGCGTTCGAGATAGTCCGCGAGATTGCGCAGGACGCCTTCCAAAATCCCTCCCGCCTCTCCGGCGCGCACCATGTTGACATAGAGCCTCGGGAACACCCCCGGGTGTTCGCCCAGAGTCGCGGAGAAGGCTTTGCCCGAGCGGACTCCTTCCAGCAGGCGGCGCACAATAGATGCAAATTCTTTTCCCTCTACCAGGTTGGCGAGCACAGAAAGGCTACGATCGAGTGGCAGCCCGGCCGCCAGCAAGGTGCTCAGCTCCTGGGTAAAATGGAGGAGCTCCTGCTGGCTTACTTTTTTCCGCGAAAAGATGCTGAGCGAGGCTGGGACTGCCAGCCTCTTCGACTCGCCCGGTGCGGCGATCTTTAGGGGGACGAATCCCATCTCATGGAGCCGAGAGATGACTCCATGCTCGGCTTCGGCCTCTATCATCCCTTCAACGACTTTACCGGAATGGTCCGCCGCGCGGTATTGAAAGACCGCCATCTTCTCGCCTATTCCCTTAACCCCTAGCCTATTTTGGATTTTGGATTTGCGCCACAAAGCCTTGGCGCATCCGTCCAAAGTCCTGTGGCGGAGCCGATTTTAGATTCCCTAACTCCCAATCAAAAATCCAAAATCGAAAATCTAAAATTCTTCTACCCTTCTTCCCTCGTGACTCTGAGCACCTCTGCTAGCGTGGTCAGCCCATAACGAGCCTTCTGCCAACCGTCTTCCCTGAGGAGGCGCATGCCCTGCCTTGCCGCCAGGCTGCGAATAGAGCCCGCGTCTGCCTTTTGGAGAATGAGCTTGCATATCTCCGGAGTCACTGGAAGAAGCTCAAAAATACCGATTCGCCCCATGTAGCCGGTTCGGCCGCAAGACTCGCATCCGACGGCTTCCCAAACCGTTTTGGGAGGATCCTCTTTCTCAACCCTGAATTCTGATGCCTGAGCGCTGAACTCATTAAAGGGCACGGCCCTCCGGCAGTTTAAGCAGAGCCGGCGTACCAACCGCTGCGCCAGAACACCCAAAAGCGACGAAGCCAAGAGATAGTCCTGAGCTCCCATCTCCAGCAGGCGGGAAATGGCGCCCGCAGCGTCGTTCGTGTGCAGGGTGGAGAAAACGAGGTGACCCGTGAGCGCGGCTTGAATGGCGATCTCGGCGGTCTCAAAATCGCGGATCTCTCCGACCATGATGATGTCCGGATCTTGCCGGACGATAGAGCGAAGCCCATTCGCGAATGTTAGACCGATCTGAGGCTTCACCTGGATTTGGTTCACGCCGCCCAGTTGATACTCTACCGGATCCTCAATCGTGATGATTTTCTTTCCTGGATCGTTGATTTTTTGTAACGCTCCATAAAGCGTCGTTGTCTTCCCGCTGCCGGTTGGTCCGGTGACCAGAAGCATGCCATGCGGTTTGGCAATCATCTCGCTAAAGCTCTTGAGAACATCCGCCGGAAACCCAAGCGAGTCGAGATCATCGAATATCTGAGAGCGTTCTAGAAGGCGGATAACCACACTTTCGCCGTAAAGGGTCGGAATCGTCGCAATCCGAAGATCCACGTCTTTGCCAGAGATTTTGGTTTTGATTCTGCCATCCTGGGGAAGCCGCCTCTCGGCGATATTGAGTTGGGCCAGGATCTTTAGACGGGAAATGATAGCGGATTTGAGTTGGCGCGGCGGCGGGTCGACCTCCTGGAGAATGCCATCGATCCGGAAGCGGACCTTGAGCTGGTTTTCAAACGGCTCGATATGGATGTCCGAGGCCCGACTCTCGAGCGCCCGATTGAACATCTGATTGACCAAACGGATAACCGGGGCCTCAGAGGCCATATCGCGTAAATGTTCGACCTCCTCCTCGTCTGCCGCTCCCTCGATTTCTCGGCCAGTAGAAGGGCCGGTGATCGAATCCGTCGAGTCGCCGCTTCCGAAAAGCGCTTCGATCCGCGCGGTAATTTCCTTTTCTTTTGCCAATACGGGCTTGACCCTCATCCCAATGGCAACTTCGAGGGCATGAAGGCGAGCAAGATCCGTCGGATCGGTCACGGCGACCAGGAGCTCTCGGCCTTCCACTTTGAGAGGAGCGATCTTGGCGAGTCTGAGAAAATCTATGGCGTGAAGGAGCGACTCTGTCGCGAGAGGCGCTAAGGGAAAATCTTTCAGCGAAACCAAGGGAATGGCCAGATGATCGCTTAAGACCGGCAAGAGATCATCCTCGGAAATAAAGCCTAGCTCCACGACTAGACGCGTGAGCGGAGCGCGCTGCTGCTGTTGCAGCTTGGTTACTCGCTCGATCTCTTCGTTAGAGATGAGGCCTTGGTCGACCAACCGATCACCCAGGCTATTGTAATGCTCCATCCGTTCACCTTTAACGATTTTCGATTTTAGATTTCCGCCTGAGGCGGATCCGCCAATGCTTTGTGGCGGAGCCGATTTTAGATTCTCTAACTCTCAATCTAAAATCCAAAATCG
>DASYRN010000220.1:0-2339 GCA_036004365.1 Binatia bacterium
GAATCTCCTTATCGGCGCGGAACCAGGTGAGCTGGCGCTTGGCCAGGTGGCGGGTGTCACGCTTTATGAGACTGATCGCTTCGTCAAGTCTTAACTCACCGCGAAGATACTGGCCAATTTGCCGGTACCCGACGCTTTGTAAGGGAGGAAGATCCAGGCTATATCCCATTTCCACCAAACCCTTCACCTCCTCCACCAACCCTTGTGCGATCATCTCATCGCAACGCCGGTTGATGAGACCATAGAGCTCTTGACGATCGCGATTAAGCCCTATCTTTAAGGCCTCGAACGCGCTCTCTCTAAAACCATGCTCCTTTTGCCACTGGCTTATTCCCTTGCCTGTTAATTCAAAGACCTCCAAAGCGCGGATGATCCGGTAGCGATCGTTGGGATGAATCCAATGGGTGGCATCCGGATCGACTTGTCGAAGGCGCTCGTAGATAAAATGTACTCCTTTTTCGTCGACTTCCTGCTCCAGTCGACTTCTTACTTCCGTATTCTTCGCCGGCCCAACAAACAGGCCTTGGATCAAGGCCCTGATATAGAGTCCCGTTCCGCCGCAGAGAATCGCCTTTCTTCCTCGAGCGTGGATTTCCTGAATCACCTGCAGTGCCAACTCGCGATAACGGACGGCATTGAATTCTCCATCGGGATCGATGATGTCGATCAGGTGGTGCGGCACGTCTTGCCTTACCGAGGCCGGCGGCTTAGCCGTGCCAATGTCCATATGGCGATAGATGAGTTGTGAGTCGGCATTGACGATCTCACCCTCAACCTGCTCAGCGACAATAAGAGCCACCTCGCTTTTCCCCACTCCAGTGGGGCCAAGAATGATAACAAGTTGGGGCTTCATCTTTTAGCCGTTAGCTGTCAGCCATCAGGCAATAGAAACAGTCGTTAGCAATAAATGACCTGACTCCTTCTCCTCCTCTCCCAAAGAAGCGGGCCTGTCACGAACAGAGGAAGGCGCTGAGCACCAAGCGTTTTTATATGGAACAGATTATCAGGTTAAGTAACTTTGAGACAGATAAGCAGTGACGTATCGCCTTCCGCTGTGAGGGGCAGGCCCGCTTCGCTACACTCTCTTAAACATCTTCTCCAATTGCTCTTGAGTGAATTCGAGAAGCACGGGACGGCCATGGGGACACTGCGTAGCAAAGTCGATCTGATCCAACTCGCTTAACAAAGCACGAATCTCTTCCCTATTCAGTTTGCGGTTTGCGCGAATCACGCTGTGACAGGCGATGGTCGCCAATCGCTCCTCAAGGCTCTGGCGCAGCTCGCCCGCTTGGTCTACCTCGGAAAACTCCGCAATCATTTCACGGAGAAGCTCACGCCAATCAACGCCGGGCAGGAAGGCGGGCACTGCTTTAATAGCAAAGGTATTGGGCCCGAACGGCTCCACGGCAAAACCCAGGCGCTCCACAAGAGGCAATCTATGCTCCAGCAGAGTGGCTTCGGCGACCGGCAGTTCTACGAGCTCCGGCAGCAAAAGACTCTGTCGCTCGACCGCTCCAATGGCAAGCTGGCAGCGCATTTTTTCAAAAGCGACCCGCTCGTGAGCCGCATGCTGATCGATCAAAACCATTCCCCGGGAGGAAACACAGACCAGATAACAACCGAGAATCTGGCCGAGAATCTCGAGCGAGGAAAAGAATCCTTGACCGGCGTTTACGTCTGTCTTTTCCCACTCAAAGACCGGCATTGCGGGCTCGCTCGATCCGGCTGAGGAGCCTTCTTCTGTGACGCGCCGGTAGGGAAAAGGCTGTTCGTGAACTGCAGGAAAGTAGGGTTTTTCCCCGTGTGTCCGAAAAAATGGTTTTGCTGCCGGCTCTTTCGCCTCTCCTTTGAGCCTTTCCCGAACCGCCTGAACAACCGTCTCATGAATCTCTGACTGGCGGCGAAATCGGACTTCGTATTTTGCGGGATGGACATTGACATCCACTTCACCATAGGGGATTTCGACGCAGAGAACCACCGCGGGATAGCGCCCTTTCATCAAGAGCGTCTCATATCCTTCGAGAACAGCGTGAGTGATTATCCGATCCCGGACAAACCGGCGGTTCACGTAGGTCATGAGATAGCGGGAATTTGAAAAAGAGGCCGGCGCGGAGCTTAAGAATCCTGAGAGTTTTATTTTTCCATGACTCGGCGAAAGCGCCACCATGCCGTCGGCCACTTCGGCGCCGATAGTTTGCCGAAGACGATCCTGAGGCCGGGACGTGGCAACATAATCACACAGCATCCTTCCTACATGATAAAGGCGGAAGTGGACATCGCCGTAGGCGAGCGCCGTGCGGTTGATCACATCGCAGATGTGGCTTAGCTCAGTTGCGGGG
>DASYRN010000221.1:0-13245 GCA_036004365.1 Binatia bacterium
ATCCTTTACCTCTCGGCGCCAGACGCTCAGGGTTTTGTCTTTTCGAATGACTTCATGGCCGTCGGTCTAGGGTTGGGAACCGCTTTCGGCGCAGCCGTCGCCCGTCCCGACCGTCTGACCGTGCTGGCGCCTGGCGACGGAGGGATGATGATGAGCCTCGGGGAACTGGAGACCTTCATCCGCTACAAGGTCCCCTTCCTCGTCGTCGTCATCAACGATGCTGCGTACGGCGCGGAAGTCCATCTGCTCAAGAACGTCGGCCTGCCAAACGATCGGGCTTTTTTCCGTGATAATGATTTTGCAGCCATTGCGACGGCTATGGGCGCCCAAGGAATCACCGTCCGCTCCGTCGGAGATCTCGACCAGCTTCGAAGCTGGCTTGATGCGCCGCGTGGTACGATGGTGCTTGACTGTAAGGTAGATCCGCAGTTGCGCGGCGCGTGGTTCGGCAAGGTCTTCGACCCCGACGGCTGGTACCAGCGCATGTGCCGATCCCCCTCACCCTTCCCTCTCCCCCGATGACGGGGGAGAGGATAAAGGAGAGGGGGCAGTATCAATTGGAGGCAATTACGATGGCAACTCTTCGCAAGCTGCTCGCTCTTTTTGGAATGACCTTTGTTGTAATCGTTGGCTCATGCAAAGCGAGTTGGGCTCAGTCCCAGACCCTCACTGCCTTTTATACTGCGCCGGTAGTCTCCATGTCTCCTATGTGGATTGCCAAGGAGGCGGGTTTCTTCAAGAAGCAGGGACTCGAGGTCAAACTCGTCTTTATCGGCTCCGGTCCGAGCGGTACCGCTGCGGTTCTGTCGGGGGAAGTCGATGTGGGAATCATCGGCGGATTTGCGCCGACACGGGCAATCCTGGGAGGAGCCAAAGGCCTGGTCATCATCGGGCAGAGCAAGAACCGCATGACAGGGAACATTGTGGGCAAGAAGGAGATCGCCAGCGTCCAGGATCTCAAGGGAAAACGGCTGGGCATTGACCGGATCGGTTCGAATCCGGACATGTTCACTCAGGCCGCCCTCGCCCGTTTCCAGATCGATCCTCTGAAAGATCTTCAATACATTCAGCTCGGGCAGATCGGCCAGGGAATCCCGGCTCTCAAGGCAGGGTCTATTGACGCTCTGACGACAGGTGCTCCCCACGATCTGTTTGCTCAGCGTCTGGGCTTCAAGGTGATCCTCGATATTACCGCTATGAAAATTCCGCTTGCCGCAACGGTTCTCGTTTCTGCCCGCAATACCGTAGCGCGTAAACAGCCGGAGCTTACAAAGTTCATGCGGGCTTATGCCGAGGCGGTTCACTACTTTTTGACGAACCCGGAAGGTGCCAGCCAGGTCGTTTCCAAGTACACGAAAGTCGAGGATCGAGAGGTGATCAACTACTCCATCGACTCCGAGGCGAAGGCAATGGAAAAAACCCTCCAGGTGGATCCAAAGGGCATTGAGCTCATTCTTGGACTGATCAGCAAGACCGTTCCCCAGGCGGCCGCGGCCAAGCCGGAAGAATTTTACGACGCCCGCTTCTTCACTGAGCTCAAAGACAGCGGCTTTCTCAAACGACTGTGGGGAGAGTGACGAAGCTTTCAATGAAAGAATGAACGAAGTGTCCTATGAAAAAATTCGCCGCTTTATTATTTTTCTTTCTTTGGGTGCCTGACCTCCAAGCTCAGGCTCCTTTCTATGAGGGTAAGACGATAAGAATCGTCGTCGGGCTACCGGCGGGTGACGCCTATGACCTCTATGCGCGCATCCTGGCCGCGCACATGGGGAAATATATACCCGGAAATCCCAACTTTGTTGTCCAAAACATGCCCGGAGCATCTACGATGATAACCGGCAATTATGTCTACAGTGTGGCCAAGCCGGACGGTCTGACCTTCGGATCGGTTTTGCCCTCCCTTTATTTCGATCAGCTTGTCGGGCGAAAGGAAGTCCAGTTTGACTGGCCCAAATTTACCTGGTTGGGAAGTTTCGAGAAGTCAAATAATTTGCTCTATATGCGGGCCGATACACCGTATAAAACTATCCACGACGTGCACAAGGCTTCGGACCCGCCCAAGTGCGGCTCCACCGGGACCGGCTCACCCTCGTACTACATGATTCGGCTTTTGAATGAGGCAATCGGGACAAAGTTCAACATCGTCACCGGGTATCAAGGGGGACAAGAGATCGATCTGGCGGTGGAAAAAGGTGAAGTGCACTGTCGCTCCTTTACCATCACGACCTTCTTTGCACGCGAGCCTTTCCACACGTGGCGCAAGAAGGGCTTCGTTCGGGTTCTGACTCAGACCGGCAAAAGGCGGGATCCGAGATTGCCGGACGTCCCGACAGTGTACGAGCTCATGGACGAGTATAAGACACCGGAATCGATGCGCCGGTTGGCGGCGCTCGTCATGGCATCGGGGGATTTTGGTCGCCCCATCATCGCAACTCCGGGGATTCCATCAGATCGGGCGAAGCTCCTGCGCGAGGCCTTCTCGAAGGCCGTCAGCGATCCCGAACTATTGGCTGAGGTTAAAAAGAAAAAGCTTGAAGTGGACCCGACGAGCGGGGAGGAGCTGGAAAGTCTCGCGAAGGAGGTCTTTTCGGCCAGTCCTGAAATCATCGATAGATTGAAAAAGCTTCTCGCGAACTGACAGCCCAGGCGGCAGTGCGGCGCCGCATGTTCATCGAGGTTATGAGACGGTGAGCTCTGTCCTTCTAGGGAGATGAATATGAAAGACGAAACAATGTCGAACGTGGGTGGCCCGCTATCGAAGATCCGAGTAGACCAAGTAGGCAGCCTTCTGCGTCCGGAAAAGTTGAAGAAAGCCTATACTAGGCATGGCCGGGGGCAGGCGACCGACATCGAATTGAGCTTGATTCAAGACCAAGCCATCCGAGACCTGATTGTAAAACAGGAAAGATGCAACTTGCCGGTGCTCACGGATGGAGAATTCCGGCGGCTTAATTTCCAGGACAGCTTCGCGGAATCGGTGAGAGGTTTTCTCCCCGCGAATCGCACCATTCAGTTTCATGAACAGCGAGCCGCGGACGGGAAGCCATTTGCGCGTTGGGACCGTGATAATCCCGATGACGGCGAGCCGTCTCTATTTTACTGGAGGCCTATCACCGAGCGTCTTCGGTTTGTGCGCAACCTGCCTTTGGAGGAGTACCTATTCAGCCAGGCTTTAACATCGAGACCCGTCAAGATCACCCTGATTTGTCCGGACAGGATCTGCGAGCAGTTTGATCGTCGCAACACGGCTTCAGTTTACAAAGATATTGACGATTTTCTGGCAGACATCGTTAGGATTGAGCGGACGATCGTTGCCGGCTTGATCGAAGCCGGATGCCGCTATGTTCAAATCGATGCTCCGAGCTATACGTCTTACGTCGATCCTCCTTCCTTGGCGCGGATGCGCCGCAGCGGCGAGGATCCTATGGCAATCATGGATCGTTCAATGAAGGCCGACAATGGGATCATGGCCGGTTTCAAAGGCGTGACCTTCGGTATCCACCTTTGCCGGGGCAACCAGCGCAGTATGTGGCATCGGGAAGGAAGCTACGATGCCATAGCCGAAAGGCTATTTAACACGCTCAACCATCATCGGTTTCTTCTGGAATACGATACCGAAAGAGCCGGAGGTTTCGAGCCGCTGAGGTTTGTCCCCAAGGATAAGATAGTCGTGCTCGGACTCGTGAGCAGTAAGATTTCCAGTATAGAGACTGCTGATGAGTTGAAACGCCGAATAGAAGAGGCCAGTCGATATATTTCCATCGAACAGCTCGCGCTAAGCCCACAATGCGGTTTTGCATCCAACATTTTAGGGAACTTGCTTAGCGAGGATGATCAATGGCGGAAGTTTGATGTGATTCAGGAGGTTGCCGCTCAGGTCTGGACAGGGCGCTGAAAAAGGCCCATCTGTCATTGCTTAGAGTTTTTAGTTTTCAATTCTTAGTTTTCAGTTCCAAGAATACGACGAATTTGCAACTCACAACTCAAAATTTAAAACTCACAACTGTAGGGGCCGTTAGACCCGGCTGACCTATGGGACGAACATCGCGTCAATCATGCTGGCGGTAGCTTCTTTCGGAAAAACTCCAAGTTTTACGCCTTCACTCAGGTAACCCTTCTCCGCTTGAGAGTGGACGCATTGGGCCATTTGAAGTCGAGCGGCAACAAGAACGTCCTGGTCCGTTTCCAGCCCAGACCAACTTCATCCGGCTTTTCAAGCCCAAAAAAGTTCTTCGTGTGCTTGCGGAAATGAGCTTCGTCCTCCTGGATCCTCCTCGCCTCTTGCCATGCAGCCCGTAATCTGGAGATCATTTCAGGGTTCTGCCGCACCCAGGGCTCAAGCGCGCCGACCCAGCCCAACAATTTAACGTCCGCGTTCAGTGCTCTTCCCACCTCTTCCCGGAGTGTCATGATCACTTTGTATTTTCCCGTGGCCAATAATCGCGAGACGTGCGCTTCCCAGAGGAGGGCGCCTTCGACTTCGCGTTTCTCCAACACGGCAGTAATGCCTGCGGCGCCTAGTTTTTTTAGTGAAAATTCCTTTTCAATGTCGACTCCCTGTTTTTTCATCATGAAGTCGAACATGTTGTACATTGAAGTGACCTCCGGGCTCAAAGCCAGCGGCTTACCCTTGAGTTCTTGGACGCTGTTGTAGGGTGAATCGCTCCGAACCAGCAGATGTTGATGAGGAGTCATGAACGGCTGGATTAGCCTAATCGGGACACCGCTCAGATTCGCTCGGACTCAGACGTTGTCAAGCCGACGGCAACTCCCCCGATCGCCAATAAGCGCTCAACGTCCGCCACACCTCCCCAGCGCGCTACGGTAATGAATCCGTTCTTGCGGTCAAGGCCTTTGTCGAGGATATACTGACCCGCGAGCCCATACACTCCATCATTGGGCAAACCCATTTCGATCGAAGGTAGATCCGGCGCCGGAGCAGCTCGGAACGTATCCGGAGACAACGCCACCAAAGTAAGGACCAAGTAAAAAACCTTGATACCAATGGTCAACGTGCGAGATTGCGCGTCCATAAGTGTAGCCTCCTTGCGGCATGGATCGTATTTTAAACAAAACCTTCTTGGCAAGAGCGACGTTGACATAAGAACAACTTGTTGGATAATCTCCCCTCCAAGTGATCGACTGTCATCGGATCCATGCTGATGAGTAACAAGCCTGCTGCGCTCGTCACGGGCGCGGCGACTGGGATTGGGCGCAGCGCCGTGTTGGCACTGGCCAAGAACGGCTACGACATCGTCATCAATTTTAGTCGCAGCGAGGAGGGGGCGAAGAGCACGGCCCGAGACGCCGAAGCCGCAGGCGCGCGGACGTTGATCTATCGTTGCGATGTGAGTGATGACGCTTGCGTGCGTGCCATGCTCGCGGCGACCCAAAAGGAGTTCGGGCGGCTGGACGTACTGATCAACAACGCGGGGACGACGGTCGAGGTCGAACCCGGGAACTTGGAGGGAATGAAGGTCGATGACTGGAACCGCGTCTTTGCAGTCAACGTACTCGGGCTTTTTCTCGTCACCCGGGCTTCCGTGCCGCTGCTGCGCCAGTCTCCCAACGGCTGCATCGTCAACACGTGCAGCATCGCCGGCTTGCGTCCAAGCGCCCAACCGCTTCCCTACGCCGCCAGCAAGGCTGCCGTCGCCAACTTGACCAAAACCTTGGCCAACGCCCTTGGGCCTGAAATCCGCGTCAATGCGGTTGCCCCGGGATGGATGGAGGGCGACTGGATGAAGAGGACGCTTGCGGAAAACTACGAGGGGCTGATGGCGCGCCGCGCCCGTTACACGCCGCTCAAGCGCTGCTGCACGGCCGACGATGTCGCCGATACGATGCTTAGCCTCATCAACAATAATCGTTTCGTCACGGGCGAAATCATTATCATCGACGGCGGATTTTCCAGCACGACTTGAACGGAACAGCGGGTTCAAGCGAAGCGAGGACATGGCATGCTAGAGGGAGTCGTTCGGTTCCCCCATGAGTTCGCAGCGCGTTACCGCGCCAAGGGATATTGGGAAGATCGCTCTCTCGCCGACGTGTTTGGCGAAACGTTCGCCAAATATGCGGAACGGGTGGCGATCATTGACCGGGATGAAGTCGTCACCTATCGTCAGCTCAACGAACGTGCCGAGCGGCTGGCGCTGAACCTTTTGGACGAGGGACTGGAGCCCCTCGATCGAGTGGTCATGCAGCTGCCCAACTTTGTCGAATTCGCCTACTTATATTTCGCGCTGCAAAAAATCGGCTGCATTCCCATCATGGCGCTCGCGGCGCACCGATACCGCGAGGTGAGCTATTTCGTCGAGCACTCAGGAGCGGTCGCGTGCGCGGCGCCGGACCGGAGTAAAGACTTCGACTACACAGACCTGCTCCAGAGAATTCGTGCCGTGTCGGCCACGCTCCGCCTGGGCATCATACTAGGCGATGCGCCGGAAGGATTTTTGTCGTTGCGCGCGCTGATTCAGCGGCAACCAAAGTATTCCCTGGAAACACTAAGGGCGATAAAGATTGATCCCGATGATCCCGCGGTGTTTCAGCTTTCCGGTGGCACGACCGGCGTGCCCAAGCTCATTCCAAGAACTCATAACGATTACGTCTACAACTCCAGGGCGGCTTCCGCCGTGACGGCCGTCGGCCCGGAAAAAATCCTTCTCGATGTCCTGCCGCTGGCGCATAACATGCCGCTGGCCTGCCCGGGCATGCAGGGATTTCTGCTCCACGGCAGCAAGGTCGTTCTGGCCAATACGACCCGAGCCGCGGATATTTTCTCTCTCGTGGAACGCCACCGCGTCACTCATGTTCCTGTCGTGCCGGCGCTGCTGATCCGGTGGATCAATGATCCCGCGATCAAGCAGTTCGATCTCTCGTCACTCCAGGTTATTCAGAGCGGCGGCCAGCGACTTCAGCCCGAAGTCCGCCGTCGCACCAAAGAGCTGATCCCGAGCGTCACGGTGCAGGAGAACTTCGGCATGGCCGAGGGAATGCTCATGTTCGTGCGTCTGGATGACCCGGAGGAGGTGAGGATGGAGACCGTGGGCCGGCCCGTCAGCCCCGACGACGAGGTTCGTCTCGTGGACGATGACGACAGCGAAGTCGTTCCCGGCGAGATCGGCGAGTTTCTGGCTCGCGGACCCTATACCTTGAGAGGTTATTACAAGGCGCGGGAGCACAACGCCCGGGCGTTCACGACTGACGGCTTTTACCGCTCCGGAGACTTGATGCGGCGGCATCCGTCAGGAAACTACATGGTCGAGGGCCGCAGGAAGGATCTCATCAACCGGGGAGGGGAGAAAATCAGCGCCGAAGAGATCGAAAATCTCATCTTGGCTCATCCGGCAGTGAAGAATGTGGCTTGTGTCGCCATGCCTGACCCGATTCTGGGCGAACGCATGTGCGCCTGCGTGATCCTGCGTAGCGGCGCACGCTTGACCCTCCAGGATCTGTCGGCCTTTCTCGCCGAGCAAGAGATCGCAAAACACAAGCTGCCCGAACGGCTGGAAATCATGGAAGAGTTTCCCTTGTCGCCTTTTGGTAAGGTTTCGAAGAAAGACCTGACTGGGAGAATCGCAAACGAGCTCAAAGAAGAGGGCAAAATCTGAGGTGATGGTCGGGACGCCCGGGAACTGCTCAGCCGGAGACTAGACTATCCCCGGACCCAGCGATCGACATCGATCTCGTAGCCCTTCTCTTGCGACATGTCGAAGGGGTTCCTGTCCGGATCGAAGCCCCGGTACTCAGCCATGGGTCGACTGTCCGGACGTTTGCTGACGCAGCCTTCCGGCAGCGAGTTCAAGAAATGTTCGATGTTGGTCACGAGCCAGCCAAAGTGATTGAGGCCGTCCCGCGGGCTTTCGGCTTCATTCATGTCGCGGCGCTGGCGATCGGGCAGGATGGCCATCGCAGTCGCGCCGTCCGCGGCCCAACGCACGACCCTGTTACTCTCTCGTATCTTCTTGCTGGTCGACGACTCACGGAAGCCAAAGACATTAACATAAAAGTCGAGCACCTCATCGTTGTTCGGGACGCACACGGCGAGGTGGCGGATGCTCGGAAACGTACGCTCGACGCTGGGCGCCTGGAACTGATGGGTTGAAAGGCTCACGGTTTGGCCGCTGGGATCTGTCACACGATAGTCCCCATGGAACAGACCACCCTCTTCTTGGCGAAGGTCCGCCTTGGGCGCGAACTCTTCGAGTCGAGCCTCGATCTCCAGTATGTCGTCGATGGCGATCCCAAAGTGATTGATGCCAAGCTCCGCTGCTCCATCGCGCGGCTTGAGTAGCGAGACATTATAATAACCGTCGGTGAGCGAGATATCTCCCGAATCGGAGCGGCCAAGTTCGCGCATCGCAAAATAGGTCGAGTAAAAACGAGCGAGGATTTCCGGCCGTTCGCTGACAATGGCAAGGTACCGAATACGTGAATCCATATTCGCTCCTCCTTCCAACTGGGCGCGACGCTAGCACTCCCCGCCAAACGAGTCAATGCAATGAAGAACCGAAAAGCTGACCCAGTACCGTCTTGGCACAACCATTGACGTTGACTCGAATCTCCGGGTAGTGTGCTGTGGGCGTGGATCAAAAAGTCTTTCATCGAGCTTTGCTCAGAAGGCTAAGGCACTTTCATCTAGGGTAAGACGCAGGACATGAGCAAAAAGAGTTTGCGATGTGGTGCCTTGATGTTTCTCCTGGCTTGTTTTTCTCATCCGGCTTGGAGTCAGGAAGGTACGGGCCTGAAAAGAATTCGCATCGGCATGCCCAACCGGGGAGTTCCCAATCTGGGTTTGCTGGCCGGCCAGCGCTACGGGTTCTTTCGCACACAGGGATTGGATGCAGAGTTGATCGTGATGCGTCCAAGC
Organism: Binatia bacterium; assembly: GCA_036004365.1. Classification (GTDB taxonomy): domain Bacteria; phylum Desulfobacterota; class Binatia; order UBA9968; family UBA9968; genus DP-36. The sequence goes on from DASYRN010000221.1 coordinate 8,870, forward strand.
AGCTCCCTCCAAACGTTGGTGGCCGGAGATTTGGATTATTCAACCGTGCTTGCTTCCGGGGCGCGCGCGGCTGTGAGTGGTTTTCCTCTCCGCATTGTTATGACTCTGACCGTCGGGCAGGATTTTTCGCTTATCGTGCGACCCGATATCCGGCGGGTAGAAGACCTTAAAGGCAAGACCTTGGCTGTCTCCGGTGTGGGCGAGTTTACCGATGTAGGCGCCCGGCTGGTGCTTAAAAAATATGGCTTGGTGCCTGACGTGGACGTCAAACTGCGAGCCTTATTCGGCAACCATCCCTTGAGATTAAGCGCCCTCCAAGCCGGACAAATTGATGGCACCGTTATGGCGATGCCCTACAACAAAATGGCTGTCAAAATGGGCTTTAGGGAACTCGTTCACCTGCGAGAGTTCATCAAGACTCCTCAAGGCGGTCTCGTTACCACTGTGCAAAAAACCCGCAGCGAACCAGATGCGGTTCTCCGGACCATAAAGGCAGCGCTCATGGCCAACCGTTTCTTAAAGGAGAACAAGGGTGAGTTCATAAAACTGCTGGCAAAGGAATCCGGAGTCCAGGATCAAGAGGTGGCCGGATTGATTCATGAAGAGGCGGTCAAGCTTTTCTCTCGGATACCGGTGTTGGCAGGAGTTCATTGCCAATTCTAAAGAGGCGCTGAAGGTGTCGCGGGAGGTTTCATTCTCAGAAGTCGCTGACTTTAGCTTCGCAAGAAGGGCGGTTAGCGATCTGAGGGAGGGTAAGTAAAGCTGAGATTTGAAGCAGAGGGGGCCAAGTATCGAGCGCTAAATTGACAAGAAGAACTTGCTAGGTTACCGTCCGAAAACTGGGTATTGATGAGTCTGGGGTCTATAGTTTGTTCAGCTGCCGCATAGCGGAGAAGGAACACCAATGCGTGGTCGCAAAATAATCTGGACATTGATCACGCTCATGGGCTCGTTCGTCCTCGCATCCTCCATAGCTGCTCAAGAGCGATTGAAGAAAATCAGGATCACCTATCCCAGCAATACGATCTGCTGCCTCCCTTTGTTTGGCGCCGTTCAATGGAAGGTCTTTGAGGAAAATAGTTTGCAGGCGGAAATCATTCAAGTGAGATCTCAGATAGCTTACCCAGCACTGGCCAGCGGTGAGGTTCAATATGTTGCCGGGGTTGGACCCGCCTCCGTCAGCGCAACCTTGAGGGGAATGCAATCAAGGGCCGTTTGGTTCGCCACTGAAGAGCTTATTTACTCGCTTATCGCGCGCCCTGAGTTTCAAAATTTAAAGGATCTCAGGAACAAAAAGATCGCCCTCACAGGGATCGGAGGAACTTCTCATGTCTCGCTGCAAATTGCGTTGGAGTCCGTGGGCGAGAACCCGAAAAGCTTCGTCTACCTTGGGATGGGTGGTATGCAGTTATTGCCAGCGCTCGAGAGCGGATCTGTCGATGCGGCGCTCTTGAGCCCTCCGATGCTGTACTTCGCGAAGAAAAAAGGCTTTAAGGAACTTTTGGATGTTGGCACTCACGCGAAAATGCCCCTCGGTGGCCTCACCGTGTTGGTGTCAACACTAAGGAATCGGCCAGACGAGTTAAAAAGGGTCATTAGATCCTTGCAGTCGGCCAAACAAGAGATTCTCAGATCCAGGGAGAAAAGCGTTGCCTTGATATCCAGTTTTTTACAGGTGGATCGGGACGTCGCGGAAGATACGTATACGGTTTATAGAAAGACCGTGAGTGGCAACGGAGTGCCGACACATGAAGGGATGGATCAGATTGTGAAGTCGCTCCAGGCTGCCGGCCAGTTTCCAGATAGAAAAGTCGCTTTTGAAGAAATAGCCGATGATAGAATCGCTAAAGAGGTCGCCAAGGAGCTTGGATACAAAATTCAATAACGCGAACAAAAAACTCTAATCGAGCTTCCTTGTAGCAACCAAGCGACGGTGTCTATGGTTCACCAAAGGCGCATGCACAGTCTTTGCTGTCTCCGTCTGATAGGAGCATGCCTTCTGCTTCTGCTCGCGACGAACCCGGGTTACGCGGCAGAAGGACTGCAAAAGCTTCGTGTTGCCTACGCGGCGGTCACTGCGGCATTCTCGATCCCTTGGGTTGCGAAAGAAGCAGGGATATTCCAGCGACACGGCTTGGACGTCGAGCTCGTCTATATCGCCGCCGGCTCGCGAGCGGTGCAGACTCTGGTCGGCGGAAGCGTTGACGTTGCGGCGATCGGGGGACCTGCCGGTGTTGACGCCAAACTGGCCGGCGCGGACACCGTATACGTGGCCATCCCGGTAAACCGCGTGATTGTGTTCACGGTGGCCGCTCCCCAAATCCAGCGGGTCGAGGATCTGCGCGGAAAGATCATCGGGGTTACCCGAGTCGGAACGGTCACTGACTTCTTTACGCGGTTGTTCGTGCGCCAGGCCGGGCTTGTGCCGGACCGCGACGTCATGATCCGGCAGACCGGAGGGTTGCCGGAGACGCTCGCAGCGTTGAAGGCCGGGCAAGTGCACGCCGGCACCTTCGGCTTCCCGGCGGTGCTCCATGCCCGCGCCGCGGGTTTTCGCATCCTGATAGATTACAGCACCCAGGGATTTCGCTACCCGCTTTCCTCCATCGTGGTGACTCAAAGCACGCTCCGCGCCCGTGAGTCGGCGGTTCGCAGTTTTCTGGCGGCCCACATCGAAGGGGTGCATCGTTTTCGCACCGACCCGGCCTTTGCGATGAGCGTCCTCGGAAAGTATACACAGACTAGCGACCGAGCAATTTTGGAGGAGACACAGAGAGTGTATGCTTCCGCCTTCGAGCGGGTTCCCTATCCTGATCCGGAAGACATGAAGCTGGGGCTGACTCAGGTCAGTGAGACCAACCCTCGCGCCCGCGGCGCCGACCCGCGGGACTTTGTCGAGCCGCGCCTGCTCCGTGAGATCGAGGCGAGCGGGTTCGTCAAGCGGCTCTACGGTGAACAAGGAAAATGACTGTCTTCAGTCTCTCGAAAATTCGTCAAAGTTGCCCCGCCTGTAGTGTGGTGGTTCATAGATTCGTAACATAATTCGGACGTCATTCCGGCCGAGCGGGCGGGTGCACGCGAGAGCCGGAATCCAGGAAAATACAACCAAATCTGGATTCCCGCTTTCGTCGGGAATGACACCGGAGGGGTGCCGCGGACTTCTGAGACGCTACAGTAGTATGGATTAACATGGCTGGGCCTCGGATTGAGGCCCGTGCGCTATTCGTGTTACCCCCAACGGAAGGAGGTACTTGATGGCAACGAAAGTCAGGCTGTCAGTGGCGTGCGGTGATTATGAGATCGTGAGCGCCCTAAAGGAGGGACGGGTTGAGGCCGACGGGCTCGATCTTGTCGTGTTAACCGGCCACGGCCCGCGGGAGCGTCATTGGCGCATGGCACGAAACCTTGAGTTTGACGTCTGTGAATTCAACGCGGTCGCTTATTTCATGGCACGGTACCGCAACGTGCCGATCACAGCGCTACCGGTCTTCCTTCACCGCAGATTCCGGCACGGCTTCGCCTTCATCAATATAAACTCCGGCATCAAGACCCCGAAAGATCTGATCGGGAAAAGGGTAGGGGGCACCAACTTCCAGCCGGCAGGCAACGTTTGGCTGCGCGGGATCCTGGAGGAACGCTACGGCGTACCGCACAAAGAGCTGATCTGGGTCGTCGACCGCAGCGAGGATGTCGAATTCGCACCGCCCGAAGGACTCAGAATCGAGATAATTCCGCCCGGCAAGTCGATGGATTCGATGTTAGCGGAGGGAGAGATTCCGGCGATGATCAATCCCTATATTCCAAAGCCGATCGTGAGCGGCGATCCGCGGGTGGGGCGGTTGTTCTCCGACTACAAGGAAGTCGAGCTTGAGTACTTCAAACAGACGGGGATCTTCCCCATCATGCACGTCACCGTTATCAAGCAGGAGATCGTCGAGAAATATCCCTGGGCGCCGACCGTTTTAGTCAAGGCTTTCGAGCAAGCCAAGCAGATGGCCTATCGGCGACTAGTCAATCCGAGGATTATGCCTCTCGCTTGGTTTTCACACGCGTGGGATGAACAGCGGAAAGTTTTGGGGCCCGATCCGTGGGTGTACGGGTTGGGGGAGACAAACAGAAAGAATCTCCAGACCGTTCTTCGCTATACCTACCAGCAAGGGCTTATCGGCCAGGAGATGCCAGTCGAAGAATTATTCGTCGATACCGATCCCGGCGATGCGGGCGGCGACGAAGGCCACTACTGATAGAGCTCGCGGTGGATTTTTAAGATGGGATTAACGCCATACGGATGCCATGAATAACCCGCGCTAGCGCACTAGCAGAGTGCTGAAAAAACTCTGTTTACAGGCTGCTCAAAAAGGGTTCAGAGGCGAGGC
>DASYRN010000222.1:0-25316 GCA_036004365.1 Binatia bacterium
TCGTCGAAGAGATGCTTCGAGACGTGAATTGGGCCAAAGAGTTGAACGTTCCCGTCATGATCTATGCCATCAGCGCCGGTCCTCTGAAAACTCCGGAATCCAAGCAGCTCGTCGTCCAGGTGCTCAATAGAGTCGATAAAATCACGGTTCGAGAAGGCGAGGCCAAAAAAATCCTGGACGATCTAGGGGTCAACCAGCCGATCGACATTACCGCTGATCCGGGGCTATTGCTCAAGCCACAAACCTTTACGAAGGATATGCTGAAGAAAGAAGGGATCAATCCGGATATTCCCCTCGTGGGCTTTTCGGTGCGTGAGCCGGGTCCGGCCGCGCCCGACCTCAATATCGAGCAGTACCACGCGATCCTGGCCAACACGGCGGACTTCATGGTGGAGCGATTCGATGCCCAGGTTCTTTTCGTCCCGATGGAAGGAGGAGAGCATAAAGATCCGCAGCACTCCCATGCCGTGATCTCAAAGATGGCTAACGCTCAGCGGGCGCATGTCCTCAAGGGCGAGTACAGCTCCGGCGAAGTGCTGGGATTGATGAAGCATATGTCATTTGCGGTCGGGATGCGGCTCCATTTCCTGATCTTTGCGGGAATTCAGAAGGTTCCTTTTGTGTCTCTCCCTTATGCGACGAAAGTTTCCGGCTTTTTGTCGGACCTCGAGATGGCGATGCCGCCGATTGCGGCTCTCAATGTCGGAAAACTGTGTGCGTTTCTTGACCGATCGTGGGATCTGAGGAACCACCTCAAGAAGCGACTCGAAGAAAAAGTTCCCCCGTTACAAGAACGCGCCAAAAAGACCAATCAGATTCTCTGCGAACTGTTGCAGTCTCTTAAACCGAAACACGGCGAAATGTAAGGATCGATTGGCAAGAGAACGGTTATGCCGCCGCTTTCTCGCCCGGAAAATTCAACTCTCATCAACTTGCCGACTCGCGTCGCCCGGCTCGCCGCGGAAACCGACGTTCTCGTCGTCGGGGGAGGGCCCGCGGGCCTCGGCGCGGCGCTGGGCGCCGCCCATGCCGGCGCGGCCGTTATCTTGGCGGAGCGATACGGGTTTCTTGGCGGCAACGCAACGGCGGCTCTCGTCATGCCGCTGATGTCCTTTCATACGCAGAAGCCGCGGCGCGAAAAGGAGGGCGCTGTCACCCTTCTCCCTACGGATCACGGTCCGGGAAAGCCGGTCGTAGCGGGGGCTCTGAGCACTCTTCTGGAGCGTTTGGTCAAAGCCGGCGGAGCCATTTCGCCTTCTCTGCGGACCGGCTATGTCGTGCCTTTCGACCCGGAAGTGTTCAAGCTCGTTGCCTTGGATCTCTTGGACGAAGCGAGGGTGCGCTTTTTGTTTCACGCGTTCGCCGGCGATGTGATCACGGGCGACGGCGTAAGGGACATCGTGTTTGAGACTAAATCCGGTCCCATAGTGATTCGCGCTCGTGTCGTCGTGGATTGCACGGGCGATGGGGACATCGCAGCCCGCGCAGGAGCGGCTTACGACATTGGGAGAGAAGAGGACCAGTTAGTGCAGCCCATGACCTTGATGTTCCGCATTACGGAATTTGATCGGGCGGCCTTCGAGGCTTATGTCAAAGAACATCCGGACCAGTGGCGCGGAGTGCACGGGCTTTGGGATCTTATTCGTAAGGCTGCGGCTGAAGGAAAGCTCCAATTGCCGAGAGAGGATATGCTTTTTTTTGCCACTCCCCATGAGCATGAAGTGAGCGTCAACAGCACTCGGGTGACCAGGGTGCTAGGCACCGATGTGTGGGACTTATCGTACGCAGAATGGGAAAGCCGCCGTCAAATGCGGCAGATCGCTGCTTTCTTGCGTCGCTACGTGCCGGGCTTCGAGAAAGGCTATGTGGTTCAGAGCGGGGTGAATATAGGGGTGCGCGAGACGAGAAGGATTGTTGGGGACTATGAACTCAACGCCGATGACGTTTTACAGGCGCGCAAATTCCCCGATGTGATCGCTCGCAGCACTTACCCTATAGATATCCATAATCCCGAAGGCTCCGGTACGACCTTGAAACGCGTTCCGCCCGGAGAAGCGTATGACATCCCGCTGCGTTGTCTCTTGCCCCAGAAGGTCGAGAGACTTCTCGTCGCGGGCCGCTGCATCTCCGGCACCCACGAGGCCCATTCTTCCTATCGCGTCATGCCGGTGTCCATGGCAACAGGACAAGCAGCGGGCGTGTGTGCTGCGCTCGCGGCGCGACAAGGAAAAACTCCGCGATCTATATCGGTGCAGGAAGTCCAGGGGGAGCTCCTTCGGCAAGGCGCTAACCTGGGCGATGCTGTTAACCCCGATTTCCGAGACGTGGCAAAGAAAGCATAAAAAAGGTCGGCCTCACTCTTGTCCAAAATAAGTTTCTGCAAATTCTGATCAAGACGATTCCGCCAACTCACAAAGTGTCTGCGCAGCCAAACTATTCCTTCTCCCCCTGCGGGAGAAGGCAAGGATGAGGGGTAATCTATCTTATCACCCTCACCTTCATCCTCTCCCATCAAGGGAGAGGAAAATAAACTACGGAGGACCTCGAAATCAAGGATCTAAAAATTTCCAAATAATCTAATTATCGCAACGCTCGGGCACGACACTTCAAGCTATTTTGGACAGCAGTAGGTCGGCCTGGTTTTTTCACGGCCTTGCTGTGGACGCGGACTTCTTCGGCGGACGGACCAGCATGATCAACCCGGCCGACGCCAAAAGAGCGATGGCGAAAAGTACAAAGGAGAGGTAGTAGCTCCCGGTAAAGTCAAAGAGAAAGCCGAAAAAAGGTGCCCCGATAGCGGCAAAGATATGGGTGAGAAGCGTACCCATGCCTCGTACGGCGCCAAGAGAAAGCCGGCCAAAGTAGTTGGCCCAAACCAACTCGCGCAGCACCAAGCTCCCGCCCAGCCCGATCCCATAAAGAAAAAAACCTGCATATACGGCGAAGAGCTGGCGCGACGTGATCGCGAGTATGAGTCCAAGAGCCTGAATGAGGAATTGGCCCATCGCGGCCTTGCGAATATCGATGCGCTCGGCAAGAAAGCCCCAAAAGAGTGTGGAGCCGAGTTGGGTGAATGCGATCGTGCTCATAAAAGTCGCGGCCGTCATGGGCGGATAGCCGATGTCAGTGACGAAAGCAAACACATGGAGGTTCAGGCCCGCGATGCCGATGCTCGCGATTCCAAATGTGACGACGAGAAGCCAGAAGGCCTGCGTGCGCAGAGCCTCATCGCGGCTCCAGTTTACGTCGGCCGCCAAAGCCTGACGTTGAGCAGCAGAGAGTCTGGCCTCTTGCCCCGGGGATGAGCCGGTCGGCTCGCCGTCGGGATGGAGCCCCATGTCTTCGGGGGATCTTCGGATATATGCGATGGCGGGTACTATGACCAATACAAGGGCGAGAATCCCGAAGACCGCCCAGGTTTGGCGCCAACCCACCCAAACGAAAAGCGACGCGGCAACGAGAGGCATGCTGACCTTGGCGACCCCCGTCCCCAGGCTCGCAATAGCGATGGCCCTGCCTCGCTTCCGAATGAACCAGCGCGATATGATCACAGTCACGACAAGGGAACTCATCAAAGTATCGCCCGTGGTGACTAGAGTGCAGCGGAGCAGGAAGAACTGCCAGAATTCTTGCACCTGGCTCAAGAGGAAATAGCCTGCGCTGGCGATCACAGTGCCGATGACGATGAGCCACCTGCCGCCGTGGCGATCTATGAGAGGTCCGATGACAGGCGCGATTGCGGCGCTGACCAGGATCTCTCCTGTGCGGACAAGGGAGAACGCGCCGCGCGAGACGCCTAAATCTTCGGTAACGGGCTTAAGGAAGACGCTGAGGGTGCTGGATAGAGAAAAGACGCCCGCGATTTGGGTAAGAATTCCGACCCCGACGATGTACCAGCCATAGAAAAAACGCTGTCCTTTCTGCTCATAGTGGGACTTGTTCTGGAAATCCACGCGTCAACCGCCAACTTCCTGCTCGGTCACCGATTTATTCCGAAATTCCATCTTGCTGTCAACAATTGCATTTGCTGTCATCGCGAAAATTGTAAAACCCTCTCACCACGAAGAGCACGAAGCACACGAAGTCTGGATCATTCCTTGGCGTCCTTCGCGCCTTTGCGCGAGCCATGTCAAATTCGAAATTCGAAGCACGAAATTCGAAACAATTTCAAATGACTAAAATATATAAAATTCCAAACAAGCTTCCTTCGATTCGGTGTTTTGGATTTTTCCCGATTTGAGATTTATTTGTCTCTGGGTTTGTTTCGGATTTCGATATTCGGATTTCGGATTTGTTTCGCTGGTTGCTTGGCGCGATAACGTTTTTTTGTCACAACGGGTGGCAGCATAAAATGTTAGAGATAAATTAGATAAATTCTCACATTTCGGAGTGTAAGAATGTAAAATCAAAAAACGGTGTTGACGCTTCCTAGTCAATCTGCATATGTTCGCAGGGTCCGATTTCCAATGTGGCTAGAGTCAAGGAATCCAACACGGAGGGAAAGCAAATGGCAGAGCCAATACTGAAAGAGAGAGATGGAGACGTCACCACGATCGTTATCAACCGGCCTCAAGTCGGGAACCGTTTGAGCGATCCTATGGCGGCTCAGCTCGCCGATATGATCGATGCCGCCGCTACGGAATCACGTCTGATCCTGTTCAAAGCGGCGGGCGAAGAGTTTTGTTTGGGGCGCGAAGCGATGGGACAGCCGGCACCGGTTCTCGAAGCCCATGCTTTGCGCGACAGGAGCGAAACCATTTTCAATCTCTACGATGCTTTCCGGCGCTCGAAGGTGCCGATCGTCGGAGTCGTCCAAGGCCGGGCCGTCGGCCTCGGCTGCGCGCTGGCAGCGCTCTGCGACATTACCATCGCGAGCGACAAGGCTCGCTTTCAGCTGCCAGAGATGGCGCACAACATCATGCCGACGATCGCCATGTCCGCTTTAGTGGATCGCGTACAGCGCAAAGCCGCGACCTACATGGTCTACTCGACCCAGGAAATCGATGCGCAAAAGGCACTTTTCTTTGGCCTCGTGAGCGACATCGTTCCCGCGGGAGAGCTGGATTCGGCCGTCTTGAGTCTCGTCGATCGGTTGAAAAAGACTCCCATCCCTGCGTTGAAGGCCGTGAAAGAGTACGCGAGATCCGCTTTCACCCTGAACACTCAGGCGGCGAACGATTTCGCCCGCAATCTACACGCCACGGTGAACAGCTCTTCGGCCATGCGCCCCTGAACGGCTGGCGGTCGAAAGAAAGACAGGAGGCAGCGATGATCATCGACACTCACTTTCACGCGTTTCCCGGAAAATATCTCGATCTTGTTCCCGAAGCCCAAAACGACGTCAGGGGAGTGGGCTTCCATGCTTTCGACCACGGGGAGTACCTGGACGTGATGGACAAATATAATGTCGACATCGGCGTTCTCTCCAACACCGCCGGGAGGATCGAGCATGGGGGCAACCGGACGAGAGCCCTGGAGCTGTGCAAAATCACCAACGATTCCTTTGCCGAGGCTCATGCCAAGCACCCGCGCCGGTTCAAAGCGTTTGCCAGGCTGCCTATGATCGACATCGACGACTGCGTGCGCGAGCTGCACAGGTGCTATGAAGATTTGGGCATGCACGGCGTGATACTGCCGACGAACCTCGCGGGGCGATATCTCGATGAGCCTGAGTTCAAGCCGTTCTGGGATAGCATCGATGAGGCCGGAAAGCCGCTGTTTCTCCATCCATCGAATGCGCCTTGCCAGGCGAACTGGAATAAATATTCCCTGCACCAAAAGATTCTCTGGCCTACCGACACCACGCTCGCTATTTCCCGAATCGTATATAGCGGCATCTTCGACCGTTACCCGAAGCTCAAACTCATCGCCGCCCATCTCGGGGGAATGATTTTGCTCTACCTCGATAGACTTAACTGGCGGGAGGGGAAACCGGAGTGCCAGCTGGAGCCGGAAGAGTACTTCAAGAAGATCTACTACGATACCGCCGGCCCCATCCGAACGGCTTTCATCAAGCTCGCCTGCGACACGGTTGGCCCGGAGCAGATTCTCTTCGGCTCCGACTATCCTCACGGCCGAGGAGGCCGGGACGATCAGTTCTATCCGATGACCTTGGAAGCCATGGACGGGCTCGACATCCCGAAAAAGGATAAAGAAAAGATCTACTATCAGAACGCAAGAAAGTTGTTTGGATTCGAAGAGGGATAGTAAAGCGATGCTCGGGGACGAGCCTTCCGGCCGTGGTCAATAGGCCAGTGCCTTGAGGGCCACCCACGCCAACCCCATAGGGTAGTTACTCCGACGGTCGCGGCCTGCCGGAACCTTCACGCTCCTGTGCCCACGCCCGTGAGTCTCGTCTCCCTCGCTTAGGTAGGAAGGGGGAAACGAGCTTGCCCCGTGGAGGTGCCAGATCTCCGTAAAATTCTCAGCGATTGGCACGACGAATCCTACGGCTTGGAGGCGCGCAGTCACAGCCGATCTTCCAGCCAGTCCAGCATGAACGGTAAGTTGTAGTCCCAATAGTCGTGGCTGCAGTGGATTGTGCCGCCAGTCTTAACATCGTCGTAAATCTTCAACGTCTTGTCGGCGCTCCCAAGCTCTTCGAACAGCCGCTTGGCTCCCTCGACGCGCATGAGGCGATCTTCGGCGCCATGCGTGATCAAAGTCGGGCATGTGATGTTTCGCGCCGCGCCTTCCAGAGTAAAGGCCTTGAGTTGCTCCCGCGCCTCGGCGTCCGCGACTCCTCCCAGGATGCGCTGCACGGTTGGCTGCAGGTGCTTGCAAAAGAGATAGAGGTCTTCCAGCACGCTGTAGCAGCCGGACCAGCAGACCAGCGCCTTGATCCTGGGATCAAAAGCCGCGGCGCGCGGGGCATAGTATCCCGCCATGCTGATTCCCATAACGGCGATCCTTCTCGGATCGATTTCGGGACGGGAGATTAGATAGTCGATGCAGGCCTTGGCCGGAACCTCGTAGTCAGCGCGCGTGGGAATGCCCTTGAGATAATGCGATGATCCCCGGCCGGGTGTGTCAACCAGCAGCAGCGCCCAGCCCCGGCTCATGATCTGGCGGCCGGAAAAAAATATCTCCTCCGCGAAGGCGTCGGCTCCTCCGATGAAGAAGACCGCCGGCCAAGGACCCAGCTTCGGATCTGCCGGATGGCAGAAATAACCGTCATACTCTTCGTCGCCGCAGCGGACGGTGATCACGTCGATGGGCGGCGCGTGGAGCCGGGCGGCGGCGCGGAAGTTCTGCTGTGATTTGAGAAAGCGCTGCCTCTTCTTCGCGATATCGGCTGCGGTAAGGAGCACGTCGGACATGCGGTAATATTGGTTGGCGTGAAAGAACTTCTGCATGGCGGTCTCTTGATGACCCGCATGGAGCGCATCGATGGCTCTAGCTTCCGTTTGCTCGGCTAAATCGAGCCAGCCCCGCTCCCAGCCATCTCGGTCGTCCGGCTCAAGGTTGCGGCACAGCCGGCCGATCTCGAAAATATCCCCACCTCCGTGCTGCGCTTCGGCGGCAAGCCTAAGAACGTGGAATTCGAATGGATGACTCGCTCTAAGAAAGTCCAGCATTGTCCCTCCTTAACTCCCGTATCCAAATTTTCCTTTTCTTATTATCAAAGATACGAATCATAGAGAACAACCATTTCATTTTTCAGCTTTCCGTTTTCACCCTTTCCATCTTGACGGCTGTCATCCAATTGGCTTATTTTGGTATGCGCACGTCTTCGAAGCAATGAACGACAAGAACTTCCTCGCGCTGGCAACCTTTATTTTGGCTGCTTTGGCCTGGCCTCAATGGTCGCTTGGAGGAGACGCATCCTTTTCTCCGAGCCAGGGATCCGGCGAAAGAAGAGTTGGCCGCTCGTCTGCGCAAGTCGGCGCTCCATCGGGTCCGTTCCTGCAGCGCGACAACGGGCCCGCGCGCTCTCAAATTCATGGTTCTCCCGCGCGAAAAAATGTTCGAGGTCCTAAGGTTATTGTCGTGGATGACCGGGAGTTTTCAGTCACGATCGAGCAAACGCAGCAGCAGACTGCTCCAACTCAAACTAAGGTAGCTCCCAAAAAAAAGATATACCAGCCGGCGCGTTGGGTAGCGACGAAACATGGAGTGGAAGTCCTGGAGCACGGGCGTTGGGTGGAGGAAGAGGCGGAGAAGGAATATTGATTGGCGGCCACATGATTGCAAAATGCAAAGTGTAAACCGCAAATTGAAAAACGTGCAAGACTTGCGATCTCTTCATTTTAACCTTTGCACTTTGCAATTTGAAGTTTGCCATCAAGAATGACCATTCACTAGAAGATCCCGTCATGGCCGAACCGATCGTCGTTGCTAAATCTGGTTTGAAGGAGCTCGCGTTACTGCCCGGACTCGCCAACCGCCACGGCTTGATCGCCGGCGCCACGGGTACGGGAAAGACAGTTACGCTTCAGGTCATCGCCGAGCGCCTCTCGCGCCTCGGAGTGCCTGTTTTCATGGCGGATGTGAAAGGTGACCTTTCGGGTCTCTCACAGCCTGGCGCGTTCAACCCCAAACTAAAAGAACGGTTCGACCTTCTGAAAATCAAGGATCCGTCGTTCGAAGGTTGCCCGGTCGTGTTCTGGGACGTGTTCGCCGAGAAAGGGCATCCCGTGCGCGCCACGATTTCGGAGATGGGGCCGCTGCTTCTTGGCCGCATGCTGAACCTCAACGAAACGCAACAGGGTGTGCTTACCCTCGTGTTCAAGGTCGCCGATGACAACGCGCTGCTGCTGCTCGACCTGAAGGACCTTCGCGCGATGCTCCAGTTCGTCGCGGACAACGCGAAGCAGTTCCAGACTCAGTATGGCAACGTTTCCGCCGCCTCGATTGGGGCGATCCAGCGCGGGCTGCTCGGTCTCGAGCATCAAGGCGCAGAGCAGTTCTTCGGGGAGCCGACGCTCGATATCGCTGACTTGATGCAGACGGATGCACAGGGCAGGGGCGTGATCAACATCCTCGCTGCCGACAGGCTCTACAACGCGCCCAAGCTTTACTCGACCTTCCTTCTGTGGATGCTCTCGGAGCTGTTCGAGAATCTGCCGGAGGTCGGCGACCCGGACAAGCCGAAGCTCGTTTTCTTCTTCGACGAGGCGCATCTTTTGTTCAACGACGCGCCGAAGGCGCTACTCGAGAAGATCGAACAAGTCGTGCGATTAATCCGATCAAAGGGAGTGGGCGTATACTTTGTGACCCAGAATCCGCTGGATGTTCCGGAGGATGTTCTCGGCCAACTCGGCAACCGCGTGCAGCACGCGCTGCGCGCGTTCACCCCAAAAGATCAAAAAGCGGTGAAAGCCGCTGCCGAAACGTTCCGCGCGAACCCGAAGCTCGACGTCGAGAAGGCGATCACCGAACTCGCTGTCGGGGAGGGGCTTGTATCGTTTCTTGACGCGAAAGGCAGTCCGAGCGTGGTTGAGCGCGCCTACGTCCTGCCGCCATCAAGCAAGATCGGTGCGATCGACGCAGCCGCGCGCCAGGCGATCATCAAGCAATCGGTGATCTTCGGGCACTACGAGCAGGCGGTTGACCGAGAGTCGGCGCACGAGAAACTCCAGGGTCGCGCAGGTGGGCAGACACTGGCAGGAGCAGCGCAGCAGGCCGGCGAGGGCAGCGTAATGGACACGATCGGCGGCATCCTGCTCGGACGGACCGGCCCGCGAGGCGGCCACCGGGAAGGCATGATTGAGGCCGCTGCGAAGAGCGCCGCCCGCGCAGTGGGCTCCCGAGTCGGGCGCGAGATTCTCCGCGGAGTGCTTGGCTCGGTCCTGGGCAAGCGGCGTTGATTCGCGCATTCGGCGGCCTTGATTGTAAGGCCATGCGCGGCCGTGCCGCGGGCGTGATGCTGTTTTCGATGTGCCGATCGTTATAGCAGGCTCTCTGAATATCAGAGGATCCCGCGCCGTCTAACAGGAGTACCCAGCCCGTTGCCACATACAAGAATTAAACTCAAAAAAGGAGGATACCATGAAGTATTGGACAGCAACCATTGGCACGCTTTTACTGAGCGCCTCGCTCACTTTTGCCGCCGAGCCAAGAAGCTATCAGGTGACCGGGCCGATCACAGACCTCAAGGATGACATCATTACCGTCCAAAAGGGCAGCGAGAAATGGGAAATCGCTCGGGATAAGGACACCAAGGTGACGGGCGACCTCAAGGTTGGCAGCAAAGTCACAGTTCATTACCGCATGAAAGCTGTGAGCATCGAAGCTAAAGGCGAACCGAAGAAAGCGGATACCAAAAAAACGGATGCTAAGAAGAAATAGTTGATCCCGTTTGCGCGGCAGTTGGTTCTTAGACAAGTTCATCCTCGCCCATAACCTGTTTCCTGTGACATGAGCGTGAAGGAATTTGCGCTGATCATCTGAGAAAACGATTAGCCGAGGTACTAAGTTCATGCGAACAAAGAAAAAATTACTGTCGCTGCTTGCCGTGTCTTTCCTCCTCAGTTCTTGCGCCGTGTTGCCAACCCTATTTCCTGGAGCGCAATCTGAGTTTGACGAGGGACTTTCGCTGTTTAACCGAGGTCGGTACGAGGAAGCCATCCCCCGATTTCAGAAAGCGACGGAGCTCGACCCGAATTTTGGCCGGGCCTATCTCTATCTGGGCCGCTCTTATGTCAGCTTAAAGAGGTGGCGCCAGGCTATTTCGCCTTTGCGGACAGCTTACAGGCTGTCGCCGGAAGAAACGAAGAACCAAGCTTTCGATTTCCTACTGGACGCTCTTTTTTCTGCGGCTATGGAAGATTTTAAGATAGGGAATTTTAGCTCTTCAATTGGTTATCTCAGGGAGGTCCTTGAGTTACAACCGACATCTGGAAGAGGCAGAAATGAGATGGTGAAGACGCTGGTTGCCCACGGCGGAGACTCGCTGTCCAGAGGAAATGTGTCGCAGGCTATTACCGCCTATGCCGAGGCAGTAAAGTTATCGCCGAATGATTTTGACGCTAGTTTCGGGCTCGCCAAAGCATTTTTCAGGAATGGCGAGTTTCCCAAAGCCTGGCAGGCCGTGCAGGATGCTTTAAGAGTCGATCCGGCAAATCGGGAGGCACAATCTTTTTTAAAGGATCTGCAAGGACGATAGTAGATTTTTTGGATCCGGGTCTCGTCTCATCCTCCTCTTGTTGAGAATCGCCGTATAGGACACTAAGTCAACGCCCGCTTCTACATTGTTTGACACTCGCCTAAGGTTTCGCATAACTTCGACATACTTCAAAACGAATCTCGCATCGGGTTTAAGCTTTACGAGCTGAGGGGTAAGTGTGACGAAAAAGATCGGACTCGTTCTGCTTGCACTGCTTCTATTAGGAGATCCAGGAGTTCCATGGGTGCAGGCTCAGCCTATCCTAAAATTGGGCTATAGCGGCGCCGGTATCGGCTCCGATCTGCTCAAAGTAGTTGAGCGCTCCGGTCTCTGGCGCAAGCATGGCGTCGATGTAAGGCCCATCTATCTCACGAGTGGGACTTTGATGGCGCAGACGCTTTCCTCGGGCGATATCGCTCTAGCCGGGTTCGATGTAACGGCGATGCTCAACCTGGGCGTAGCCGGCGCGAAGGATCTCAGGGTCGTTGCGGTCATGATCAACCGGCTGGAACCCTTCTTCGTCGTCCGCAACATCATAAAGACGCCCGCGGATCTCAAAGGGAAGCGAGTAACCATCAGCCGCTTCGGCTCCGGCTCGGACATCATCACGCGCGTCGCGCTGCGCTACTGGAAGATCGATCCGGACAAAGATGTAAGCTTCTTCCAATCCGGCAATACCCCGACGCGAATCGCCGCTCTGGTTGCCGGCCACATGGATGCCGCGCTCGTGAGTTCCACTCAAGTCCAAAAGATTCTGGAGACTGGATGCTGCCGGGTGCTCGCCGATCTCTCCGAGCTTCCGATGGACTATGCGAATTATGGGGTGGTGGTAGCGGGCTCGCTACTGAAAACTCAGAGAGACGCTGTGCGCCGTTTTCTGGAAGCTTTGACCGAGGGCATCTACACATTCAAGACGAAGCCGGACATCGCGCTCGCAGTGCTCAAGGAAAACACCAGCGATGCCGAGGGGGCCCGCCAGCTTTACGAAAGGCTTGCAAAGTCGATGCGCGAGTACCCGGTGCCGGAGGCCAGTGGGATACAGACCGCGCTGGATTCACTTCTCAATCCCAAGGCTCGCGGCAGCCGTGCGGAGGACTTTATGGATACGAGCCTCATGGAGGAGATCAAAAAGAGCGGCTTCGTCGACCGTCTCTACGGGAGACCCGGATGAGAGTCAGGGAGTGCTCCTCAACGGCGATTCGGTCCGCTTTGCGAGCCCGATGCTTCACAAACCGTTCACGGTGAAGCGGCTGTCATCGAACCTGGAAGCTGAGTGGCGCGCCGTTCGTGAGATTTGTTGCCGGACTGGAAACAACGGTCAGCCGATCTCCGCTGAGCGTTGGCCGTTCTTCCCTCGGCTTTGGGTCGAACCCTACCAAAAAATTTTTCCGCAGTGGACTTACGCGGCTCAAGCCGGAGGCCTGGTCATTGGCTATCTAACCGGCTGTCCCGACAGTCGCGCATTTGCAAGGAGTTGGCTTTGGAGGTTTGCCTTGCCGCTCCTGATCGATGTTATCCGCGGGCGCTATTCATGGAATCCAGACGCGCGCACGTTCGTAAGACAGTTTTTCGGCCTCGAGATGCAGCCGGATGGGATCTTTCCAAGAGAGTTCCGCCGGATGCTCTACCGGGACTACCCGGCTCATCTCCATATGAATGTCGAGGCAGCCTGGCGCAGGCGGGGAGTGGGGGCGAAGTTGATCGAGGCGTTCATCGGCGATCTCCGTGGCGCTGTGATTCCCGGGGTTCACCTCTACTGCGGCGCCGATCCGGTACCGTTCTATCTCCGCCAGGGATTCAAAGAATTGGGCAAAGTCTTTTTTCGAGAGATAGCGGTCTTCGCGCTGGGACGGCGCTGCTAACCTCGACCGGAAAGGGTAGGGTTCTTCCGCGGCTGATCGCGGCCGGGGCTGCGGCTGCCCAGAAGGCCACGTCGGCTTTTGCTCCGAGGGGCATAGATGTTTGGGGGCCTGAGATGCTATCCTTCCTCGCAGGCACCGGGAGTGGATCAATTCTCGCCGACGACCAAGGGCTCGCTTTAAGTCTCGTAGAAAAGCCTGTTTTCAGACCGATCAAAAAAGGTTCAGATGCGAGGCGTGTTTGATTAAAGGATGAGGGATGACGGATAAGGGACGGCCTTTTTCAACGAGCTGTCAATTTTTGATCGCGCTCTATTGCGCTCTGCTCCTTCTGAGTCAGCGAGCGGACGCGCAGGAAATGAAGCGCATCTACTACGGAACCACGGCTTCGCCTGCCCATCTCCCGGTATGGGTCGCAAAAGATGCCGGGCTTTTCGCCCAGCACGGTCTAAACGTCGAGCCGGTGCAGATTCGGGGCGGCTCGTTGATCACCTTGGCGATTATCACCAATGATCTGCCGTTTTCGGGAGTGGGCGCGGAGTCGGTGGTGGCTGCGCGGGCGTCCGGAGGCGACGTCGTCTTGCTCGCCTGCCCGATTGACGCGGATCCCGTTTACTTGATCACGCGGCCTGAAATCAAATCTGCGATGGACCTCAAGGGCCAAGCAAGCGGCGTGACGCGCTACGGGTCGAGCACCCATTTCTACCTAAGGTCGGCGCTAAAGCACGTCGGGCTCGACCCGGATCGAGATCTCATCATTATGCAGTTGGGCGCCGGCCCGGAAATGGTCGCCGCACTGGAAACGGGCCGCATTCAGGCCGCGGCTCTCACAACGCGCTACGCGATCCCTTTTTTGGAGCGGGGCTGGCCCGTGCTTGTCGACCTCAGCAAAACGGATCTGGTCTATCCTTCCTCGTGCGTCACCAGCAGCCGCGCCTATATTAGAAGAGAGCCCAAAACGACCGAGCATTTCCTCAAGGCCTATGTGGCGGCTATTCACCTGATCAAAAAAGATCACGACATCGCCGAGAAATCCTTTTCCAAATGGCTGCGCGAAAAAGATCCTGTGATTGTCAAAAAGTCGGTCGCCGCCTATGCGCGGCTCTTCAAGCGGGCTCCCGTTGTGCCGGATAAGGGGATCGAAAACGTAGTGAAGGACTTGCTGAGGCAGCGCCCCGAGTTCAAGGAATATCTGGGCTGGCCGGGTCCGTTCCGTGAAAACGGACCGCTGGAAAAAGTTTTGCGAGAAAAATAAGAGAGGCGTGAGGCGAAAGGCTGCGGGCGTTCTTTATCTTCTAGGGGAACGCTGAAAAGAAGAGCGCTGGAAGCTCTCCTGGGCGCCGGCGGATGCTTTGATCATCCTGGCGACTTTGTTCCCCATGACGTCCGAGACGTGGCTGTCCATCATGTGGTCATGGGTGCTCTTGATCTTCTGCCGGACAGCATTCTTGCGCACGGCATTTTCCGCAGCCAATTTTAAATCCTCAAGGGAGACCGAAACAGTCGCTTCTCGACCTCGCAGGGTCAGCTTAAGGGCGAATCGGGGTCCGTCGCTGACATCGATCACGCTATAGTCGAGCTTTTTGTCGATGCTGCGAATGATCTGTCTCAGAATCGCTTGGTTCTTGTCAATCACTTCACGGCCGGTCATAGTTACCTCCCTGGTTTGCCGCCCAGCTCTGGAAATCTCGGGGCTTGAGGATCTCACTTTCCGAGAGGGGATAAGCAACGATCACTGTACGTGATTGCTCTGCAAAGTACAATCCGATTGACCATGATGAACCGCTATCCACGGTCGCGAACGCGGCTTTCGATTTGCTAGGATGATTCTCGAATTGAAGAGGTTCACCGTCTTGACAAGACAATTCTTAGGTATATAGAGATAATTAGCGCTCGATCCTCCTAAAGAGCGCAAAGGGCGGACGAAGCGCGCACGTCAAGACGCCCTTAACTTAATGGCGGAGGTTGTACTATGAACGAGGTGACTCCACCTGGCTAAAATAGCCCGCTGTCAGCTGGCGGTGCTCGAAGCGCATGAACTTGCCGTGAAGTAGCCCCAACTTTAGTGCCTGAGGCACGAAGGTCGTTGTGGCGACCAGCAAGAAGGGGGGATTGACTTCATCGACTCGGAAGAGTCCGAGGCAGCTGTAGCGCTGAGTACTTAGCTCGTAGCGACAGGCGGGCAGCCGAACGAGAATAAATTTATTTTATGCGCGAGAAGCGCGAAGAAAGGGCTTCCCTTCCGGAAGGGGAGCCCTTCTTTTTTTCAGCATCAAAATTTCTGCCATATTTCCGTTTTTCCCATTGTCTCACGGGTTTCCATTTGACGCTCGAATTCCCTCGGGTTAAACAGACGGCTATTTGTGAGGGCCAACTCAAGGCTGTGACCAAACTCTCGCAGGAGGTGTTACGTCCAGAGTGCCGGGAGGATTCGACAGCACGACTATTTGGTGACTATACTACGGTCATGAATATAGTTAATGTGGCTATCTTGAAGGAGAAACGGATCACGGGTTGCTGGAAGAATAAAAAAAAGCACACCTGCTACTGTTCTTCACAGAAATGATGCCATGGGAAACCACAATCTTCAGGCCACTTGGGTTTATCATGATGGAACCAAGCACTCCTACCAAAGCATTCGCACCAATCAGCATTACCTCGACTGGGAGAACCAGCCGATTTCCTTTAAAGTTTATTCCAAGCTCGAGCCGATCCCTTTACCGCAGCACCTGTCCTCCTCGGGGATGGCGGCGCTTGGGGCGATCTCGATTCCGGAAACCCGGACCGACCTTCAGGTTATTCCTTCAATCCAAACACTGGCGGAGATTTTCTATCTCTCTGCGGGCGTCACCAAACGCAGAAGGTATCCCGGAGGCGAGATACTCTTTCGGGCCGCAGCCTGCACCGGCGCGCTCTATCACATCGATTTGTATTGCATCTGTGGCGATCTGCCGGATTTAGCGGCAGGGATCTATCACTTCGGGCCGCACGATTTCGCTTTGCGCAAATTGCGCGAGGGTGACTACCGCGCTGTTCTAGTAGGGGCGAGCGGCAATGAACCGGCTTTAGCCGAAGCCCCTGTGATCGTGGTCTCCGGTTCGACCTACTGGCGCAATGCCTGGAAATATCAAGCCCGAGCCTACCGCCATTGTTATTGGGACAACGGCACCCTTCTGGCCAATTTGTTGGCGGCCGCTGCTGCGCGTCATGTGCCGGCACGGGTCATTATCGGGTTCGAAGACCTCGCGGTGAGCCGGCTCCTTGGTTTGGACACGATGCGCGAGGGTGCGCTCAGTCTGGTGAGTTTGGGAAAAGGCCCCGCGAGCCATACTGGGCACTTGCCGGTGGTCGAGCCGCTAACGTTTGAGACGATGCCGCTTTCCAAGCAAGAGGTCGATTATCCCGCGATCCGGGCCATGCACGAAGCATCATCGTTGGAGAGCGAACAAGAGGTAGTTGACTGGCGCCAGCAGGTTTTGGCAACCTCCCCGGTGATCGTGACAAGTCCAAGTGCCGTTACAGAAGAGCGTTCGGTTGCGCTTCGACCCTTGGGTGACGATGAGATTACTCGGGATACGATCGAGGAGGTTGTCCAGCGGCGAGGCTCGACCCGCCAATTTGCGCGGGAAGCGATCAGCTTTAGTCAGTTATCAACCATGCTGGATCGAGCGACCCGGGGCATTGCAACTGATTTTATCTCGCCAGAGAGAACGCCGCTCAACGATCTCTATCTGATTGTGCACGCAGTGGACGATCTCGCGCCGGGCGCTTATGTTTATCGCAAGAATGAGCGCGCGCTCGAGCTGCTGAAAGAAGGTAACTTTCGGCGCGAGGCCGGATATCTAGGCTTAGGCCAAGAGATTCCTGCGGATTGCAGCGTCAACGTGTATTTTCTGGCGGATCTCAATCGCGTTCTGGAGCGTTTCGGAAATCGCGGCTACCGCGCGGCTCAGCTCGAGGCCGCCATCATGGGCGGAAAACTTTACCTTGCGGCCTATGCTCAGCGCCTCGGCGCCTCCGGACTCACCTTTTTCGATGACGACGTGACCGAATTCTTCTCTCCCCATGCCGCAGGCAAGAGCGTCATGTTTTTGATCGCGCTGGGGAAGTCCATAAAGCAGAGAAAGGGTTCAACCGTTTCATAGGAGTAGATTAACCTCGAAGGCGGCAAAGGAAGCTGCTGAAAGCCGTGAAATTCCAGCTTTGCCC
This sequence comes from Binatia bacterium, assembly GCA_036004365.1. Classification (GTDB taxonomy): domain Bacteria; phylum Desulfobacterota; class Binatia; order UBA9968; family UBA9968; genus DP-36. The sequence goes on from DASYRN010000222.1 coordinate 17,176, forward strand.
CGATCCGGTCGCGAAGTGAAGGATCACGACAAGAAGCCGGGATTACTTCGGCGGGCGAACCGGAGCTCTGCTTCTGTATTTAACCTCGCCTTGATTTGCCTCCGGAGCAAGAATACTCTGTCTTCCAGGGGGATTTGACATGAATCAAGCGAACCCAGACCAGCTTGTCAGTGAAGCGTTGACCGTCGAGATGCCCTATACGGCAGACACCGGCGAGAAGCTCGTCAACGAAACCTTTGGCCCCAACAATATTCGCCGCCGCAGGAGCGGCACGGAGGATCGCCGGCGGATGAGCATCCAGAACGGGCGGCCGCTCGCAGACCGGTTCTCGCTCGAGGAGAACGGCTTCGTCTTCGTCGGGCACAAGACGGCGGTGACGGACTTTTTCGACACGCAGCAGTTGGAGTCGGTGTACTACCCGGAGGTTGAGCAATTGATCAAGATGGTTTCAGGCGCCGGTCGGGTGGTGGTGTTCGACCATACGCTGCGCTCGGGGGACGAGTCGGAGCGGGAGGCGCGGCTGATCCGCGAGCCGGTGCTGTCCGCGCACAACGACTACACCGAATGGTCGGGGCCGCAACGGGTGCGCGATCTCCTGCCGGAGGAGGCCGAGACGCTCCTGAAGCGCCGCTTCGCGATCATCCAGGTATGGCGGGCGATCAATAAACCGATCCGGGCCAATCCGCTCGCGCTCGCCGATGCGCGGAGCATCGCGCCGGAGGACCTGATGGTCGCCGAGCGCCGCTACCCGCATCGCGTAGGGCAGACCTATCGCCTGCGCTACAACCCGGCGCACCGTTGGTTCTATTTTCCCGAGATGCGGCGGGACGAGGCGCTGGTGTTCAAGGTGTTCGACTCGGAAAAGGACGGCCGCGCGCGGTTCACGCCGCATACTTCGTTCAAAGATCCAGCTTCGCCGCCGGATGCCCCGCCGCGCCAGAGCATCGAGGCACGCGCGCTCGCCTTCTTCGCAGCCTAAGCTACAACCAAGAATAACGGGTCGAAATCGAGTGCAAGGGACGGTCCCGTCCTAGTCGGATTCGAGTGCGGCAGCTTGGCGATACCAGAAGTAACAGCTTCTTATCGTTTGGCTTTTAGGGGAGAACACTAACCAGCAAAGGAGGTGAAGTATGCGCGTGATAAATCGAATAAATTTGCTAACGGTTTGCATGGTTACACTCTTGGTCGTCATCGGATGTAAGAAGGAAGAGAAACCCAAGGGTAGAGTGTTTTTTATAGAGCCCAAAGACGGCGCAGAGATCAAGGGACCGGTAAAGGTGGTCATGGGCGTGGAAGGGATGGAAATCAAGCCGGCAGATGGGGTTGTTGAAGGCACAGGACATCACCATATTTTGATCAACAAAGACTTCATGCCTCCGGGTCAGGTGGTCCCGACGGACGATACTCACAGGCACTTCGGGAAAGGACAGACGGAAGCTGTTCTAGAGTTGCCTCCGGGTGCCTATAAACTCACGCTCCAGTTTGCGGACGGCCTCCATCGCTCCTACGGCAAGGAACTATCCGCGACAATCAACATTAAAGTCGTGTCGAAGTAAAACCTGTCTTTGATTCGTTTTCATTAGCCCGGATCGGGTTCACTCCCCAGCCGGGCTTTTTTTTGAACGCGAATTTGGGCGGCGAGGAGAAGAGAAGTAATGTCAAGTCCACACCGGCCCTTTACGCGACCTTGACAAGTCAAGCTTCAAGGATATAGTCGCAACACCGGGCGGAAGTCGTCACGTATTGTCTTGAATTCTTTTCGCTGTAGGAGATCAACTCACCGAAAGGAGAGCGTCATGAAAGAGCGAGGTTTAGCGCTTACGCTTATTTTCTACCTTTCAATTATCTTTCTGGGCATTTCGACTGAACTCAGGGCGCAAGCCGAACCCTTCTACAAAGGAAAGACGATTCGCATCATGGTGGGCTCCACAGCGGGTGGATTTTATGACCGGTGGGCCCGGCTCTTTGCCAGACACATGGGCAAGTATATTCCCGGTCACCCTGAAATCATTGCTCAGAACATGGCCGGCGCCGGATCCGTGATCGCCGTCAACCATGTCTTTAACGTGGCAAAGCCCGACGGTCTCACGGTCGCGATGCCCATCAACGGCGTCTACGTCGACCAGCTTGCGGGGCGCAAGGAGGTCCAGTTCGACCTGCGCAAATTCCACTGGATCGGCTCTCCCGCGGTTGAGTCCACGATCATGTACATGCGGGCCGATACTCCCTACGGATCTATCGCCGATATCATCAAGGCGAAGGAGCCGCCCAAGTGCGGCGCAACCGGAACGGCGAGCAGCGATTACATCCTGTCCAAGGTATTGGAAGAGACCGTCGGGGCAAAATTCAATACCGTCCTGGGGTATCCCGGAGGTACTGAAATCGATTTGGCGGTGGAAAAGGGGGAGGTGGTTTGCCGCTCCCATAGCACTTCCGCCCACTTTGGCCGCGAACCCTTTGATACGTGGCACAAGAAGGGTTTCGACCGGCATATCATCCAGACCTCGCGCAAGAGAGATTCGCGGGCGAACGAGGTGCCTACGACGCACGAGATCTTCGATCAATACAAGGTGCCGGCAAATAGCCGCCGCGTTGCGCAGGTTGTCCTGGCCGCGGGAGATTTTGGTCGTCCGATGATCGTGACCCCCGGCACCCCTCCGGAAAGAGTCAAAATCCTGCGCGAAGCCTATGCCAAGGCCTTGAAGGATCCCGAGCTCCTCGCCGAGGCGAAAAAGAGCCGGATGGACGTGGAAGCAACTTCCGGAGAAGAGCTGGAATCGCTGGTGAAAGAAATTTTCGATGCCCCCCCGGAGGTTCTCGAGCGCGCGAAGAAGCTACTGGGCAACTAAGATTGAAACCATTCTCAGTTACTTGGCCCGATACTCCTTCACAGCATCGGGATTGAGTTCCAATCCCAGGCCCGGCCGTTCACTTAAAGTGACCCACCCACCGACCGGCTCCGGCACTTCTTTGTAGAGCGCGTTCCACGTCAACCAGTTGTTTACGTGAAATTCGGCGCGCCATCCGTTGGGAACGGCGGCCTGCAGGTGAAGATCAAAATGGTCGCCGTTACCGACCGGAAGATTGAAGGCCTGGGCCACCCCGGCGGCTTTCATCCCCATTGTGAAGCCACCGACTGAAAGAACATGAATGTTCAAAAAATCAACCGCCCTTTCCTTGACCAATTCGCATAGAGTGAAAAAGTTATCCCACTGTCCCGCCGCGATCGGAATGCTGGTCTGTTTGCGCAACTCCGCCAGGAGCTTTCGATCATTGTGCACGATGGGCTCTTCAAACCACATCAAGTTGTAGGGCTCAAGTCGTTTGCACCATCTGAGCGCGGCGTCGTATTTCATAAGGCAGTTCGCATCCACCATCAGCTCGATCCTCTCCCCGACGGCTTCTCGCACCGCTCTGACTCGGGCCTCATCCTCCGCTGGATTGTCCTCACGGTGCTCGGCGCCGGCGCCGGAGGCATCTATCTGGCCGTGAATGTTCAATCGGCCTACTTGGATTTTGAGACGCGTTTCACCTTTGGCGACCCAATACTTAGCTGCTTCGGCCAGGTCGTCCCTCGAATAGGCTCGCAGTCCGAAGGTGATGTAGGCCGGAAGCGATTTTTGCGCGGCGCCCAGTAAACGCCAGACGGGCGTGTTATAAAATTTTCCTTTGATATCCCAGAGCGCCACATCGATCGCGCTCACTGCGAAATTCCAAACTCCACCGTGCGCTCGAGTATTGAATTTCCACATCATCTGGTGCATCAACCGCTCGGTTTCCAGAGGATCCTTTCCCTTCAAGAAAGGCGCGAGATCGTGGCGGATGAAAGCCATTGTGGCGGAATGCATGAATCCACCGATTTGACTGATGCCTACGATGCCATCGTCAGTCTTGACTTGCAGCAAACGCACGGTCGCGCGCACCGGCTCTTTGAATAGCGGCGGTGTGACGGGGATATCTTGCAACTCCAGGATTTCGACGTCGGCTATTTTCAATGGGGTCTCCTTTCTGAAATCGTTCATATGGTAAACGGAAGGCTAGCGTCAAGTGAGAGCACCAGAGTCGCTCTGACTCGGGGTACCTGAAATGTAGTATGTAATGGTGTCTGGTCGGGCTTTTTTCATCTTGACGCCCGCTAAGGTTTTCCACTAAGTTTGCCTCGTGAGGCCCGGGATCCGGTCGCGGGTGTGGTTTTGAGAAGCTGGCGTGTTCGGAACTTCTATGATGCACTCGATCAAGCGATGGCCGGAATAGATTAGGAGCATAGGATGCGAAAAACATCGATTCGGTGCCGAGGTTTGTTGGTAATGGTCTTAATAGTGTCGGTGGCTTGCGCCGATATCGCCGCCGCTCAGACGTTGGAGAAAATGCGCCTTGGCTACAGCGGCACGGGCATCACCAATTACGTCGTGGAGATGGGTCGCCGCATGGGTATATTCCGCAAAAACGGCCTCGACTTGGAAATCGTGTATGTGAACAGCGGCTCGTTATTACACCAGGGCCTCATCGGCGGCACCTTCGATGTGGCGTTTTCCCAGGGCTCGGAGGCGATGTTGGCGAAGTTGCGCGGCGTGGACATGCGCATCGCGGCCGTCGTCGCGAACCGATTCAATCATGTTTATCTCACCGCCCCGGGCATCACTTCGCTCAAGCAACTGAAGGGCAAAAAAGTCGCGGTCAGCCGCTTTGGCTCCGGCTCCCACTTCCAGACCAATCTCGTCCTTAAAGAGGGCGGCTTGGATCCGGACAAGGATGTCACCATCCTGCAAATCGGCAATTCGTCCGCGCGAATTTTAGCCATTATAGGCGGGACCGTGGATGGCACGATCATGGCGGCCGACTTTGTCCCCAGGGCGAAGAAAGAAGGGTTGAACATTATCGTCGATCTCAGCGACTCGAAGATTGAGTATCCATTTCTTTCACTCAACATGATGGGCCAGTACATCGAGCGCAATCCGAAAACAGTCAAGGCCCTGATCAAGAGCATGTCCGAATCCATCCGCGCGTTGCAGACCGATCAGACAGCCGCCAAAGCAGCAGTCCGCGCGGCCCTGAGAACCGACGATGCCGAGACAGTGGACTACGCCACGACGCGGAGCATCCGAGTGCTCGATCGTCGGCCCTTTCCGACACCGGCGGGAATTCAGACCGTATTGGATGAGCTAAGTAAAGAACCCAAGGTCAAGTCGAGCAAGTTCGAAGACTTCGTCGATCTGCGGGCCTTACAAGAGCTGGAGCGCGAGGGAGTGTTCAAGTAGCTGCCTATTGACAGTCAGGCAAGGAGGAAGAGATGTCCGATCAAGTTCTTCGAGGAAGTTGTCTTTGCAAATCGGTCCGCTATGAGGTGAGGCCTCCATTTGTCAGATTTGCCCACTGCTATTGCTCCCGCTGCAGGAAGGCAACGGGTGGCGTGCGATCGACGAATATCGCGGTGACTCCGGATCAGTTTCGCTGGATCTCAGGAGAGGAACTAATCTCGCGGTACGATCTTCCAGAAGCAAGAAGTTTTGCGAGACAGATCTGTACGCGCTGCAATTGCCCCGTGCCTCATCGGTCTCGCAACGGCGAGCAGGTCATCGTTCCTTCGGGTACTCTGGACAATGAGCCCGAAACTAAGCCATCCGCTCATCGGAACTGGGGGAGCCGAGTCAATTGGGCTGCGATAGACGAGTCCCATCTACCCTGTTCGGAATGATACCGGATAATTAGACTTGTTAGGGTGTTGAAAAATTCTGTTTTCAGGCCGCTCAAAAAGGTTCAGCTGCAAGGCGCGCGATAAACCGGCCAGCGGAGGCGTACTTGCTGCAGTACGTTGACGCGAGGCGGTGGAGCGCAACGCAGCAGATGACCTTTTTCAACGGCCTGTTGCGGAATTATCTCTCGCTTGGCTCTACCAGAATCTCCTCCGGGAACAGATATTCGTACCCGTCAGTCCCGAAGTTGACCAAGATCAGCTTTCGGCCGAGATTTTCGTCGGCCCTTACAAAAGTGCCCTCGCGCGGCAAAATAATCCCTGTTTTCTGTGATCGAATCGGCCTACTGGTTTTTAGCGGATCTCCTGGCTTCATGGGCCACCTACTCTATTAGACGTTGAGAAGCAGCAAAGGTGATGCCAGATACTTGTTGGTTCGTTTAAAAGCCATCGCAACATAAGGAAAACCAAGTCATTTTTGGTCCATCTCGTCTTTCCACCAGCGCTAGCCATCGCTTCTCGCGTGATCGTCGGTCGCCTGAAAACTGTGCATTGCTGCACTCCTGACTGGCAATATCGGACATCTGGGCCCCTCGGAGAGGGCCGGGATACTCAGGTGAATTAGTCAGCCGTTCGTATCCATACTCCAACACCCCATTTCGCTCATACGCCTCCACTCAGCCTATCCTGAGCCCTTCGGCTCCTCTCACGATAAACTCCGCCGAAGGTCGCTTTCTCGCGCGCCTCGCATTTGGGAGCTTTTTGACCGGCCTGTGAAGAGGGTTTTTCAACACGTTGTTAAAATTTGGCGTTCGGCAAATTTACTGTTGGCCGCGCTGATAGATTAAGCTCAGTAGGTCACATCTTGTTGACAGATCGGCACCCGTTTCGATAATCTTGTGGCGAAGGCAAGGAGGAAGAAGCATGGAATTCACTAATCTGCGCGAAAAAGTCAAGGAAAAGAAAAGAATGAATCGACTCTTCGGGACGGAGCAGTTTCGCTCGTGGATGCTTTATTTCGAGCCGGGCGACGGTACCGATATGCACTACCACATTTCGCCCGAGACTTTTCTAGTGCTCGAAGGCAAAGGCTCGGTCAAGGGAATCAAAGGAGACGAGCGCATCATCGAGAAAGACGACGTCGTCTTCTTTGGCTCCAAGGACTACTATCAGATCACCAACGTCGGAACGGAGCCGTTGATCCTCTTTGGCAATCGCTCCGAAGGTTTCGGTGGCCCCCACGTGACCGCGGGGGGAAACGACAGAAATCAACCATAGGCTGACTGTTCACATCTTTGGTTTGTTTAAATTAGCCCGATGGGGTTTCCCCGCCGGGCTTTTTTTTCATGAAAACTTCGCCAATGGAATGAGGATTTCCGTTACCGAATTGAAGAGCCGGAACTCTTTTCTGCCTTGCTCGCGGAAAGAGTAGGGAACGTGCTATGACTCAAGCTCTTGGGGGTAGAAACAGCGCATGCGGTTTGGGACTTTTAGTTACAACCAGGCACGGCCCTGGGTGCCGGAGCGCCAGGCGTTCGAGGAGTTGCTCGAGCAGATCCAGCTCACCGAGCGGCTAGGCTTCGACGAGGCCTGGTTCGCCGAGCATCACCACTCAGACTACGGAATGCTCGCGTCTCCCAATCTCATCATCGCCGCGCTCGCCGACCGCATCAGGCGATTGCGCATGGGGAATTTGGTGAATGCGCTGCCGCTCCACGACCCAATGCGCCTTGCGGAGGAATGCGCGATTCTCGACATCCTCACCGGCGGACGGCTGAACGTGGGGCTCGGTCGCGGAGTGCCGCGCGATGATCTCAAGCATGGGCTTGATCGCAGTACGGCTCAGGCCCGCTTCGAGGAGGGCGTGGAGATCATCCTGCGGGCCTGGACAGAGGAGAGCTTCACGTACACCGGTACTGCCTGGAATTATGTTGACATCTCATGCCGCCCGCGGCCGCTTCAGCGGCCCCACCCGCCCATCTACTACGGCGCCACGTCGCCGGAGAGCCCGGCGATGGTCGCGCGCCGGGGCTGGAACTTAGCCCTCTCGCGCCAACCCCTCTCCAACTGCGCGCGTGCCATCGCAGCCTATCGGGCGGAGCGGGCAGCTCTCGGAAATCCGCCCGGTGGCGGAGACGCGATCATGGTCCGGGAGATCTATGTCGCCGATAGCGACGAGCAGGCGTGGGCGGAGGCCGCCCCGGAGATCACGCGGTTCTGGCAACTGGCCACCGACAACGTCTGGTGCGGCGAGCCGATCAGAACGGACGATCTCCCCCGGTTCACCAAGCGATTCCCTTATTTCCCAGGAGGTCTTACCCTGGAGAGGATCGAGGAATGGGGGACCTCGCTCATCGGCAGCACCGAAACGGTCACAGGGAAGGCGCGGGGGATGATCGAAACGGCACAACCGGACAGCTTGGTTGGCCTGTTCAGTTTCGGTGGCCTG
>DASYRN010000223.1:0-13520 GCA_036004365.1 Binatia bacterium
CGAAATAGGCAAGCGGAGGTGGCGCCGTGTTTTCGCCGCCAGTGCGCTCCGCCTCGTCACAATAGACGGTAAAGCCTCTAGCGTGCCCCTCTTTGCGCATCTTGTGAAGAGTCTGGGCGTCAGCCTCTAAGACGATTTCTCTATTGATTCGAGTATCCTCTGCCACGCTTCCTCCATGTTTTTTCTGTCTTACAAATACTATAGCGAGCTGGATTTGTCATGCCTACAGCAGAGCAGTTTCGACTCTCTGTCACTGTCTATGTCTCACGTTATGCTTTCGCGTATTCCTTCATATAGAGATCTAACAGCGCGGCAAGAAGAGCGAAAACAACGGGACCCAAAATCAGACCTAAAGCGCCAAAGAGGGCCAATCCACCCAGGATGCTGAAAAAGAGAAAAAGCACTGGCAGCCGTAGCCGGGAACCGATAAAAACGGGCTTCAAGAGATTATCGATGGTTCCCACGATGCCTAGACTCCAGCCTATCAGGATCACGCCTTGGAGATAGTTTCCCTGAATGAATAAGTAGATCGACGCGGGTATCGAAATAAGCGTCGAACCGCCGATCGGAAGGAGCGCCGCGAAAGCCGTGGCGACTCCCAAGACAATGGCAAAGGGCACGCCTAGAACCCAGTAAGCAAAGCCCGCTAGAAGCCCTTGCAACATCGCAACAATCAGACACCCATGGACGACTGCAAAAATGGAGTCGACGATGTTTGCGAATAGAAGCTCTTTGTGTTGCGGCTCCATGGGCAAGAGACGGCCGATCCTCTGGCCGAGTTCCTTGCCGTCGCGGAGAAAGAAAAAGAGGGTAAAGAGAGCAACTATGATATTCACCACAAAGACAAAAACATTCTGGGCAATCCCCCTAACTTGGGAAGCCAGAAAACCCGATGACTTTTGTGCGCCTTGAATCAACGCTTCTTTAAGGTCGATCTGGTAAGTCGCCAATTGCCCGTGAGCCCAATCCCAGATGCCAAGGAGATCCAGGATCCAGCTTTCTTGTTTCAAAGCCTCAAAGTCTTTTTCGTTTGCCATATTGCGCGCGACATTGACCACCTCGACCGTCTCTTCGGCGAGAAAGCCCGCGATTCGCAAAGCAGGAAAGATAATCAAAAAGGCGAGAAGAACAGTGACGATCAGTGCCGCTAACGTGGCCCGCCCTCTTAAGAGTTTGAGCAGCCAGGCATAAGCAGGATAGACGATAACTGCGAGAATGGCGGCCCACGTAATAGCGACGATAAAGGGATTGAGGATGAGGAAGGCGACGTAAAGGATAACGAGCAGCAGAGCAAAAAAGAAAATAGTTATAAGCAAATTCTGATTCACATGCTTCTGCTCCCCGTCACAATGTGCACAATATAGGTGGAAGCCGGATGAGCTGCAAGACAATGGCGTAGAATTCAGTTGACAGAGAGGGGCCTTCCCTCTAGGCTTTCTCTCAATTGCGACCGGCAATCCGATCCGAAATTTTCACAGCTCCTATCGCTTAGGCTTTTTTTCGGGTCGGTGCGAAGAGTGCGTACGAGTACGGCCGGAGGGTCATTCCATACAGGTCATTAAGAAGAGTCTGCTTGTTATCCCTTCTGCACTGGCGCTTGGTTTAGCTGCTTTGGGGTTTTTTCTCTACTGGGTCTCGCCAGGGTTGAGCACGACGATGGACTGGCGCGGCATCGTCTTTGAGGCGATCCTTTTTCTATTTATTTTCTTCTCAAATCTCGTGGTCCTGCCGCATTGGAAATCGGCCCGGACACTGTGCTTGGGCCTTGTTCTCTTCTTAGCCGGAACTTTTACCGACATCCATGATGAATTCTTCATCCAGCTTCGTTGGGTGAACATGGTGATTGAAGACCCTACGCTGGCCCTAGGTGCGGGGCTGATCGGATTGGGGATCTGGTTTTCGGTGAAAGAGAGGGAGCGGCTCCTAGTACAGATGCAAAAAGAACGAGACTTCGAGGCTTCTCTGATACCCAAGCTCTCTCATGATCTTAGAGCTCCCCTCAACAACCTTGTTGGGATGGCATCCCTGGCGGACGATGACCCTAAATCCTTGGACAACCCGACGTGGGTGCAGGAGTACCATAGCCTCGTATGGAGGGGCACCCGGGATATGAACCTCATGATCGAAAACATCCTCGAAGGGTACCGGTTAAAATCCGGAACCGTCACGTTAAAGCCTAACTCGGTTTCTCTTATTGCATTGTTGGACGAGGCTTGCAAAGACTTTCACTACCAAGTCAAGAAGAAAGAGATAACTCTGGTCCGGGATGCGCCCTCGGAAGAAATTGTGCTGGAGGTCGATGAGGCCAAAGTCACAAGGGTTGTTCAAAATCTTCTCGCCAATGCGATCAGGTTCTCGCCCAAGGGAGGCCGGGTTACTTTAGCATCAAAGCGAAGCAGCGGTGAGATTACTGTCCGGGTTGTCGATGAAGGTCCGGGAATTCCGCCGGAACAGATCTCCATAATCATTGAGGATATTCCGGCGGCCGTAAGAAAAGAAGCCGCTGGAGAGAATAAGGGTTATGGAATTGGCTTAAAAGTAGTCAGGGAGTTTGTTCATCTTCACGGCGGACGTTTCTGGGTTGAGCCTAACCTTCCCAAGGGGTCCCAGTTCTGCTTCACGTTGCCCTTGCGTCCGGCAAATCTAAAATCGAAAATCTAATCGAAAATCCAAAATGTCCTACAAGATCCTGATCGTGGATGATGAACCGTTCAACTTGGACCTTTTGGAGCAGGAGTTGACGGATCTGGGCTATTCCATCGAAAGGGCCGGCAGCGGTGCGCAGGCTCTCAGCAAGGTCGATGCGTTCCATCCCGACCTTATGCTTTTAGACTATCAAATGCCCCATATGAATGGAGTGGAAGTGTTACGAGAGCTCCGGCGCCGAGGAAATGAGACCCCGGTTATCATGGTGACAGCTTACGGGACCATTGAGCGAGCTGTGCAGGCGATGAGGGAGGGGGCGTATGATTTTATTCCCAAGCCGTTTGAGCCGGACCACATGGCTTTTGTCGTCCAGAAGGCTTTGGAACGAGAAAAGCTTAAGAGAGAGGTCGAAATCCTCTTTCAGGAGGCGAGTGAGCGCTATCGTCTCATTATTGGCAAAAGCGCCGGGATGAACGAAGTCGTAGACGCGGCCAAGAAGGCCGCAAACAGCAAAGCCACAGTCTTGCTCCTAGGCGAGAGCGGGACGGGCAAGGAGCTTCTGGCCCGGGCCATTCATAACTGGAGCGAAAGAGTAGAGAAACCCTTCGTGGCTATCAATTGCGTAGGTCTTTCCAGGGAACTGTTGGAGAGCGAGCTCTTCGGTCATGAAAAGGGAGCTTTTACCGGTGCCCACCAGCTCAAGAAGGGCAAACTAGAGTTGGCCGATGGAGGTACGGTATTTCTGGATGAGGTGGGCGATATCACCTCTGAGGTCCAGACCAAGCTCCTGAGATTCCTTCAAGAGCGAGAGTTTGAACGGGTGGGAGGAACCAAGCCGATGCGTGTGGATGTGAAGATTGTTGCAGCTACAAACCGGGACTTGGTTGGAGCAGTCAAGGATGGTCGCTTCCGGGAAGATCTTTACTACCGTCTCAACGTCGTACCCATTGCGCTCCCGCCGCTAAGAGAGCGGAAGGACGATATCCCTGAGCTGGCAAGATTTTTCCTCGAGCGCTTCGCTAAAGAGACAAAGAAAGAGTTCAGCGAAGTAGCTGAGGAAGCGCTAGAGAAGCTGCTAAGTTATAGCTGGCCGGGAAACGTCAGGGAGCTGGCTAATGTCATAGAGCGAGCTGTAGTTTTGGGGCAAGGCCCTAACGTTACACTCTCTGATCTGCCTCCTGGGATCATGGGCGCAGAGACGGCAGCGCAGCCTGCAAAGTTCTCCTATCATGAGGCTGTGGCCGCGGCGAGACGGGGACTCATTGTGAATGCTCTTGCTCAAAGCCAAGGAAATCGCACCGCAGCGGCCAAGATCTTAGGGCTTCACAAAACGCATCTTTTGAAGCTGATGAAGTCCCTGGGCATCGACTGAATCATTTTTGCTACCCCGGTGTAGCAGAGATGCTACCCTTCACGTCTATCTCGCGCTCTTAAATGACCCACACCACAAACTTTTCAACGTTATTTCAGCATCTTAGGTTTGGTCAGTTTCACCTCTGAGCTGGCATATGCCTTGCGCTCTTATTTTTGGGGAAGAATTGCGTAGTCGGAGGTATTTGGTTGACAGGTCATCATGGCCATGGAATAAGGCGGAAGTTTCGATTCTCGCCAGCCGAGCTTGGTTCGGCAGCATAATTCTTTGGCCCGATAGGTTCGTCCTGGTCGGGCCTTTTTTGTTTGGATTGTCGATGCTTCGACTCCGCTCAGCACAGGTTTTGGATTTTGGATTGAGGAAAAGAACAATGGATAAAATGGTTTGGATCGGCTCTCGGTCCGGGAACAATCTAAAATCTAAAACCTGTCCCTTCGATAAACTCAGGGCGGGCTCTGAGTTAGGCCGAAGGATCCAAAATCTAAAATGGCTGGGGCTTTCGGTACTCGCTTTCGTGCTCGTGGTGTGTGGGGCTGTGGCTCAGGCGCAGCAGCCGGCGAAGGTTCCTCGGATTGCCTTTCTAGCTGGTGGCTCCCGTTCTGCCGACTCGCTTCTCCTAGAGACATTTTGGCAGCGAATGAAGGAGCTTGGCTACATTGAGGGGCAAAACATCGCCGCTGAGTACCGGTTTGCTGAGGGAGCGCCTGAACGGCTCCCGAACTTTGCGGCGGAATTGGTGCGTCTCAACGTAGACGTCATCGTGGCACCGGGCTCAGGGGCCGTGGCCGCCAAGAAGGCTACCAATACCATCCCCATCGTCATAACTTTGGGTGACCCTGTAGGGTCAGGGCTAGTCGCCAGCCTGGCGCGGCCCGGTGGAAACGTCACAGGGTTGTCCGCTTTCCTCTCAGAGCTAGGCGGAAAACGGTTGGAGCTGGTCAAGGAAGCATTCCCCAGGGTCTCCCGCGTTGCGGTTCTCTGGTGGACTTCGACGAATCAGCCGGGTCCCAGTCAAAACGCCCTCTTGTTGGGCGACATGAAGGTCGCAGCCGAGGGATTGCGGGTGACACTTCAACCCCTGGAACTGCGTGGTGTCGATGATTTTGAGCCTGCATTCTCGGCTATTAAGGGAGAGCGTGCCAATGCCCTTATCGCGCTAAGGAACCCTCTCACCACTACCCACCGAACCCGGATCGTGGACTTTGCGGCCAAGAGCCGATTGCCGGCGATCTATCCAGACGGCGAGTTTGTCGATGCCGGTGGGCTCATGTCGTACGGGGTCAATGTCCCTGACTTGTGGGGTCGCTCCGCTGTTTATGTGGACAGGATTCTCAAAGGTGCCAAGCCGGCCGACTTGCCAGTCGAGCAACCGACGAAGTTCGAGTTCATCATCAATCTCAAGGCCGCAAAGCAGATCGGTGTGACGATCCCGCCGAACGTTTTGGCGCGAGCGGACAAAGTCATAAAATGATTTTAGATTTTGGATTGCCGATTTTCGATTGGGGAAAATGACAAATGCAAACTCATAAATCCAAAACTAACAATCCCAAAATACTCACTCTCGCTCTGACTTTCATTCTGGCTTTTTTTCATCTCGCCGAAGCGCAGCAGACGACAAGGGTCCATAGGATAGGGTTTCTTCGAAGGGCGGCGCCTCAGGCTCACGAGTTTGAGGCATTCCGACAAGGTTTGCGCGATCTCGGCTATGTGGAGGGGGAAAACATCGTCATCGAGCAGCGGTACGCTCATGGAGTGGCCGACCGACTTCCTGACCTCGCGACTGAATTGGTCCAGCTTAAGGTTGAAGTCATTGTCGTTGACGGGACGACAACTGCCAAGGGCGCTAAGACTGTTACAACGACGATCCCGATTGTTTTTACTTTGGGTGATCCACTGGCGACTGGAATTGTCGCCAGCTATGCGCGGCCCGGCGGGAATGTCACCGGCGTTACCACGGTCTCTACCGAGTTAAGCGGGAAACGGCTGGAGTTGCTCAAGGAAGTTGTTCCTAACGTTTCTCGTGTGGCCGTGCTGTTCAACCCAACCAACGTGGGCAGCCCGTATGCTTTGAAAGAGACCGAGGCGGCGGCTCAATTACTCGCATTGCAGCTTCAGATCCTGGAAGCACGGAGTACAAAGGAGTTGACGAGCGCCTTCTCTGCGATTGAGAGAGCCCGGAGCCGCGCCATCATGACGCTGCCGGACGCGATGTTTTTTGGCCAGCGAGAGCGAGTTGTCGAGCTCGCAGGTAAAAGTCGCCTGCCAGCGATGTTCCCAGAAAAGGATTTTGTGGACGTGGGCGGTCTCATGGCTTACGGACCGAGCGTTTCAGATAACTTTCGACGCGCCGCGACTTACGTAGATAAGATCCTTAAAGGCGCCAAGCCCGCCGACCTGCCCGTGGAGCAGCCGACGAAATTTGAGCTGGTGATCAATCTGAAAGCGGCGAAACAGATCGGACTAACGATCCCGCCGAACGTGCTTGCGAGAGCGGACAAAGTGATCAAATGAAAGCAGGCATGAGGCAAGAGGCAACAGGCAACAGTAAGAAAGCCAAAGTCTTTGGCTTCGCGCTTTGCATTATGCTCTTTGCGCCTAGTGTTTACGCCCACGCGCAGCAGCCGGCGAAAATCCCCCGGATAGGATATCTAAGTTTTGGCTCCCCTTCCTTTACCCCGGCACGTGTCGAGGCATTCCGACAAGGGCTGCGCGACCTTGGGTACGTGGAGGGGAAAAATATAGTCATCGAGTATCGGTGGGCCGAGGGCAAAATAGAGCGGCTTCCTGACCTTGCCACCGAACTTGTGCGTCTCAAGGTAGCGGTCATTGTCACGGCTGGTCCGGCAGACACGCGTGCTGCCAAGGGAGCGACAAACACCATCCCCATCGTCATGACGCAGGATACCGATCCCGTGGGCAATGGCTTTGTTGCGAGCCTGGCGCGGCCGGGCGGAAACATCACTGGATTGGCAACCCTTTCGCCAGAGATAAGCGGAAAACAACTGGAGCTTCTCAAAGAGATCGTTCCTAAGCTCTCCCGCGTGGCCGTCTTCGGCAGTTCGACCGTCCCGGGCAGCGCACAAGCCTTAAAGGAGACGGAACTCGCAGCGGTGGCGCTGGGCGTGCAGCTTCAATACCTAGACGTACTAGATCCCAAGGATATTGAGACTGCATTCCGCGCCGCAAGCAAGGGGCGCGCTGACGCAATCGTCGTGCTCGGGAGCCCCGTGCTCAATACTCAGCGAACTCAGATTTCAGAACTTGCGGTGAAGAGCCAACTTCCGGCGACATACGGGAGGCCGGAATTTGTCGAAGCCGGCGGGCTAATGAACTACGGCGCGAGCTATAACGACTTGTCCCGCCGCGCCGCGACATACGTCGACAAGATCCTCAAAGGCGCCAAGCCGGCGGATCTGCCCGTTGAGCAGCCAACGAAGTTCGAGCTGGTGATTAACCTGAAAACTGCCAAGCAGATCGGCGTGACGATCCCGCCAAATGTGCTGGCGCGGGCGGACAAAGTCATTAAGTAAGGTGAAAGTAAAAATGCAAAAGGCAAAAGTAAACAGAAAACTGGTTGTCTGGTTACTGACGACTATCCTGCTGACACCTATTTCTCTCGCCGAGGCGCAGCAGACAGAGAAGGCTCACCGGATAGGATATCTATCCCCGCTCACACCTTCCTCTGACTCCACCCGCATCGAGACGTTCGGTAAAGGGCTGCGCGACCTCGGTTACGTCGAGGGGAAGAACATCGCCATCGAGTACCGATATGCAGAGGGAAAATCCGATCGGCTTCCCGACTTTGCGGCGGAGTTAGTGCGTCTCAAGGTTGACGTGATCGTGACGAGTGGTTCGAATGCAACTCGATCGGCCAAGGAAGCAACTTCTACGATTCCCATTATCATGGCGCAGGATCCCGATCCTGTTGGCAATGGGTTCGTCGCCAGCCTTGCGCGACCGGGCGGGAACATTAGTGGATTGTCAAACCTTAACCGGGAGCTAAGCGGAAAACGACTGGAGCTTTTGAAGGAGATCGTTCTCAAGCTCTCCCGCGTGGCCGTCTTCGGCACTTCGACCTTTTTGGGCAACGCACAACAGGTAAGAGAGACGGAACTCGCCGCCGGGGCGTTGGGGGTGAAGCTTCAATACCTAGACGTACTAGATCCCAAGGATATTGAGACTGCGTTTCGAGGGGCAAGCAAGGGGCGGGCTGAGGCAGTCCTCGTGCTGGTTAGTCCTGCGCTCAATTCTCAGCGAACACAGGTTGTCGAACTTGCGGCAAAGAGCCGGCTTCCGGCGATATACTACGCGCCAGAATGGGTGGAAGACGGGGGGCTTATGTCTTACAGCGCGAACATTACCGACTTGTTCCGCCGCTCCGCCACTTATGTGGATAAAATCTTGAAAGGATCCAAGCCGGCCGAACTTCCGGTGGAGCGGCCGACGAAATTCGATCTGATTATTAATTTAAAGGCGGCGAAGCAGATCGGTCTGACTATTCCGCCCAACGTGCTGGCGCGAGCGGATAAGGTAATCAAGTGAAAACAGACAGAGACAGAGTGAGAGACAGAGAAAGAGCCGGTCCACTCACGAACAGAAGATTCTGGATGCTAGTGTTTCTATTTATCTCTGTCGCTGTCTCTATCTCTGTCTTCCTATCGGCGCTTTGCTATCCTGCCAATGCGCAGCAGCCGAAGAAGGTGTCACGGATAGGATTTTTGCTCTTCACCTCTGCTTCTGCGCAAGAGTCCCGGCTACAGGCATTCAGGCAAGGGTTGCGTGATCTCGGCTACATAGAAGGACAAAACATCGTCATCGAGGTGCGATCTGGAGAAGGAAGCCCGGGTCGGCTACCTGCCCTCGCAGCTGACCTGGTCGGTCTTAAGGTGGACATCATTGTTACGGGTGGTCCGCAAGCAACCCGTCCCGCCAAAAAAGCAACTGCTATGATTCCCATTGTCATGGCGTTTGATAGCGATCCTGTTGGAAACGGATTTGTTGCCAGCCTGGCGCGACCTGGAGGGAACATTACTGGATTGTCAGCCCTTTCCCCGGAGCTGAGCGGAAAACAACTGGAGCTTCTAAAAGAGATCGTTCCCAGGCTCTCCCGCGTGGCTGTCCTTGGGAACTCGAACGAACCGGCCAACCCACAAGTGTTAAAAGAGGTGGAACTCGCCGCAGGGGCGTTTGGGGTGCAGCTTCAACACCTAGACGTACTAGGTCCGAAGGATATTGAGACCGCGTTCCGAGCCGCAACCAAGGGGCGCGCTGACGCACTCCTCGCGCTGCCGTCCCCAGTCCTCAGTGATCAGCGTACCCAGATTGCAGACCTCGCGCTAAAGAGCCGGCTCCCGGCGATATACTTCAGGCCGGACTTTGTCGAAGACGGGGGGCTTATGAGCTATGCCACGAGCTTTACCGACTTGTCCCGGCGTGCCGCAGTCTATGTGGACAAAATTCTCAAGGGCGCTAAGCCCGCCGATCTCCCAGTGGAGCAGCCGACTAAGTTCGAGCTGGTGATCAATCTAAAGACGGCGAAGCAGATTGGTCTGATGATTCCGCCGAACGTGCTGGCGCGGGCGGACAAGGTGATCAAGTGAAAGCAAGCAGTGAGCAGTGAACGGTGAGCAGTAACAAGACCGAGCAGCAACGAATGACAAGAGCTGTTTTGGTCTTTGTCTGCCTGCTGCCGACTCTCCTTCTGCCTACTGGACTTCCGCCGGAGGCGCAGCCGGTAAAGAAAATAGGCATTCTGTCGGGCGGCTCCCGCTCCTCCACTTCGCCCAGCACGGAAGCATTCCGTCAAGGGCTCCGTGAGCTTGGCTATGTTGAGGGACGAAACGTCATCATCGAATACCGATATGCGGACGGAAAACTCGATCGACTTCCAGAACTTGTGGGCGAGCTGCTGGCAAACAAGGTCGATGTCATTGTTGCCCAGGCGCCGGCCGCGGTCCGTACAACCAAGAAGGCGACCAGCGTGATTCCTATCGTCATGGCTCATGGAGGTGATCCCGTTGCTCAACGGTTTGTCGCCAGCCTTGCTCGCCCAGGCGGTAACGTCACCGGATTGTCAAACTTCTCGGCCGAATTGGGCGGCAAACGGCTGGAGTTACTTAGGGAGGCTTTCCCCAAAGCGTCCCCTGTCGGTGTCATCTGGAATCCGGACGCTCCCGGCCCAGTGCTCAGTTTCAAGGAATTGGAAATAGCGGCCAAGACTCTGAACGTCCAGCTGCAATCGTTTCAAGTGCGCGGCCCGAACGACTTTGAAGGGGCCTTTCAGACTGCCAGGGAGCGCGCCGGGAGCCTTGTTGTTATTCAAGACATTGTCACGGTCACGCACCTCAAGCGGATTGTTGAGCTAGCAGCTAAGCACCGATTGCCGGCGATATATATGGAGGCGGATTTTGCCGAAGCGGGCGGTCTGATGTCCTACGGGCCGAGCCAAACTGACATGTTCCGGCGCGCTGCTACATACGTCGACAAAATCCTGAAGGGAGCCAAGCCAGCTGACCTGCCCGTCGAGCAACCGACGAAGTTTGAGCTGGTGATCAATTTAAAGGCGGCGAAGCAGATCGGTCTCACGATTCCGCCGAACGTCCTAGCGAGAGCGGACAAGGTAATCAAGTAAGGCGAAAGTAAAAATGCAAAAGGCAAAAGTAAACAGGGAAATCGTTATCTGCCTACTGACTACTGCTCTACTGTCTACTGTTCCGTTGGTTGAGGCACAGCAGCCGAGAAAGATTTCTCGGCTAGGTGTCATACGTCCCGAGCGGCCTGGCGATTCCGGGGGACAGGCTCTGGTAGATGCATTTCGCGAGGGTCTGCGCGAACTGGGTTACGTGGAGGGCCAGAACGTCGCTCTTGAAATTCGCTGGGCAGAGGGAAAACGGGATCGACTGTTCGACCTTGCGGTGGAACTGGTCCGCCTCAGGGTGGACTGCATCATTACGGGCGGATTTACAGCGACTCAAGCGGCAAAGAAAGCCACAAGCACAATCCCCATCGTCATGGCCCATGCCAGTGATCCCGTGCGCGACGGACTAGTCGCTAGTCTTTCGCGTCCAGGCGGAAACATCACCGGGCTGTCCCACATGGCGACAGAGTTATCTGGTAAGCGACTAGAAATAGTTAAAGAAGCTGTTCCAAAGGTTTCTCGCGTAGCCGTCCTTTTGAATACAACGAATCCGATGCAAGCTCTCAACTTCAAAGAAGCAGAAGCTGCATCACTTATCTTAGGGGTGACCCTCAACCCCCTAGAAGTGCGGGAGGCTAACGACTTTGAAGGCGCATTCCAAGCGGCGGTCAGAGGACGGGCAGATGCTCTACTGGCATTTGCGGACGCGTTTTTCAATACTCACCGAAAAAGAATCGTTGACCTAGCAACAAAGAACCGGCTGCCGGCGATGTACACAGAACCGGAATATATCGATGCGGGTGGCCTTATGGTCTACGGGCCGAGCATATCGGATCTATATCGTCGCGCCGCTATTTATGTCGACAAGATTCTTAAAGGTGTGAAGCCCGGGGAACTTCCGGTGGAGCGGCCGACGAAATTCGATCTGATTATTAATTTAAAGGCGGCGAAGCAGATCGGTCTGACGATTCCGCCGAATGTGTTGGCGCGAGCGGACAGAGTGATCAAATGAAACAGGCATGAGGCATGAGGAAAAATGAATAATACGAAAATCACTTGTCTTGCTGTCGGCATTTTGGTCTTGGCGCTTTGCTTGCCCGCCGAGGCGCAGCAGGGGAAGAAAATCCCTCGGGTCGGGTTTCTAACGCTTATCGATTCGCCCTCTGCGCGCGAAGTTTTCCGGCAAGGTCTGCGTGATCTCGGCTACATCGAGGGACAGAACATTGTGATCGAGTACCGACACGCGGCCGACAGAGCGGAACGGCTTCCCGAGCTGGCGGCGGAGCTGGTCCGTCTTAAAGTTGACGTGATCGTTGCAGGGGCTTCGCAAAGCGCACTGGCTGCCAAGAATGCGACCCAGACGATCCCGGTAATTTTCACTGGAGTTGGCGATCCGGTTGCGCAAGGGTTAGTTGCCAGCCTTGCGCGGCCGGGCGCGAACATCACAGGGTTGGCTAGTCTCTCGCCTGAGGTTGGCGGGAAACGGCTTGAGCTGCTCAAAGAGGTAAGTCCTACCACTACCCACGTGGCAGTTTTGTGGAATCCAACTAACTCCAGCAACTCGCTCCAATTGAAAGAAGTCCGCACCGCAGCCCAGACGCTGGCTCTTCGGGTGCAATCGTTGGAGGTGTCAAAGCCTGACGACATCGAACAGGCATTTACCGTAATTGCGCGCGAACGTGCCGATGCGCTTCTCATCTTTGCGGATCCTTTCTTAACGAGTCAGAGAGTCCGATTTGCGGATCGAGCAGCAAAACATCGCCTGCCGGCGATGTACGGTCAGAGCGACAGCGTGGAGGCTGGAGGACTTATGTCCTACGCGCCGAGCTTTCGTGAGATGGGCCGCCGCGCCGCGTATTACGTTGATAAGATTTTGAAAGGCAACAAACCAGCGGATTTGCCCGTCGAGCAGCCGACGAAGTTCGAGCTGGTGATCAATCTGAAAACGGCGAAGCAGATCGGACTCACTATTCCACCTAACGTGCTGGCGCGGGCAGATAAGGTCATTAAATAGGCAGAAGGCATGAGGCAGCAGGCAATATTAAGAAAGAAAAACGTGAAGAAAGAAATTCTTTTCATGGCATTGGCGATCTTAATTCTGGCTTCTTTCCATCTAGCCGAGGCGCAGCAGAAGAAAGTTCACCGGATCGCCTGGCTTGGAGCTGATCCTCAGGCTCCAACCCGCGAGACATTCCGGCAAGGGCTAAGAGATCTTGGCTATGTTGAGGGCCAGACCATCTTCATCGAGTGGCGATTTGCCGAAGACAAGCCTGATCGATTTCCTGACCTTGCCGCCGAATTGGTTCGGCTCAAAGTTGACGCGATTGTCGCGGGCAACGCTGCTGCCGTCGTGGCTCTGAAGCGGGCCACGACCACGATCCCGATTGTCATGGCAACCTACGGTGGAGATCCTGTAGCGGACGGTATCGTGGCCAGCTTCGCCAAGCCGGGAGGGAACATCACAGGGCTGACTCCGCTGGATCCGGAGCTGATCGGAAAACAGCTGGAGCTTCTCAAGGAAACACTTCCCAAGCTATCTCGAGTGGCGGTGCTTTGGAAGCCAGACGATTCTGGATCGGCGCTTCAATGGCGAGAGACACGGACTGCTGCCACAGCCCTCGGAGTCCAACTCTTATCTCTGGAGGTTCGAACTCAAGGTGAGCTTGACAACGCGATTGAAAGCGCGACGCGGGCACGGGTAGATGGTCTTCTCGCGCTCCGCAACCCCTTATTCTACGTTCTTCGAAAGCGGATTGTAACCATGGCCGAAAGGGCTCGGCTTCCCGGGATGTACTCTGTTGGCGATTTTGTCGAGGCTGGCGGCCTCATGAGCTATTCGGGCAATAATGATGCTCAGTATCGGCG
>DASYRN010000224.1:0-109529 GCA_036004365.1 Binatia bacterium
GTGTTGTGAATCGAGACGCGAGGATCTTTATAAGATTGGGAGGCGTTATATTGATGACCTATCTTAATGATGACAGGGTCAATCTCGACGGCATCGACCCTCTCCGCACCAT
Source organism: Binatia bacterium (assembly GCA_036004365.1). Taxonomy (GTDB): domain Bacteria; phylum Desulfobacterota; class Binatia; order UBA9968; family UBA9968; genus DP-36. Next base: position 113 of record DASYRN010000224.1, read on the forward strand.
GCAATAGAGCAGCTTCAACATCGACTCCACCTCCCGATCCCACCAAGACGTCTTTTACCCCGGGCCGGATTAGGTAAGGCAAGGAATACTGCTCTCTGAGAGCCAGTGGACCGCGTGCGGAGTCCGTATACCTGAGATTGTCAATTGTTCCATTCACCATATAGAAGTCGTGGTTAACTTCAATGACAAAGAAAGGGGGATCGCGCATGGTACCAATATTGCTCACACGGTCCCCAACGGGCTCTTGGCGGCCGTCAGGTAGAACTTTCTTAACCGAGATATGGTTGTACGGAGACCAGATTCCTATATCGCGAGATCCGACTAGCATGATGCATAAGCTGGTAGTAAAAAGGGTGCCCGTGAAGGCTAGACGCAGGCTTCCACGGCAAAAATTTAGATACAGCACCATGATGATGATGCATCCCAAGATCGGAGAGAACCAAAAGAAAGAAAAGAGTCCGAAAAGTAGAGTTCCGGCAATGGCACCGGCAAGGTCCCATGAGTAGGCCTGCAGTGGCGGCAGTCGCTGAAAATAGCCTCCTATCAAATCTCCCAACGGCACAAAGACCAAGGCATTAAAGATGAATATGGAGAGTATCGGGAGCATCGTTGTGGTCGGTGCAGCCTTGAATAAAAATCGCAGTTCATCCGGGCCTTGTTGGAAGTTGATACCTTTGATGGCGGTGATGAAAAAAACTAGCAATAGAAAGCATGGAGCAAACCATTGCTGTAGGTCCAATCGTCGGCCCGCCAGCAACAACCCACACCCCAACCCCAAGAACGAGGAAAGAAGCATCAAATTGCCATAGTAAGCTACAATGCGGACGAGTGAGGGCACCCAGCGGATCAATAGTAGTTCGAGGAATAAACAGAGAAAAGACGCGAGAAAAAGCCCCAACCCAGGATGTGAAATCCAGGAGGCCGGCAAACTACAGCCCCCAGACTGATCTCTCTCTAGCGGCTTCAGAAAGAATTGAAGTAGCACTCACTTAGCTTTTCGCGATAGCCATTCAATGATTAATCGATGGCAGAAAATTATGAGTTTATATATCCTTGATTATTCCAGTGTTCAATGAGAAAACATGCTTTGAGAAATCTGATTGAAGGCAAAAACGCATGCGTCCTGATTTAATTAGAGATCTTTTTGAGAAGGAAAAAAGTTACTGGTGGCATGTGTGCAGAAGAGAAATGGTCTCTTCACTATTGGCAGAGCAGAATCCGGGAACCCTAGGCCTTGGAGTGGACGTTGGATGTGGAACTGGATACACTGCGACAGTCTTTGAATCTAAATGGCGAATGGTGGGTGTTGACCTATCCAGTGAAGCCCTTCAGTTCTGCCGGAGCCGAGGTCTTAGACGCCTGTGCCAAGTTGATGTGGCGGGATTCTCGCTACCCTTCAAGAATGAGTCCTTCGATCTAGTGTTGGCCCTGGACGTTATCGAACACGTAGAAGATGATATTCACGCGCTGACAGAGTGTCGTCGGATTCTAAGAGCAGGAGGAACATTAGTTGTTACCGTCCCAGCGTTTATGGCGTTGTGGAGTCCTTGGGATGAGAGCTTGGGTCACAAGCGAAGATATACCCTCGCCGAACTAGTCGGTGCTTTCCGGAGAGCAGGTCTCTCTGTTAAAAAATCGACTTACATCTTCTTTCTCGTCTTTCCAATGGCAAGTCTGATCCGGCGCGCGAAATGGCTGATTCAAAAGGATCCTGCGAGTTACTCCTCAGATTTCATCCCACTCCCAAGAGTTTTGAACAGCCTTCTTCTACGTACTGGACGCCTTGAACAATGGCTATTTTTCAAATTGAATCTCCATTTCCCTTTCGGATTATCTGTGATCTCCATCGCAATGAAAGAGTATCCTTCGACGAGCCACTCGTGATTAATCCAGGGATGAACCGGAGCTGCATAGGAGTAGAGATCTTGTTTGAGCCTCTCGCCGCCTTGGAGGATCTCTATAGCGAAAAAGGCTCCAAAAGTCAGGGCAACCTCCGGAAAAGGATTCTCTGAAGTTTCTCCAACGTCCGGGACCGAAACTCTCTTCTTAGTTTGCTTTCAAGACAATCGATTTGTATCATGTCCTTCGAGAGCATGCCTACGAAGCTCAACGACGAACCTTCATCTTGGATAAAGCAGCAGAAGGAATACTATCAGACATTCCCCCATGCTCATTTGCAATTCCACCCGGAAAGCGTGTACGCGGAAAACATTGCGGACGAGGTCCTAAAGCACACTGGCTTGAGTGCGGGTAAAAAACTCCTGGAGGTGGGATGTGGCTCAGGACGATTTACCTTGCACTTAATTCGTAAGGGACTGTCCCTTACGGCCCTGGATCTTTCTGCGGAGCAGCTTGATAACCTGAGACAGGCCTCTCGCCAGTTTGGGCTTAAGACGGACCCACTCGTTGTGCAGACAGGAGACCTATCCACGGCCGCCGAGCTCTTCAAGGGACAGGAATTCGATGGCATCATCGGGTTTTTTATTCTCCATCACCTGGAGGATATCCGGTCGGGCCTCCAGTCCTTGCGTCAGATACTGAGAAACGGAGGAGCGATGATCTTCATTGAGCCAAATCGGTTGAACCCTCTCTTTCTTGCGCAGCTATTCTTTTGCAAGGACATGACCTGGAGAGGAGAGAAGGGAACATTTCGACATGGAGTATCGGGCTATCGGCGTTGCTTTGAGGACTCCGGCTATACTGAGATCGGGGTAGAAAAGTTCGGATTTTTCCCTCCACAGATCCTTGACAAATTTCCGTTAATGCTCAGGATCGAAAAGTGGCTTGAAAAGGTTCCCTTTGTGAAAATCTTCCTCCCGTTTCTGCTCATCACCGCAAAAAAGACTCTCCAGACCGGTGCATGACAGCCGTCTTCAAAAAAGACGGGATCTATCTGTCCCTGGTTATTCCCGCCTATAACGAAGAAAACCGAATTGCCGAGAGTCTGAAGCGGACCCTAGGGTTTCTTGAGGCTCAGCCTTACACTTTTGAAGTCGTCATCGTGGATGACGGCAGCCAAGATCGAACGATGGATGTTGTCAAGGAACAATTCGGCCGAAACTCTCAAGTCGAGATCGAACACCAAGCTCGCAACCTTGGAAAAGGTGAAGCCGTCAAACGTGGCATGCTCCGTGGCAACGGGAAATATCTTTTTTTTTCCGACGCAGATCTTTCTGTACCCATTGAAACGTTATCCCTGTTTCTCTCGAACTTGGAGGCGGGCTTCGACATAACTATCGCCTCTCGCAAAGGGATGGGTGCGCTGATCGAGGTCCATCAGCCGATCTACCGGGAATTTATGGGGAAAGTTTTCACGGAGCTTTCGACTCGGATTCTAGGTCTCCCCGTCTCCGATTTTACCTGCGGTTTCAAGGGATTCCGGAGAGAGGTCGCTAAAGATCTTTTTTCTCGCCAGCGACTTAAAGACTGGAGCTTCGACGCCGAGATACTCTATCTGGCGAGCCTTAAGGGTTACCGAGTACGAGAGATCCCCGTCGTATGGAGAGATGATAGGGCAACGAAGGTCCGGCTTTGGAGGGATGTCATTACTTCCTTCCTCGGACTGCTGAAAATCCGACTCAACGACTGTTTAAGAAGATACAGGTGAGTCATCCTATTTACAGGCAGAAACCCTTAGGCACGTGGATGATTCCCATAGGACTCTTTCTGGGGGCTTTCGTCCTCGTCGCCCTAACCACCTCCGATTACGGAGTGGCCTGGGACGAGCCACCCTACTTCCATGCCTCGGATCTGCACATCCAGTGGATCGCTGATTTTTCTACCGACCTTGTTCACGGGCGGATCGGGAAAAGCCTCGAAGATGTACATATTAAGGCGGCGTGGCATGGGGATCCTTACTATGTCCCGCATCCCCCGCTATCTCGTATCATCTCTGGAATTACAAAAAAGTTTTTTGCGCCGGTCCTTGACAAATTTGTCTCTTACCGGCTTGGACCTGCGCTGTTCTTCGCGCTGCTCGTGACCGTCATGTACCTTTGGATGACGGAATTGTTTGATAGATGGACAGGGCTCTTTTCTGCCTTGGCTCTGCTACTAACTCCGAACCTATTCGGCTTTGCTCATCTTGCCGTGACCGACATGCCTTTAGCTGCTATGTGGTTTTTAACCGTCTACTGCTTCTGGAAGGGCTTAAAGGAATGGAGGTGGAGCTTTGTCCTAGGCATCGTCTGGGGACTTGCCCTCTCCACTAAGTTTCCGGCCCTCCTGATTCCTACTCCGCTGCTCTTCTGGGCGCACCTCTATCGCCGTCAGTCCTACGCCAATAATCTGTTTTCTATGATCTTCCTCAGTCCGCTCGTGATGATCGCCACACAGCCTTACCTGTGGCATCAAACCTCTCTTCGGATCTTGGAGTTTCTCTATGAAGGCTTAAGTCGAGCTTATCGACCTGACGCCAACTTGTCCGTTTTTTTCCACAACCGGCTTTATTTCACATATGATCTCCCTTGGTATTACCCTTTTTTTATCCTAGCCGTTACGACTCCCGAATCGATCCTTCTGCTGGCGCTAGTCGCCGCTTTGTCCGTCGGAAGGTTTAAGACCCAACGCGATGTGACCATTCTGTTCTTATTGAATGCCTTGTTTATACCCTTCCTGGGAATCCTGCCAGGGGCTGTCCTGCATGACGGTGTTCGGCAGCTTCTGTCAGCACTGCCTTTCATAGCAGGATTAGCGGGTGCTGGTTTTTTTGTGTTGGTGCGATCTGTAAAGGAGAGAGTCGAGAAAATGGTGTCGTTGGGGAAAATTAAGAATCTTCAGCCAAAGGTCACTCTGGCTGCGTTTGTTCTCTTATTGTTCCCGCCCGCCTGGGATCTTTTTCTCTATCATCCGTATGAGTTGAGCTATTATAGCCGTCTGGTCGGCGGCCTGCGCGGGGCTTACCAACGAGGGCTTGAAGTTACCTATTTCATGGAGGTTTTCACGCCCGACTTCCTCAATTTTCTCAACGAAAAGCTCCCTCCCAACGCGGCCATCAATGCCTCGGTCGCAAATTTCATGCTCGCCTATTATCAGAAGGAAAATCGCTTGCGGCCAGATCTTAAGATCGCGGGCAATAACGATCGCTTTGACTATTACATCTTGATGACCCGCCGCAGCGTATGGTCCAGGAAAGAGTTGATGCTTTTCAGGACCCATTCGCCCTTGGCTGCAATCCGGGTTGGTGATGTCCCTTTGGTTTCGGTCTACAAGATAGGAAAGTTAGACTGACGCAAAAGATGCAGGACGAAAGCGGCTTTCTCAGCCGGCCAACGCGATCTCGCTAGAAAAGCGCAAAATAATCCCGCACGTCAGGGGCATGGCCCACCAGCTACCTGTCCGTTGATAAACGACCAACTGACACCCGAGCAACTGGCATGGGTCGCTGTCAAAGTGAATATATTACCTGAAACCGCAGCAGTTATTGTGATCGGGGCACTCCGATTGTATCCCGGGGGCGTGCCGCTGCTGAGAGGGCCGTTTACGTATGCCTGCCTATCTGCAAAATAAGACTCCTGAGCGGCTGCCGCATTCCGGAGGTCTTCTTTGATCTGAGCTTCGAGACCCGTTTTGCGATAGACGATAAACTGAGGTATGGCAATCGCAGCCAGGAGAGCGACAATGGCCACTACCATCAACAATTCGATAAGTGAGAAGCCTGCAGGTTTCCCTACAAGTTTGCCCATGTTTTAATTCCTGGTGCCGTTCCGTACCGAACTGTCTCTTAGGCAAATCGACGCCCTGATTGCCCAAAATATTTTCGTTTAATTATGAAAACGAGAAGACCGAAGAACGTAACTAGTGTCCCAGCCAGTCCGATTTTGAAGGAAACCGGCTCATAACGAAACTCTACCAGGTGATCACCCTGGGATAGGGCTACAGCGCGGAAGAACAAATTCGCTCGAAGGATTTCCTGTTCCTCTCCATCCACGTAAACTCTCCAGCCAGGATAAAAGGAGTCTGTTAGAACCAAAATTCCCTCATTATCAAGAGAGGCTCGTATGACTACATGCTGATTTGCATACTCGCTGATGCTAACTTCACTTCTTAAATCCTTAGCAGGAGGACGAGAGACGGGCTTTTCGAGAATTATCTCCTTTAAAGGATCAAAACCGGGGCTAGACATCCGCTGCAAGACCTTCATCGGGTTTTTCTCGACGGAAGTATTCGGAACGACATACACACGCGGGACTACGCGATCAATTCGGTAAAGCCATGAGGGGTATTGGGGAAAATGACGAACTAGAGTGATCCCCAGCCCCGGCAGAGGGCGAAAACTGATCAAGTGCTTGACATTCAAGGTCCCGAGCAAACGGAATCTTGTCTCCGGGTCAGCACGGTCGGCAAAGAGCAAAAACGAGACATAAGGCCGCCTTGAAAGAGCATCAATCTCTTGAAAATAGTCGAATCCGTGAATCACCCCCGAGTTCGGCAAGAGGTTGCTAAATACTAGCGAAATGGCTCCTTCAAATGAAGGCAAAGCCAAGACCGAATACTCGAATGGATGTAGAGTCTCGCCTGCAGGATAATAGAAAACCCGGCTTGGATCATTTTCGAGGTGGGAAATGACCCTCGGACCCTCATAAATGAACCCCGGGTCCAATAGATACTGGTAATCTCGATGTGCCCTCTCGAGATCAATAAACACTACTGCAACCAATAGCGACCGAAGCAGAATTGACCGTCCCCTCCTCTTTTTGACAGCGAACAGCAACAGAGCAATCCCGAGTGTCAAAAGGACCTGCCGCTCTATGGAAACAAGAAGGGCGGCGGCTGACTTGATTGTCGGATGAGAGAGCAGCGCCGAATTCGTTCTCAGGTGAATGAATTGCGATACCAGGTCCGTCCGCTCACGCAGAACAATATAAAGAAGCACGAAAACCAGAGGAATTGACAAGAGAGCCACGCTGGCGCGTCTCTGTTGGTGCGCCTCAGCCTCGAAGAAAGCAAAGAGACCTCTCAACGAAATGAACCAGAGAATCCCATAGATCAAAAATAAAAATTTCTCGGGAAACCGGACCAGACCTAGAAGAGGAAAGGAACGAAGGAGAAAGGGATAAATGGGGGTGTAGGCTCCAAAGGCAAGGACCAGCGTCGATACCACCAGCGCTAACGTGATGGTCCTTTCCTTGGTTGAGCTGTATAAAGCCCAGAAACAGACACCAAATAGCGAAAGGGCCCCCAAATAGTAGCTTATAAAAAAAGATGCGCGGCTGGAAAGGAAAAGACGCATCCCACGAGAGACTGTTGTGTCTATTTCCTTATCCAAGAAAAAGAAATTCAAAAGATCGGCCGGGTTTAGAGACCAATCCATAGCCTCAGAATACGGAATGGCTTGAGTTCTTCTCGAGTGCAAAAATAACTCTATGGTCGGTGCTATCTGCACCATCGCCAGAGCGAGAACCAGCGCGTTCCCGCCAAGCAACACGAGTGCGATTTTTTTCCATGATCCTAATTCGGGGCTCCTGGCTTTTGCCATCAGAATACCGAGAACGATGAGCGCCATGCTCATGATATACAGCTCTGGAGAACCCGCCAGAAACTGCAGCAGCAACACCAGTGTGAAGCCAAGGAAATCACGCCAGCGACATGAGTAAAGGTACCTTTCCGCGAAAAGTGCGAGCCACGGAAGCCACACGGCCGTTTGAAAGTGATTGAGGAGGTTGGTGAGAGAGACGACGATGCCGCCAAAAGTGAAAAGGACTGCTCCTGCCATGGAAAGATAGGAGGGGTAACCCCAATGGCGACAAAGGAGATAACTCCCGGTTGCAGCGGTAAGGTAGTGAAATAAAAAGATGAACGAAATAGCAGGGAAAAAAGGCATCACGAGAAAGACAAGATGGATGGGATAAAATGTAGCGGATTGAAAATCGGCAAGCAGCGGAAAGCCGGCGGCCATATGGCGATCCCATAAAGGTAGTTCTCCAGCTCTGAGACTTTCCGCCAGAGACCACCGTATCGGATAGAAGTAGGGACCCAGATCGCGAAACAAAGGGACCTTTCCTTCCCATACGAGCTCATAGGCAAACCAGAGAACCATAGCCCCCAATAGAACGAGCGGGAAAAAGTCGCGGTAGACGCCTGATTTATCTTTTCTACGGGTCATGAGTCTAGCGCTAGATTTATTCGAACGTCTATGCCTCACAAAGCGAGAAAAAAAGAAAAGGGGAGGGAACTTCGCGATCCCCCCCCTTTCTTTGCTTAGCTACCGGTAACGCTCAGAAGCTAATCACAAGGGCCGCCGGTAATTTGCCCGGTCGTGCTTGTGAATGTCCAAGTGTCGCCACCAGTACATAGCGCATGTGTAGCAGTTATATAGAACGTGCCGGTACCCACGGCAGCACCCACCGTTACTTGGTTGCTCTTGTTAAACCCTTCCGGGGTACCACTCGTAAGCGCGCCGGGCTTGTAAACGAAAGCCTGTGTAAAGTAAGCTTCCTCTGCCGTAGCAGCATTCCTAAGGTCGGATTTGACCTGTGCTTCGTATCCTCTCCTTCTGTAGGCCGCAAACTGCGGGATAGCGATAGCAGCAAGAATACCGATGATCGCTACAACCACCAACAGCTCGATGAGAGTAAAACCCCCTTCGCCTTTCAACCGTAATCTGTTCATACCTTTCTTCACCTCCTTAGTCTTTCTTTATCAAGTCGTCGCAGACAACTTGCTGATCAGCAAAAGTAAGGCCAGCTGACCAGATTAACTTCTGACGGATTTTGAGGGGTTTTCGAGAGGTTTCGGAAATGAATAGGCTTTCAAAACAAAGAGTTGTAGCTCGATCTGAAATTTGGAGATTTTATGTAATTTACAAAAAACGGAACTTCGCAACTCATTGACATATTGATTAAATAAGCTCTACTACAAAAAACGTTATTCGGGTGAACCTTGCCCTTCGACACTTTCGCTCTTCGTGTTTAGCAAACCGTACTTCTCTAATCTGTGTCTGAAAGACCTATAATTGATACCCAGAAGCTCCGCCGCTTTCTTTTGCACCCCCTTTGATCTTTTCAAGGCCCCTAACAGAAGACATTTCTCGTGTGTCGCTAGCTCGTCATCCAGAGACATTCCTCGAGTAAAAAACGCATCGGCACCTCCAGGAGCTGTCTTTTCGAAAAGATCCGACTCTTCTGAGAGGGAGACTCCCTTGACATGCCCGGGAAGGTCCGCCTCAGTAATAGTAGAGTTATTGGTTACAGCCACCGCATGCTCGATGATATTCTCCAATTCGCGGATGTTTCCCGGGAAGTTGTAATTCATCAGATACCTCAGCGCATCGCTGGCAATCTCTCCAACATCCTTCTTATGAGATCCAGCAAATTTTCGAATAAAGTAGTGCGTCAGAGCGGGAATATCGTCCCTTCTACTCCTTAACGGAGGCATAGATATCTGAACCACATTCAGGCGATAGAATAGATCCTCCCGAAAGCGACCCTTTTCCACTTCCTTTCGAAGCTCCTTATTGGTCGCTGAGATCACCCTGACATCTACCTTGATCTGTTTGCTGCCTCCGACTGGAGTAAAAGATTTTTCTTGCAGGACTCTGAGAAGCTTAACCTGAAGATGCAAAGGAAGCTCGCCGACTTCATCCAAGAAAATACTGCCACCATCGGCCTGTTTAAATAACCCATCTCGGTCTGAAACTGCACCCGTGAAGGCACCGCGAACGTGGCCAAAAAGCTCGCTCTCGATCAAGTTTTCCGGGATGGCGCCGCAATTGACTGCGACAAACGGGCCATCTTTTCGCGAGCCGTTAAAATGGATAGCCCGGGCGACTAGCTCTTTCCCCGTGCCGCTATCGCCGGTGATCAAGACATTGGTATCGGTCGCCGCGACCTTCTGGACAAGCTGATAAATCTTGTCGACCCCGCCACCTTTACCGACAATTCCTTCGAAGCGAAAATCGGGCCTCGGCCCTTCATTTTTCCCTTCTGACAAATCTTTTTCCCGTGCCCTCCGCATCTCTTCCTCTAGACGAACTTTCTCTTCAAGCTCCTTCTGTCTCGTTATATCTTCAAAGATCGATACAAAACCGATAGGCTGATCCGCAGGATCTTTCAGGGGTGCCAAAGTCAATCTCAACTCTTTGTTGCGGCCTTTGGGATCGGTAAATGGAATCTCATTCACAACGACTCCCTTAGGCTCTATGGGCCCATCGAAGCTGAAGGAGAGGCTGGGAAAGATATGGGAAAGCTTCTTTCCTTTTACCGTTTGCTCGTCGAGAGATGTAAGGCTTCTAGCTTGACTGTTGAAGTAGTTAATATGACCTTTCAAATCCGTGATGGCTACACCGTTTCCCATCCCTTCCATGAGAGTCTCCTTCAAAGCGTCAAGATCGAGGTATTCTCTTTGCTTCTGTTTGAGGAGCTGTTCTGCCTCATAGACCCGACGAGCAAGAAAGCCGCTCAGAAAGGCGATGATAAAGAAGGTCGGGATGTTTAACGTCAGCCCCATGACGAAGGGTTCATGGGCTGACATCCATTTGCCGAAGGACTGATAATGACTCCAGAGAAGGACACCACCATAACAGAGACTAGAAACCCCCGCGGTGATGAAAGCGCCCCGATAAAACAAGAGTATGGCGCTGTTCGCAATCGCGAGATTGTAAAGAAAGGGAAACGGGCTTTCCAGATCTCCCGTAATGAGAATTATTCCCGTGATCAAAAGGACATCAAAGTCAACCTGGGTGTGAGCAAAGGCCGCCAAATTTTTAATCCGGGAGAGAAGCAGGGCCGAGCTAATGGAAACCAGGTATGCCGCGATGAGCGGAACTTGCAGAGAACGAAAGATTCCAAGGTCCCCTCCTTTAAAAAAATGGATGAGCGCTGTGGCGCCCAGGAAAAAGGAGAGGATGACTACTCTGAGAAACAGCAGCCACTTGATTCTTTGAATGAGCTCTCGCTTTTCCTCGTTCAAAGCTCTCCTGCAGCAGCCTTTTAAGAAATCACGGAACCGAGCTGGAAGATGGGGAGGTACATGGAAATCACCAGTCCCCCGAGGATAACTCCCAGGACGACCATGATCATAGGCTCCATCATAGCCGTTAAATTGGCTACGGCGTCATCGACCTCTTCCTCGTAAAAATCACCGACCCGCTTGAGCATCGAATCCAGAGCGCCGGTGTTTTCTCCAATCGCGACCATATGGCAGACCATGGGGGGAAAAACCTTGCTTTCCATCAACGGCTCTGCCACCGTCTTTCCCTGGCTGATGCTGACGCGGGCGTTCATAATCGCTCCCTCGACGACCTTATTCCCGGCCGTCTTTGAGGTAATCGCGAGGCCGTCAAGGATAGGCACTCCAGAGGTCAGCAAGATCGCCATGTTCTGTGCGAAACGGGCGACCGCGACCTTGCGGAGAAGATCTCCCATGACCGGCAGCCTCAGCAAGATGCCATCAATTTTTAGTCTACCGTGCTCCGTTTTGTAGTACATGGAAAGAGCCGTGAAGACACCAGCAAGCGCGAGAACTAGATAAACAAAGTAGGCACGGAACCAGTTGCTGATATTAATCGTGATTTGGGTAGGTGCGGGCAAAGCCCTGCCCATACTACCGTACAGCTCAGCAAAGACCGGGATGACATAGATCAGCAAGATCGCAACGACGATCACAGCAACTCCGATGATGGTGCAGGGATAAATCATTGCGCCTTTGACTTTTTTCTTCAGCTTGTTCGCTTTCTCAATGAAAATAGCAACCCGACTGAGGACGCTATTCAAGACACCGCCTTCTTCTCCGGCTGACACCATATTGACATAGAGTTCGTCAAATATCTTGGGATGCTTTTTTAAGGAATCAGCAAGCGTAAAACCACTCTCGACATCCTTCCTGATGTTTTGGATGGTGCTTCTGAGAAGCTTGTTCTCCGTTTGTTGTCCCAAAATATCAAGGCTCTGAACGATAGGAAGGCCGGCCTCGATCATAGTTGCAAATTGACGGGTGAAGACCGCCAAATCGCGGGACTTTACCTTCGGACCAAAACCAGGGATTGTAATCTCTTTGTCCAATCCCTTTCCTTTTTCGCGGATCCTCGCAGGAATGGGTTGGATGCGCTGGCTCCTGAGCCAAGCCATGACCGCCTGTTGGCTTACAGCTTCTGTCTCGCCTTTCATGATCTTCCCCTGGGAAGTCCTTCCTTCCCAAACAAAAACCGACATAGAATCTCCTTGGTTACCCTTCCTCAGAACTCCGGATGCCATCTCGAACTGCTCGGATGCTGGACGGCTGGCATTATAAATCCAGAGAGAAAACCGATCCAAAACCTTTGTCTGTATCCGTTACCCGAACAGTCTCCTCGATCGTCGTTAGTCCTTCTCGAACCTTTTGAATAGCGCTCATCCGGAGGGTGCTCATGCCTACCTTCACCGCATCCCGCTTAAGATCGGCGACCGATGCTCCTCTCAGGACTAACTCTTTGAGGCCTTCATGCATGACCATGATTTCATAAATGGCCACGCGGCCTTTATAGCCTGTTTGGTTGCAATTGGGACAGCCCTTACCACGAAAGGTAGGAAACCCTCCGCTGACCTCTACCGGATCGATTCCGATATTGATTAGAGCCTCTGGACTCACCTCCACTGGAGCCTTGCAGTTGCTGCAGATCTTTCGGACCAACCTTTGCGCCGCAATCAGATTGATCGACGAGGTAAGGAGAAAGGGCTCAACACCCATATTAATCAGGCGGTCTACAGTAGAAGGGGCATCGTTGGTGTGGAGGGTGCTGAGAACGAGATGGCCGGTGAGAGCGGCCTTTACGGCTATTTGAGCTGTTTCCAAATCTCGGACCTCTCCGACCATGATAATGTCTGGGTCTTGGCGAAGAAAAGAACGTAAGCAGCTGGCAAAGTTGAGGCCGATGTCATCGCGAACTTGAACCTGGTTGATCCCCATGATGTTATACTCCACCGGATCTTCAGCCGCAGAGATGTTGACATCCAGTTTATTAAGCTCGGTGAGGGCGGAGTAGAGAGTAGTCGATTTTCCGCTCCCTGTTGGCCCGGTGATGAGCACCATTCCATAGGGCTTGTGGATCGCCTCCTGAAAATCCTTCAGAGTCTTGGGGTCGAAACCCAGTTTGGACATGTCCAACTGAAGGTTGGACTTGTCTAGCAGACGCATGACGATTTTTTCGCCAAAGAGAGTCGGCAAAACGGAGACTCGAATATCCAACTCCTTACCACCACCCATCTTGAGCTTGATGCGCCCGTCTTGAGTGAGTCGTCTCTCTGCGATATCGAGGTCGGCCATGACTTTGAGGCGTGAAAGCAAAGGGTTCTTGAGCTTGTGGGGAGGGTTCATGATTTCGTGCAGCACGCCATCGATACGGAAGCGGATGCGAAAGACCTTCTCATACGGTTCGATATGAATATCGCTGGCTCCCCGTCTGGCCGCGTCGGCCAAGACGGCATTGACCAGAGTAACTACAGGAGCCTCGTTCGTCGCCTGTTCGAGGTCTTGGAGGTTGATTTCCTCTCGTTCATGAATCACCTCCATCTCCCCATCGCCGAACTTCTTTAGGACCTCGTCATAACTGACCCCTCCAAACCGTTGGTCAAGAATTTTCTTAAGGGCGGAACTTGAAGCTAAGACAACACGCACCCCATAGCCCGTAATAAATTTCACTTCGTTGATCGCAATGAGGTCTGTCGGGTCGGTCATGGCCACGGTGAGAGTAGAGCCGACCAGGCGAACGGGGATGATCCTGTGCTTTTGAATGATTTGGGCGGGGACCAAGTTGAAGACCGCTTCTTCTATCTGCTCAATCTCGAGTTCGACTTTTTCTATGCCGAACTGTTTGGCGAGAAAATCGGTGAGATTCGCTTCGGTCGTAAAACCAAGCTGCACAAGTTCTTGAACAACGTTGGAGCCGTTTTTCTTCTCCTTCTCAAAGGCTTCTCTGAGCTGATCTCGAGTGACAATACCCCCTCGAACCAAAAGCTCAGCTATGCGAGGTTCCATAAGATCCCCTAAAGGGCATTAAATTATCTTAGAATTTCCCTATTGTGTCAAACTTAACTTCGACTATGTGGGGGAAAAAGCTGATTATTTTTTACGCAGCGCAGCTTGGGCGGCCGCCAGTTTCGCGACCGGAACCCGATAGGGGGAACAGCTTACATAATCCAAGCCTATCTCATGGCAGAAAACTACGGATTTTGGGTCACCCCCATGCTCGCCGCAAATGCCCAGCTCAAGCTCTTTCCGCGCCTTTCGTCCTTTAGCGACCGCAGTCCGCATCAGGGCCCCGACGCCGTCTTCATCGATGCTCACGAAGGGATCCTCGGGAAGCAGGCCATGGGCCACATAGCTAGGCAGGAACTTGCCGGCGTCATCGCGTGAGAGACCCAGGCATGTTTGTGTCAAGTCATTGGTCCCGAACGAAAAGAATTCTGCCTCCTGGGCGATCTCATCTGCCAACAGGCACGCACGCGGGAGCTCGATCATGGTCCCGATAAGATAGCGAATCTTGGTGTTGTAAGTTTTCATCGTCTCGCGCGCCACCCGCTCAACGATTTCGCGCTGCATATGCAATTCTGCGCGCGACCCGACTAAAGGAATCATCACCTCTGGGAACGGATCCTTGCCCTCCTGGCGCAGCTCGCAGGCAGCTTCAAAAATGGCGCGCGCCTGCATTTCGGTTATTTCAGGATAGGAAATACCCAGCCGACAACCCCGGTGGCCGAGCATGGGGTTGAACTCCTTGAGGACCTCAATTTTGTTTCGCACTGCCTCAGCTGTAACACCCATGTTTTCCGCAACCTCAAGGATTTCCTCTTCCGTCTTGGGCAAGAACTCATGCAGGGGCGGGTCAAGCGTCCGGATGGTCACGGGAAGCTTTCCCATGATATCCAGAATGCCTTTAAAATCCTTCTTCTGCATGGGAAGTAGCTTGGCCAATGCCTGGCGACGACCCGCCTCCTCCTCAGCTAGAATCATCTCTCGCACCGCCAGAATTCGATCGCCTTCGAAAAACATGTGTTCTGTGCGGCACAGCCCTATCCCCTCTGCTCCAAAGGCTAGCGATACTTTGGCTTGATCCGGTTGATCTGCATTGGTTCGCACGCCAATTGTGCGTGTCGCATCCGCCCACTTCATGAGCTTGGCAAACTGCTGGTAAACTCGGGGAGCCTTCGAGTTCGAAGTTCCTTCAATCAAAACCTGAAGGACTTCCGAAGGAAGCGTCCGGACCTCGCCTTGAATGACTTCGCCCGTGGTCCCATCGACGGAAATCCCGTCCCCCTCTCTCAAGCGCGCTTGCCCGACCCGCATTTCTTGCGCGGCATAGTCGATTTGCAGAGCCTCACAACCAACCACACAGACTTTGCCCATCTGCCGTGCCACCAGTGCGGCGTGCGAAGTCATCCCTCCGCGAGCGGTGAGAATCGCCTCGGCCACCGCCATGCCGCGAATATCATCCGGGCTCGTCTCTACCCGGCACAGGACAACACGCTCACCGCGCTTTTTCCAAGCCTCGGCCTCTTCCGCATGGAAAACGATGCGACCCGTAGCCGCACCAGGACCCGCCGGCAGCCCTTTCGCCAAGATCCGTCCTTCTTGAGCGGCACGCTGTTTGTCCTGCTGGTCAAAAATAGGGCGCAGAAGCTGATTGAGCTGATCCGGCTCAATACGAAGCAGCGCCGCTTCTTTAGAGAGTATCCGCTCTTCCACCATATCGACGGCGATGCGAACAGCCGCAAAGCCGGTGCGCTTGCCCGAGCGCGTCTGAAGCAGCCACAGCTTACCTTTTTCGATCGTGAACTCGATATCCTGCATCTCCTTGTAGTGGCCCTCGAGAATTTTGCAGGTTCGCTCAAGCTCACGATAGGCCCGAGGCATGACCTGTTTGAGTTCCGCGATTGGCCGCGGGGTGCGCACGCCCGCAACCACATCTTCCCCCTGGGCGTTGACCAAGAACTCACCGTAAAAGCGCTTCTCACCGGTCGCAGGATCGCGCGTGAATGCGACACCGGTGGCGCAGTCGTTTCCCATATTGCCAAAAACCATGGCTTGCACATTAACCGCAGTCCCCCAGATATGAGGAATGCGATAGAGCTCACGGTAAGCTTTGGCGCGCTCGTTGTTCCACGATCCAAACACCGCTCCGATGGCGCCCCAAAGCTGTTCGAAGGGCTCTTCGGGGAAGTCTTTCGCCAATTTTGCCTTTATCTCGACCTTGAATTCCCGCACCAGATCCTTCAAGTCTTCAGCCGTTAGATCCGTGTCGAAGCGAACACCGCGTGACTCTTTCTTTCGCTCGATAATGATTTCAAACGGGTCTCGTTGGTGCTTTTCCGTCGGCTTAAGGCCTAAGACGACATCGCCATACATCTGAACGAAGCGTCGGTAGCAATCGTACGCAAAGCGTGGATTCTGCGTACGAGCGATCAGGCCCTGAACGGTCTGCTCATTGAGGCCGAGATTCAAAATCGTATCCATCATCCCCGGCATCGATTCGCGCGCACCGGATCGGACCGAAACCAACAAGGGATTGACCGGATCTCCGAAGCGACGGCCCAGAATTTTTTCTACTTGATGAAGCGCCTGTTCGACTTTACTTTCCAGTCCTTTCGGATAGTGAAGATTATGCGAATAAAAGTAGGTGCAAACATCCGTCGTAATAGTAAAGCCAGGGGGAACAGGAATACCGACTCGAGTCATTTCATGGAGGCCCGCCCCCTTCCCTCCTAAGAGGTCCCGCATGGTTGCTTTTCCCTGGGCCTTTCCCGCCCCGAAGGAATAGACATAGTTTTTTTGCTTAGCCATCACTCTAGACTAAATTCTTGGATACGATTTCTGGGCAATTTTTTCAACTTACCAAGGCAAAATTCACGCGAGCGAGAAGGACTCAAGAAAAGGAGCCGATTTCAATTCCCTATTCATTAACGATTGGATAAATTTCAGAAGAACGGTTAAGCTCTCTTTTAGAACAACTTCAGGGCAAGAAACGCACTGCGAAGCGGCTGGGCTTGATTTCTCAAGCTCCTTCAAGACATGAAGCGCGTCAACCGATACGGGTAGAATTTCCTTTCTCAACGTGGCGCACGATTCACAAAGGATGCCGCCGTCACGCGAGCTGAAGTACCATCGAGTGCGAGTCCCGGAGGCCCAAACTTTTAGGCAGCGGCGGCACTGCTGGAGTGTGGGTTGGTAGCCTGCCAATCGGAGCAGTCTCAGCTCAAAAAAGGTAAGGAACGAAAAAGTGGGTTCTCCTTCTTCTAAAAAGACCAGCCCTTCTCTCAGATGCTCAAAGAGCGCCCGGTTTTCCTCTCGCTCGCCGCTAAGACCCTCGGTGATTTCCACGATGTAAGAGGCATAGGCGATCTTTTCTAGGCTCGTGATCAGATGCCTAAAGGGCCGGACCAAATCGCAGGCATGGACAAAAGCTAACCCCCGGTTGGACCGATCCCTAAAGCTCAGGTTGACCAAGGAGAATGGCTCCAGGGTGTTGACAAACCTTTTACGTGAGCGTTTGGCACCTTTCGCGATGCCATTGACTTTCCCGTATCCCTCAGTGAAGAACGACACAATCTTATCGGACTCTCCAAAGGGCCAAGAGCGCAGCACTATCGCAGGAGTTACACAAAAAGGTCGCACAGCAGGGTTCTGGTTTGAACGAGTTTTTAACACTTTTCGCACAAACCCGCAATGTGGTTAAAAATCAATAGTTTTTAATTTAAGCGTTGACAAGAAGGAGATAGTGCTTAAAAATTATACTATTGAGGAAATCTACGGAATGAACGAGACAAGCAAGAAAACAAACGGACCCCTTGGAAATAACACAGAAGATGAGAAGGACAAAGAGGCTTCTCCGGAGAGCACATCATCAACATTGTCTTCCGAATCAGAGCTTGCCCAACTCCGCCAACAGCTAGAGGCGAAAGAACTAGAAGCAAAGCAGAACTACGATCAGTTTCTTCGTCAGGTAGCGGAGCTAGAAAACTTCAAAAAGAGATTGGCTCGGGAGAAGGGCGAAGCCATTCGCTTTGCCAACGAGAGCCTCATCAAAGATCTCCTGCCAGTCCTAGATAATCTGGAGCGGGCTATCGAGCATGCAAGGGACGGCGGCAACGGAAAACCCTTGCTTGAAGGCATTGAGATGGTTCTGAAGGCTTTCCTCGAAGTCCTCGCCAAGCACGGGGTGACACAAATTTCTGCCATTGGTGAACCCTTTGATCCTGAGAAGCATGAGGCGATCGCTCAAGTTGAAAGCGAGGAACACCAACCAAACACTGTTGTAACAGAACACCACAGGGGTTATTACCTGCTCGACCGCCTTCTGCGGCCTTCTTTGGTTAGCGTCTCTAAGGAGCCGGAAAAAAAGGAAAAAAAGGAGGGAGGGGGAGGTTGAAAAGAGGTAGATGCGTGATTAAATAAGGAACTGCGATGATACAAGTCGCTTTTAGGAGATGAAAATGGCAAAAGTTATTGGAATCGATTTGGGGACCACGAACTCCTGCGTCGCTATCATGGAGGGGGGCGATCCTAATGTCATTGCTAACTCCGAAGGAAGCCGCACCACTCCTTCCGTCGTCGGCTTTTCCGAGAGCGGAGAGCGTCTGGTCGGACAGATCGCTCGCAGACAAGCGATCACCAATCCCGAAAATACTATCTTCGCCGTGAAGCGGCTTATCGGCCGTCGCTATGATGACCCTCTGGTTCAGAAAGCGATGAAGGTTCTGCCCTACAAAGTAGTTAAGGCCGATAACGGGGACGCCTGGGTAGAGAGCCGAGGGAAACGCTATAGTCCAGCGGAAATATCTGCCTTTATCCTCCAGAAAATGAAGCAAACGGCTGAGGATTATTTGGGCGAAAAAGTTACCGAGGCTGTAATCACAGTGCCCGCCTATTTTAACGACAGCCAGAGACAAGCAACTAAGGACGCGGGCCGCATTGCTGGGTTGAACGTGCTGCGTATCATCAACGAGCCGACAGCCGCTTCGTTAGCCTACGGGCTGGACAAAAAGAAGGATGAAAAGATTGCTGTATTTGATCTTGGCGGGGGCACTTTCGATATCTCGATCTTGGAGATTGGCGATGGCGTCTTTGAGGTTAAGGCAACCAATGGGGATACCTTCCTGGGTGGTGAAGATTTTGACCAGAGGGTTATTGACTATTTGGCTGACGAGTTTAGGAAAGACCAAGGGATCGATTTGAGGAAAGATAGGATGGCCCTCCAGCGTCTAAAGGAGGCGGCGGAAAAGGCCAAATGCGAGCTGTCTTCTTCGATGGAAACCGATATCAACCTTCCTTTCATTACTGCAGACCAGCACGGGCCAAAGCATCTCAACATGAAGTTGACCCGCTCCAAATTGGAGGCGCTGTGCGCAGACTTGATCGATCGGACTGAAGCGCCATGCCGCCAAGCCTTAAAGGACGCGGGGTTAAGCCCAGGCGATATCAATGAAGTCATTCTCGTCGGGGGAATGACTCGGATGCCGGCAGTGCAGGAGAGAGTTAAGAAGATTTTCGGTAAAGATCCCCATAAAGGAGTCAACCCGGATGAGGTGGTTGCCGTAGGAGCAGCCATCCAGGCGGCGGTATTGAAAGGAGAAGTCAAGGATGTCCTTCTCCTAGATGTGACTCCGTTGTCCCTCGGAATTGAGACGTTAGGAGGAGTTTTTACCAAACTAATCGAGCGCAATACAACCATCCCGACACGAAAAGGCCAGATCTTCTCGACCGCTCAGGACAACCAGACGGCAGTTTCCATCCGCGTCTTCCAGGGCGAAAGAGAGATGGCGGCGGACAACAAGCTTCTCGGTCAATTCGATCTGGTAGGAATTCCACCGGCCCCGAGAGGTGTACCTCAAATCGAAGTTACCTTCGATATCGATGCGAATGGCATCGCCCACGTTTCGGCAAAGGATCTTGGGACGGGCAAGGAACAATCGATCAAGATCACGGCGTCCAGCGGCCTTAACGAGGAAGAGATCAAGCGGATGGTCAAAGACGCGGAAGCCCATGCCGCCGAGGACAAGAACCGCAAGGAAACGGTTGAAGCGCGCAACCAGCTTGACTCGCTCATCTACTCAACCGAGAAGTCGCTTAAGGACTACGGCGGCGAATTGGATGCGGGAGTTAAGGAGAATATCGAAGCGGCTTTGGCAAAAGCGAAAACGGCAATGGAGAGCCAGGATGTTCAGGCGATTCGCGCTGCAGCCGATGAGTTAACCAGCTCCTCGCACAAACTCGCAGAAGTCATGTATGCCAAAGCTTCCCAGCAGTCTTCCAAAGAGCAACCGTCTGCGAATCAGGCGGACGGAGCAGATAAGAAAAAAGAGGACGTGGTCGATGCGGACTTCACGGAGGTGAAAGAATAGAGGAGTAGTGGAAGCAGAAACCTCGAAAAGGAGGCCCCTGTTCCTCTAACTGTTGAGGAGAGGGGCTTTCTCGTTATATAGAGACAAAGGTTTGTAAGAGGTTCACGGTTGAACGGCAAAAAGGACTACTACGAACTACTCGGCGTTAATCGTAATGCCAGCGAGGAGGAGTTCAAGAAAGCGTACCGAAAACTGGCGCTAAAGTACCATCCTGACCGCAATCCAGGAAACAAGCAGGCAGAAGAGAAATTCAAGGAGATATCAGAGGCCTACCAAGTTCTGACCGATCCGCAAAAAAGGGCACAATACGACCAATTTGGTCACGCCGCCTTTGGGAACGGAGGTCCTTTCAGAGGGGGATTTGATTTCACAGCTGGCTTTGAAGACATCTTCGGTGACATCTTCGGGGAATTTTTCGGAACCGGAGCTTCTCGAGGACGCCCGCACTCGCGAGGTGATGATCTCCGTTACAATCTTACTATTAGCTTCGAAGAGGCTGCGTTTGGCACAGAAAAGAAAATCAAGATACCGCGAGAAGGTTTGTGCGATCTCTGCCACGGAAGTGGCGCCAAGTCAGGCACTTCACCAAAAACCTGTCCAACCTGTCGGGGCAGGGGCCAAGTCAGTTTCCAGCAGGGCTTTTTTAACATCTCACGCGCCTGCAACCAATGTCGCGGCCAAGGCACCATCATCACGGACCCGTGCGGAAGCTGTAACGGCGCGGGTCGCGTGCGCCGCCTTCACACACTGAGCGTCAAGATCCCGCCCGGGGTGGACATCGGATCTCGGCTCAAGCTCCGGGGGGAAGGGGAAACCGGTCGTGCGGGTGGGCTGGCGGGCGACCTTTACGTCGTCATTCAGGTTGAACCTCATCCGCTTTTTGTTCGAGATGCTTTGGACATCATCTGTGAGGTCCCGATCAGCTTTGTTCAGGCGGCTCTGGGATCGGAGATAGAAGTTCCCACCTTGGAAGGAAAAGTTAAGATGAAGATACCCCCGGGAACTCAGTCCGGAAGGGTTTTCCGCTTGAAGGGCAAAGGGATAAGAGACGTTCAAGGATATGACCAAGGGGATCAGCACGTACGAGTGGTTGTTGAAACCCCGACCCATCTCACGGCGCGCCAGAAAGAGCTCTTGAAAGAATTTGCTGCATTAGGGGGAGAAGAGGTTCATCCTCTGTCGAAAGGTTTTTTCGACAAAGTTAAGGAGATATTTGGATAGGAAACCCGCCTGCTTCTCGTGCCCCGCCACTGTCAGCCGGCAGGGTGGTTTTTTATTGAAGCTCGGTCACCAGTGTGATTAACTGGGAAAGGACTTAAGCCTATGAATCAAGTGGAATGGAACGTTGAGGGCCAAGAAGGGAAAGTCTCCCAGGCCGAGATCCCTGAGGCTCTGCCGCTGTTGCCTATCCGGGACATCGTCATCTATCCTTACATGATGCTTCCGCTCTTTGTAGGAAGAGATATTTCCATTCGGGCGGTGGAGGAATCGCTCGCGCGTGAGCGCCTAATCTTTCTCGTGGCGCAAAAAAATGCCGGCGAAGACAACCCCGCTGCGGATGATATCTATCGGGTGGGGACCGTAGCTTCGATCATGCGCATGCTCAAGCTCGCCGATGGTCGCGTGAAGATTCTGGTACAGGGCCTATCGAAGGCGGAGATCGAGAGTTACGTCCGGGAGAAGCCATTCTTCGAAGTGAAAATTCGCAAGATCATGGAAGTCGCTTCCGCCGAGGTTTCGATCGAGGTAGAAGCCTTAATGCGTAGCGTCAAAGAGAAAATCGAGCAGATCCTCAATCTTAAGAATCTTCCCCCGGAAATCGTCATGGTGACGGATAACATCAGCGATCCGGGAGTGCTGGCGGATCTAGTCGCTTCCAATCTGCGGCTCAAAATCGAAGAGAGCCAGGGGATACTAGAGGTCTTCGATCCCGTCGCGCGCTTGAAAAAGGTTAACGAACTTCTTACTCGCGAACTCGAGCTTTCGACGATGCAGGCGCGGATCCAAAACCAGGCCAAGGAAGAGATGAGCAAAACCCAGCGGGACTACTTCCTGCGTGAACAGCTCAAGCAAATCCAGCAAGAACTGGGTGAGGGGGATGAGAGAGCGGAGGAGATCAATGAGCTTAAGAAGCAGATTGAAAAGGCGAAGATGCCCTTAGAGGTGAAAAAAGAAGCCGACAAGCAGCTCAGACGACTGGAGCAGATGCATCCAGAGGCCTCCGAGGCGTCGCTGGTACGCACCTTTCTAGACTGGCTGGTTGAACTTCCCTGGAGTAAGAAGACCAACGACAATTTGAATATCCAGAAGGCGAAAAAAGTTCTGGATGAAGATCATTACAACCTCGAAAAGGTCAAGGAGCGAATCCTGGAATATCTCGCTGTAAACAAACTGAGGCGGAAGATCAAGGGCCCGATTCTCTGTTTTGTTGGACCTCCTGGAGTAGGGAAGACCTCCCTTGGAAAATCGATTGCGCGAGCACTCGGCAGAAATTTCGTGAGGATCTCTCTAGGCGGAATCCGCGATGAAGCAGAGATCCGCGGCCACAGGCGCACCTATGTAGGAGCCTTGCCGGGACGGATCATTCAAGGAATCAAACAGGCAGGTTTCAACAATCCCGTTTTCATGCTGGATGAGATCGACAAGGTTGGAACTGACTTTCGTGGCGATCCATCGGCCGCTCTCCTGGAGGTCTTGGATCCGGAACAGAACCATGCGTTTAGCGACCACTATCTGAATTTGCCTTTCGATCTTTCCAACGTCCTCTTCATCTGCACTGCTAATTTGCTCGATCCCGTTCCGCCGGCCCTCGCCGACCGGATGGAAGTCATCCAGCTTTCGGGGTACACGAACGAAGAAAAACTGGAGATCGCCAAAAAGTTTATTATTCCCAGACAGTTGCAGGACAATGGGATCTCCAGCAAACACTTGGAGATTTCCGATGACGCTGTCCTGCGCATCATTGCTCAGTACACCAAGGAAGCCGGGCTAAGAAATCTCGATCGCGAGATCGCCTCTATCTGCCGCAAGGTGGCGCGAAAGATTGCGGAGGGCAAAAAAGATCTTAACCGCGTGACCCGCTCCAACCTTCATCTTTTTTTGGGTCCGCCGAAATTCCTTCCTGAAACCGAGCAGGAGCAGCATGAGGTCGGCGTTGCGACCGGCGTCGCCTGGACCAGCGCGGGTGGAGAAGTTCTTTACGTTGAGTCCTCGCTATCCAAAGGTCGTGGCAACCTCACGCTCACCGGGCAGTTGGGCGAGGTGATGAAGGAGTCTGCCCAGGCGGCTGTGAGCTATGCGCGTTCCCAGGCAAAGAAATTAGGCATTGAGGAGGATTTTTACCAAAAACTTGATATCCACATCCACGTCCCCGCGGGAGCCATCCCTAAAGACGGACCTTCCGCAGGAATCACGATGGCTACATCGCTGATTTCAGCGCTTACCAAGCGGCCCGTTAGCCGCGATGTAGCGATGACAGGCGAAATTACTCTTCGGGGAAGAGTTCTTCCTGTTGGGGGCTTGAAAGAGAAATGTCTCGCCGCTTTTCGCGCAGGTATCAAAACCATAGTTGTTCCTGACAGAAATCAGAAGGATCTGGAAGAGATTCCCAAGCCGCTCAGGCGCAAACTTAAGACTCTTCCGGTGAAGAATATGTCGGACGTGCTGAAATTGGCTCTTCTGGATAGGGTCCAAACAAAAGGCGCTGCTGCCACGCTTTCGGAACGAAGACCCAAATCGGCCAAAAGTCCGCGGGGAAAGAAGAAGGAGAAAGCAACAGAGAGGACCCGGCGGGAGAGAGCGGTTCCCCTCATAGGCTAGATGAGACTCAGCGAGCTTGGGGAATTTGGTCTTATTGAAAGAATTCGCAAGACCACTCCGAAGGGCCCAGGTGTCCGGCTAGGGATCGGCGACGATGCCGCATGGTTAGAATGCAAAAACCGGTCATTTCTCATCACCTCAGATCTCCTCATCGAAGGAATCCACTTTGACCTCAGATGGACATCGTTTTATGAACTGGGCTACAAGACCCTGGCCGTCAACGTGAGCGACATAGCAGCGATGGGAGGACAACCGACCTACCTCACCATCTCCATGGGAATCCCTGTAAATTCAAGCACGAAAAAGGTAGAGGATTTTTTCCGGGGTATTAGAGCCCTGGGATCCCAAACCGGTGTGACGCTAGTTGGAGGGGACACCAGCGCCTCCAGGTTGGTTTTCGTCAGCGCTTCGTTGATTGGACAGGCCCCTTTCGGAGCGATTACCCGAGCTGGAGCCAAGGAGGGGGATGATATCTATGTTACCGGAACCTTGGGGGACGCTGCTCTAGGGCTAGAGATTCTTAAAAAAAAACAAAAAGTTAAGAAAGGGGACCGAGCGTTCCTTATCTCTCGCCACCTTTTTCCATCTGCCCGTTTGAAGGCCGGCTTAACTCTGGCCAAGGAACGGCTCGCCAGAGCCATGATTGACGTGAGTGACGGCCTGCTCCAGGATTTGGGCCATTTATGCAAAGCGAGCAAGGTCGGCGCCGTCGTTTGGTCGGAGGCATTGCCCCTTTCCCGCGCCTATCATTCATCCATGAGCAAGCACGGCCCTGTCCATGCCCTTTGTGGGGGTGAAGATTACGAACTTCTTTTTTGTCTTAGGCCTCGCGACCGAGCTCGCTTGGAGAAAGTCAAAAAACGGTTAGGAGTAAGGATAACATGTATTGGAAAATGCGTTCCTTCTCGGCAGGGAATCAGAGTGATCACAAGCAAGGGTAAGTCCCTGCCCGTTCCTTTGATGGGTTACGATCACTTCAAATCAAAGTTTCCTGTCCGCACTTCCTAGTTCTTCGTTTCATGGCAAATCACCTGACACCCCTGTAGTCCTGTCGATAGGTCAAATTAGTGGATTCCGAATCTCTAAGACAGCTTCTAACCGGAGTCCGAAAAGGCAAAGTTACCGTGGAGCGCGCGCTTCAACGGCTGCAGCATCTTCCCTTCGAAGATCTCGGTTTTGCCAAAGTTGACCATCACCGCGCCCTAAGGCAGGGGTTTCCGGAAGTCATCATGGGAGAAGGAAAAACGCCCGTCGAGATCTCGGCCATAGCCCGAGCCCTTCACAAACACCGAGCTAACGTGCTAGTGACTCGCCTCTCCCCGGAAAAGACGGCCGCGCTTCGACGGCTGACCCCGCGGCTCCGCTACCACCCAGAAGCGCGTGCAGCCACCTGGATTGCAAGGCCGATCCGTATCGGCGGAAAAGGCGTGATTCTAGTCGTATGCGCCGGTACATCCGATATCTCCGTAGCAGAGGAGGCGGCCCTTACGGCAGAAATGTTGGGCAACCGAGTAGAGCGGCTCTTCGATGTAGGAGTGGCTGGGATCCACCGACTCCTAGAGAACCGTCACAAACTCGCCTCCGCCTCTGTCTTGGTTGTCGTCGCCGGGATGGAGGGAGCGCTTCCGAGCGTGGTGGGCGGCCTAGTCGACAAGCCGGTGATCGCCGTACCTACGAGCGTCGGGTATGGGGCGAGCTTCCAGGGTATCGCTGCGCTTTTGGGAATGCTCAATTCGTGTGCTTCCGGAGTTAGCGTAGTGAACATCGACAACGGATTTGGCGCAGGCTTTGCAGCGAGCCTAATCAATCGAGTATAAATAGAAACAATCTATGCAGTGTTCCCATTGCGGCAGGGAGGTAAGAGAGACTCAACACACACAAAAGGGATACCGGGTTGACTACTATCTCTTGCATACCGGCCGAACCGAGTGGGTATTCCTCAAAAACCCAAAGGAAGACGCGCCCGCGCGCCATTGTTTCAGATTGATTGAGCCGGTAGATATCGTTAGCTGCGTCAAATGTTACGATCATCCAAGCGTTAGAAGACTTTTGGAAGAGAAGTTCAACCGCCCAGACAGGCCGCTGGAAAAGAAAGAAAGACTCGAAGAAAGCCCGATCGCCGAAGCTAGCCATGGATAAACAAACGAGATATCGCATTTTAAACCGCTCATCGGACTTAGTGATTAAGGTCTTTGGCAAGACTCAAGCCGAGCTCTTTGCAAACTCCGGCTTTGCCCTTTTCGACCTCATGACCGACATCGAAAAGGTCGAGGCCAGTGAGCAGCTTCCGCTAGAGGTGGAAGGAGTTGATCGCGATGATCTCATGGTTAACTGGATGCGCGAACTCCTCTACCTGTTTCAGGGAAGCGGCTATCTACTGAAAGAGTTCAGAGTCCGCGAGGCCAAGGACAACCACGTCCGGGGGGAAGTGAGTGGGGAGAAGTTTGACCCGGATCGGCACGAAATACATCGAGAGATCAAATCTGTAGCCTACCA
The DNA here is from genome assembly GCA_036004365.1 of Binatia bacterium. Taxonomy (GTDB): domain Bacteria; phylum Desulfobacterota; class Binatia; order UBA9968; family UBA9968; genus DP-36. The sequence continues at coordinate 26,737 of DASYRN010000224.1, forward strand.
TCAAAGCCGGATGGAAAAGACCGGGGATCAATGGACGGCTCAAGTGATGTTTGAGCTCTGAAGACATGGCTCTTACTGGAGAAAGGGAGTACGAAGGAACGGCCTTAATGGCCGATCCCATCCACCGCTATATTCAATTCACGGTTCCGCTGAAAAAAGGCGAGGCAACCGAAAAGGATATCATTGATTCTCCCTGGGTCCAGAGACTCCGCTATATCTATCAGCTCCAAAGCGCCCGCTGGGTCTATCCCTCCGCTGAGCACAGCCGCTTCCAACACTCACTCGGAGCGATGCATCTGGCCGGAGAGTTTGCCAATCACCTTTACCCGTCACTCCGGAGAGTTCTAGGCGAGCAATGCCCTTCGGCTCCGTTCATTGAGGAATACATGAGGATCACCGGGCTGCTTCATGATGTCGGCCACGGTCCTTTCGGCCACTTTTTCGATGACAACTTCTTGGCCGACTTTAAAATTACTCACGAGGATATCAGCCAAACTATTATTCACCAGAAATTGGGCGACTTGATCTCGCAGCTGCGCCGTAGCCCCAGCGGCTCGTTCGCAGCAGGGGAGGAGTTGAGGCCGGAGGATATTGCGTTCCCGATTAAAAAGGACGGCAAAGACGACCAGCACAAGCCCAAATGGGTGAGGCTGCTTCAGCCTCTAACCGGCGGGATTTTCACTTTCGACAACTTGGACTATGTGTCCCGTGACTCCTACATGTGCGGCGTGGCGGTGGGACCTATCGATCGCGAGCGGCTCATCCACTACACTTTTTTTTCCCCAAAGGGGCTCACTCTTCACAAAGCTGGCAATAGTGCGCTCACGATGTTTCTGAACGCCCGGCTCTACCTGTACACCAATGTTTATTATCATCGGACAACCCGCGCTATCGATCTCCATCTGAGGGAGATTTTTCCGGAAACGATGCGAGCCATCTTTCCCGGAAACCCGTTGTCTTATATGCAAGAGTATCTTCGACTCACCGACTGGTCGCTTCTCGAGGAGGTCTCTCGATGGCGTGACCAGAGTGGAAACGAACCACTCGCACGAGAATGGCAAAGAATCCTCAATCGGGACATCAAATGGAAAATGGCCTACGACCGCACACTCTCTCTGAACGAACTGCGTTACGGTGTTTCTCTGATCCAGGATGCGGACTGGGAGAAACGAATCCGATCCGCACTGCCCTCCTCAGTCCAGGATCTGGTCTTTAGGGTCGACATGGCGATTCAGGACCCCAGACCCGAAAATCCCTTTTCTATGGGCAAGAAGCAGATCTACATTTTTGACCCATCGACTGAGCAGATTACCAAAGAATCTCTCTCCGAGCTTTTTGAGTTTATCCCCTCCACCGTGGTTCAGTTTAGGGTCTACGCCCTGGACCATGAAAACGATCGTCTCCTCGCCGAGGTGGCTGAATCAACGCTAAAGGGCGGCTCACCGGCAGTGAAGACAAGCGTCTGACTGCCACAATCAAAGCGATAGCATAGCCAGGAAAGAATCCCGCCAATAAAAGGAAGCGTTTATTGCCAAAGGATCAGCAACTTTTTTGTCGGGTAACTTTGCTTTACGACTATTGATCCGTGTGGTAGAAGAAAACTCAAGATTTTGCCGCTCGTGCGCCAGACCTTGAGTGAGTCTGCTCCGAAACTACACCCATGAAAGAAACGATCATCAAGGCTTTCGAGGAAAGCATCCATGCAAAGAAAGCCTTTCTTAAAGACAATCTAGATGGACTTTTATCGGCCATCGACCTTATTGCCGCGGCTTTCCTCCGCGGCAATAAGCTTGTGTTATTCGGGAATGGAGGAAGCGCAGCGGACGCGCAACACATTGCCGCCGAGTTTGTGAACCGCTTTCGCATAGAAAGACCGCCGCTCCCGGCCCTAGCCCTGACCACGGATACTTCGGCCATTACCAGCATAGCGAACGACTACGACTACAAAGAGATCTTCGCCAAGCAGCTCAAAGCCCTAGGAAAAGAAGGGGATGTGGCCTTGGCCATCTCCACGACCGGCAATGCGGCCAACGTACTAGCCGCCATCGATGCTTGTAAGAAACTCAAGATCGTTACTATTGGCCTAACCGGCGGTGACGGAGGAAAGATGGCCAGAAAAGTCGACCATCTCTTGCCGGTCTCTGAGAGCAAAAATACTGCTCGCATCCAGGAAACGCATATCCTCATAGGTCATGTCATCTGTGAGATGGTGGATCAAAAGCTCTTCTCTGCTTAAACCGCGATAACCCAGCTCATGGGGAGAAAAACCTTCACGCCCCTCGACTTCTCCAAAGTCCGAACCTATCCGTCAAAGAATCGGCTCAGCAAGGTCCAGCGCTCTCTGCTAGGAAAAACAGTCCGCAAAGGGCTCCGTCTCCGTTCTTTCTTCCTGGGCTTGCCTGATATTCTCGCAGCCCAAAATCTTAAGGAGATCGCTCGGAGGATCGCTCAGGCTCATCGTAGAAACAAAACCGTTCTCCTGGGCATGGGAGCGCATTCGATGAAAGTCGGCCTCAGCCCTCTGATCATCGACTTCATGGAGCGGGGCATCGTGAGCGCGGTGGCGATGAACGGCGCGGGAATCATCCACGACTTCGAGCTCGCCTTCATGGGCAAAACCTCAGAGGATGTGGCTGCTAGCCTTAGCGATGGAAGTTTCGGCATGGCTAAGGAAACTGGCGCCTTTCTGAATCTAGCCATCTCCAAAGGCCATGACCAACGGAAGGGGATCGGTGCAGCCGTCGGCGACGCCATTCTTAAGGCTCGCCTCCCGCATCGTGACCTGAGCATACTCGCCGCCGGGGCGAGACTCGGCGTCCCAATCACTGTCCACGTGGGTGTAGGAACCGATATCATCCACATGCATCCTAATGTAGACGGCAAGGCTCTTGGGGAAGAGAGCCTGCGAGATTTCCGCACTCTTACTTCGGTCGTAGCTTCGTTGGGAGATGGGGTCTTTCTTAATTTCGGCTCAGCGGTGATCCTTCCCGAAGTCTTCTTAAAGGCGCTGAGTTTAGCCCGTAACCTTGGCCACCCCGTTCGCAAACTCACCACGGTCAACCTCGACTTTCTTCCTCACTATCGACCATTGACCAATGTCGTCACCCGCCCAACTCTTGGAAGCGGGAAGGGATATCATCTCACCGGCCACCTCGAGATCATGGTGCCTCTTATCTTTGCTGCTGTCCTCGAAGAGTTGTGAGACACTGGAGTTTTTCTTGTCATTCCTTGCTAGATCTATATTTCCAAACGCTTCATGCGCATTGAAATCTTATCGGATCCTAAAGATGCGGCGCCGGGAGATCCAAGTGGAACCTGGCTATGACGGAGTCTACGGAAAAATCCATATCTCTTCTTTTCCCGACGCCGCCCCGGCGCACTAAACCAGCTCAGCCTATTCTGATTGTCCGGACGACTAACCTTTTCCATCTTCTTTACCGTTGACGAATTTTTCGTTAAATTCATCTTTGACTCATGCGTTCCAGGCTAATTACTTTGAGCACGGACTTCGGCTACAAGGACCCCTTCGTTGGGACCATGAAGGGAGTCATTCTCGGCATCAACCCGGATGTGAGGATCATCGATTTGACCCACGGGATCCCGCCCCAGGATTTGACAGCGGTCGCTTTAGTTCTCCGCCATTCCGTGGCTTTTTTTCCGCCGGGGACGATTCATGTAGCCGTCGTGGACCCCGGCGTGGGAACTTTTCGCAGACCTGTTCTCGCCGAATCGGAAGGCCACTTCTTCATTGGGCCAGACAACGGGATCATCAGCTTTGCCATCGAAGGCAAAGAAACAAGCCACATCATTCATCTCTGCAATGATCGCTATCACCTCAAGCCGATCAGCGCGACCTTCCATGGCCGGGACATCTTCGCCCCGGTCGCTGCGCACCTCTCTTTGGGCACCCCGCTCAAAAGTTTCGGTACAAAAGTAGAATCTCTTGAAAGGCTCGACTGGCCCGTGGTGGTCAAAACCTCCGACAGTATCCAGGGACGAGTTGTCTACGTTGACCATTTTGGCAACCTCATCACAAACATTGACGCAAAGGATTTGGAAGGACTTAAATCGAAAATCTTCACGATCTTTATGGGTCAGCTCAACCTGCACGGCCTTTCGCCAAACTATTCCAGCGAGGATAATAACGGCTACGCCGCGCTCATCAATAGTTGGGGGCTGCTGGAAATATCGTTATTCAAAGGCAATGCGCAACTAAGCTGCGGGGCAAAGGTGGGCGATAGAATCGACATCAAAGGAGTCCCAGCGGTTTCATGACGAACGTTGGCACACAAAGGGAGAAAGCCCACGCAAAGCTTTGGCTCCATGCGCTACTCTTCCTTCTCACTCTAATCACCACGACCATTGCGGGCGCGATGCAGAGCGGCGCCGATTTCCTATCCGATCCATGGCAAATTTTCTCAGGTCTTCCCTTTTCCGTCACCCTTTTGGCTATTCTTCTGGTCCACGAAATGGGCCATTATCTTACGGCGCGCCACCACGGAGTGCGCGCGACGCTCCCATATTTTATCCCGGCTCCTCCGATACCCTTCATCATCGGTACATTCGGCGCCTTCATTAAAATGGACTCTCCGCGCGACCGGAGGTCTCTGTTGGATGTTGGAGCTGCGGGACCACTCGCCGGAGTAGCGCTCGCCATTCCCGCCGTGGTCGTCGGTCTGCACCTTTCCACGATCTCGCCTCTCTCTGGGAACGGAGGTCTTGCCCTAGGATCATCCCTGCTGCTCAACTTTCTCACTCGATTGATCCTGGGAGTTTCTCCTGACGATGCTACTATCATTATGCATCCCATTGGAGTGGCTGGGTGGGTGGGACTCTTCGTGACCGCTATGAACCTGCTGCCGGTGGGTCAGCTCGATGGGGGACACGTAGCCTACGCTCTTTTTGGCCAAAGATATATCTGGTTTTCGCGTCTCTCTTTAGCGGCCATCCTAAGCCTGGGAATACTGCGGCTCTGGGACGGCTGGTTGATCTGGGCTCTCCTGCTTCTCTTGCTCGGGGTCCGCCATCCTTCGCCATCGGATCCGGACACCCCTCTCGACCTAAAGAGAAAAGTGATCGGCTGGCTGACTTTGGCGATCCTCGCGATCACCTTTATTCCTGTACCCTTTTCCTTTCAGGAGCCAAAACAGCTGGAGCAGCGGCTCATCCCAACACCCCCAACTCCGCCTATCGAAGCAGCCATAAACGGAGGCCCTGTATGAGCGACCGGTTAACTTGGGATCAATATTTTATGACGATCACGCGTCAAGTAGCAGAGCGCTCTACCTGCAACCGCGCCAAAGTCGGGGCCGTCATCGTGCGCGACAAGAACATTCTCGCGACGGGGTACAACGGTGCGCCGGCGGGAATGCCCCATTGCACAGACGCGGGTTGCGTCATCTATCAGTCCAGAACGCCCAACGGGGATATTGAAGAGAACTGCTTCCGGACAATTCACGCGGAGATCAACGCGATCGCCCAAGCGGCAAAGAACGGGTCCAGCATTAGAGACGCTTCAATCTATATCACCCACACGCCCTGCATCCACTGCGTCAAAGTCCTCGTCAATACCGGCATCAAAAATATCTACTACGAAAGCCCCTACAAACTTCACACCCTGGAGGAGATCCTCCACCACACCCAAGTCCAGCTCAAGAAAGTAGATCTCACTTAAGAGACAAAAAGGGGCGGGGGGAACCCGATCCCGCCCCCTTTCATACCCTAAAAGCTTATATTTTTGCTTGCAGAAGGAAGGCTATGACAAAGCCATAGAGGGCAAGCGCTTCGATAAAAGCTAGGCCCAGAATCAACGGAAGGAAGATTCTGTCCGCGGCATTCGGGTTGCGCCCGATGCTCTCCATCGCCGCGGCACCAACGCGCCCCTGGCCTAGGGCCGCGCCAAACGCGGCAATCGCAATTGCGAGCCCAGCCGAGATGGCAATCGCCCCTTTCGTGACTGAATCCGCCGGCGCTTCCGCCGAGGCCTCCACTGCCATAGCCAACCCTGAATACAAGCACGCCAGCACTACCGCCGCTACAGACAGAAGTAGCTTTTTCACCTTATTCCTCCTTTCTAGCGGAACAACGTTCGCTCCTCTCCTCTCTCCTCTACCTCTCCACAATGAGCCGCCCGCCTAATGTTCATGACTGATGGCTAATGCCACATAGATCACGCTTAACACTGTGAAAACGAAAGCCTGAATAACAGAGACCAGGGCTCCCAAGATATAAAAGAGCACCGGGATCACAATCTTGGTTAACTCTATAAACGCTTCGAGAACCTGATGATCGCCGAACATGTTGCCAAAAAGCCTAAGCGAAAGTGATACGGGCCTAAACAGATGCGATGAGCCCTCAAGGACAAAGAAAAAGAGGATGGATAGAAGCAAGACGGGAAGGAAGAGAAGACTCATAATCTTACTGCGGGTGGATGGTAACGAAGTCATCGGGCCAGTGAATTGCTTGATGTAGCCCAGGCCGTTTTCCTTAAAACCAAAAAAATTATAGGCGCCAAAAGAGACCAGCGCGAGCCCAAGAGTCGTATTGAGATTGCTTGTCGGGGGAGAGAACCCGGGTATCAATCCGAGGAGGTTCGCAAATAAAATAAAAAGGAAGAAACTACCGAACAACGAAACGTACTTCCGACCTTTTTTGCCGATAACGCTGTCGCTCAACGACACGACTAGCCCTAGCAAAAACTCCATCAGATTCCTCACGCTGATTCCTTCTTCAGGAATGACCGAATCCTGACTCCGCGCCATCGACCGGCGAGCTATGTACGCTAACAGAAGAATCACTACCATCGCCAACAAAGCTGTGAGGCTGTGCTCCGGCAGAAGAGAAAACGGGTAGGGTAAAATAGAATACCAGGTAAACGGATGCTCCATTATCGACCTACCCTTAGAGAAAAATAGAGTGTCTCGACTAGAATAGCGACCAAAAGGGTCGAAAAGCCCAGCGCGAAGGAAATGGCATCCACCTCGAAGCGGAAGAAAAGCAGCGACAGCAACCCGATAAAGATCAGAAATTTCAAAAACAGAAGAAGCGCTCCCGCCCGCACTCTTCCTCTACCCGCCAACGGCGTTAAAACCCAGCGTACACCACAGCCCAGAAGGAAAAAGTTCAGCGCCATGAAACCGCCCCCCAAGAGAAACGTCTGCGGCTCCAAAATCTTAAACGGCATAAGACTCACCAGCAGAATTGCGAGCAGGCAAACATGCCAGAGTTCGATGCGAAAGACGCTGCTCATCGCTTATCAGCCTCCCAAACGTCGCACCAACCGAACCAACTGAATTACGGCCCCCACAAAGGCGAAAAAAGTCATGCCAATCAAGAACCAGGGCGAGGTACCAAGGAAGGTATCCACCAGGTAACCCACCATAACACCGCCAAAGATTGTGCTTGGGAATTGAAGCCCGATAGCCATGTATTTGGCTATCTTAACCAACCGGGGATTCTTGCTCTCTGCCTTATCCTGCGGCAGGCCCCCTTCTAGCGTCACGCTTAACAACGTCTAGCAAGAAACCCAGAAAGCGTCAACCTTTTGACTCTTTGCGCGCCCAATCTTCGAAGGCCTTTATGGTTTTGTCTAGGTCGTTATTGGAGTGGGCGAGCGAAACAAAGGCCGCCTCAAACGGAGAGGGGGGCCAGTAGATTCCGCTATTCAACATGCCATGGAAAAAGCGGACGAACCGCTCTCTATCGCAGCGGCGTGCGTCGTCAGCATTCCGCACGCGCTCCGTGCCAAAAAAAAGTGTCATCATAGAGCCGACGCGATTCATGACCGCGTGGATTCCATACTTTCTTAAAACAGTCTCAAGCCCTTCTTGGAGTCTCTTTCCCTTTTGCTCCAGCTCACTATAAGCGCGACCTTTGGCGAGCTGTTTCAATGTTGCAAGCCCTGCAGCTACCGCGAGCGGATTACCCGAGAGTGTCCCGGCCTGGTATACGGGCCCATCGGGAGCCAGCATGTCCATGATCTCTTTTTTGCCTCCAAATCCCGCTAGCGGCAAACCGCCACCCACGACCTTCCCCAAGCATGTCAAATCCGGCTCCACCTGGTACACGTTCTGTGCACCACCGAGAGCAAGTCGGAACCCGGTGATGACTTCATCAAAAATCAAAACTGCTCCATATCTCCGTGTCAGCTCGCGAAGCGCTGGCAAGAAATCCGGCTCTGGCGGGATCACGCCCATATTCCCACATACCGGCTCCACGATAATGCCAGCTATAGTCTCCGGCTCCTGCTTAAACCTAGAATCAACTGCCAGGATATCATTGAACGGCGCCACGAGAGTGTTGGCAACGAAGCCTGGTGGAATTCCCGGGCTATCGGGAAGGGAGAATGTGGCGACGCCGGAACCCGCCCGCACCAACATCCCGTCCGAGTGGCCGTGATAGCAACCATCGAACTTGAGTATCTTACTGCGGCCGGTGAAGGCGCGCGCCAAGCGCACGGCTGTCATGGTCGCCTCTGTTCCCGAACTTACGAGCCTCAGCTTCTCGATCGATCTGACATGCCGTCTGACCAGCTCAGCGATTTCGACTTCACTTTCTGTCGGGGCTCCGAAAGTAGTACCCCCAGCCAACGCTTTTTGGATGGCGCCCGTTACTCGTGGATGACGATGGCCTAAAATGAGAGGGCCCCAGGAGCCCACAAAGTCAATATAGCGATTGTCATCAGCGTCGAAGATATACGCTCCAGCACCGCGGACAACAAAGCGAGGAAAAACTCCGACCGATTTCCACGCACGGACCGGGCTATTGACCCCGCCGGGAATATACCGTTGCGCCCGGCTGAAAAGCTCCCTTGATCTTGAAGTTTTCACGGACCAAAGTTCCGTAACATCGGGTCTGTAAAGAGTCAAGGTCGCGATTCTTTCGGAAGGAAATTTTTTTCTTGCATTGGCGCATGAAAAGGATTATGAACGTTTCTTCGCGGCGATTCTTTTACGAAAAAATTTCTGTCTTCCAACTGAAAAGTTTAGCAATCTGGATACTGTATGACTTTTGTTCTACATCTTAAAAACTGTGGCGCACCCTTGTCTCTTCCCCGGATCTTTTTTTGGAACCAAGGTCATTGGTGAGCGTACCTCTGCTCATATTCGTGCGATCTTGCAAGCACCGATCTGTTATTTGCAAACTTGGACTTATCCACACCTGTGGATAAATTTGTTTGTATCTCTGAGTTTTATTCGTTAAATCAAACAGTTACGAAAAGTCGACGTCATCATGGAAGAGTTGTGGGAAGAAGCTTTAGATGAATTGCGGGAAAAATTTGGCAAGCAGAACTTCGAGACCTGGATTCGCCCTATCCGTGTTCGCGAGGCGAAGGGCGCTGAGGTTAAACTGGAAGTGCCGAATAAGTTTTTTCGCGATTGGCTCACCGAGCATTTTTTCACTTCCATTCAAGAGACTCTCAGTAGCTTGTCTCAACAGAACATAAGGCTCACAATTGTAGTGAATCAAGAACTGCAGACGGCGGCTCTTCCCGTAGAAAAATATGATTCCCACGTGAGAGTCAAACAAAATAGAGCTCATAACCTCATACCCAAATACAGTTTCGAGAATTTTGTAGTTGGCGCGAGCAATCAATTCGCTCATGCAGCTTCTCTCGCCGTCGCCAATCAACCCGGTGAACACCATAATCCTTTGTTTATTTACGGCGGGGTCGGTCTCGGCAAGACTCACTTAGTCAATGCTATCGGTCAGAGAGCTTTAGAGAAACGGCCCTATTTAAGGGCACTCTATCTTAGCTCCGAATCGTTTATGAATGAGCTCATTGCTTCTCTGAGAAGAGACAAGATGGACGATTTCAAGAGCCGGTTTCGCAACATCGATGTGCTTATCTTGGACGACGTCCAGTTCATTGCGGGGAAAGAGAGAACGCAGGAGGAGTTCTTCCATACCTTTAATTCCCTTTATGAATCGCACGGTCAGATCGTGATCACTTCTGACAAATTTCCCAAAGAAATACCCGGCTTGGAAGACCGGCTTCGAAATCGATTCGAAGGCGGCTTGATCGCAGACATCCAACCTCCCGACATGGAGACTCGAGTAGCGATCTTACAAAAGAAAGCCGAGATCGAAGGAGTGCTGCTACCCCATGACGTCGCCATCTTTCTCGCTTCCCAGATCGATTCCAACGTTAGAGAACTGGAAGGATCGCTGACGCGCCTCGGCGCTTTTGCATCCTTGACTAAGACATCGATTACCGTGGAGCTGGCAAAGGAGGTTCTCCATAACACTCTGAAGGGCATGCATAGGGAGGTCACGGTTGAAAATATCCAAAAAACAATATGTGAGTACTTCAACATTAAGCCCGCCGATCTTAAAGCGAAGAGGCGGACCAAAAATATCGCCTTCCCCAGGCAAGTTGCTATGTACCTTTGCAGGAAGCATACTTCGACTTCCTTTCCAGCCATCGGGTATAAATTCGGCGGTCGGGATCACTCCACGGTCATTCATGCGTCTAAGGTGATTGAAAAGAGAATTAAGGAAGATCCCTACATGCAGGCAACTATTGAAAAGATTGAACGCACCCTTAAGAAATGATGGGCACCAGGTTTGTGAATATCTGTGGGGATCTTGTTCATAATTCCATTTAATACGCGTTTTGGGCTCTCTCCTGTTGAAGAGACTAAGAAGGGTCTCTCGTTAATCACAGACAAAAATCCTTTAAAGACCGAAGCTTTAGTCTCCTTTGCACAGTGTTCACAGGTTCTTTTACTACTGCTAATAACTAGATATATTTTAGTTAAGGAGAGAGGCGGAGGACAAGTTTATGGAGCTTAAAACTAAACGAGTAGAATTTCTCTCAACCCTTTACTGGACACAAAGCATTGTGGAACGACGCAATACTATGCCAATCCTGAGCAATGTTCTTATCGAAGCACAAGATGGTAACGATGTTAGAATAACGGCTACCGATCTTGAAGTCGGAGTGAGAGCAACCGTCGGTGGGGAGGTATCACAAAAAGGCGAAGTGACCGTCAATGCAAAAAAGCTTTACGAAATAGTCCGGGAGGCTCCAGAAGATAGCATTCGGCTGAAAAGATTAGACAATGATTGGGTAGAGATTAGAAGCGGCAAGTCTGTTTTCAAAATGGTGGGCATCGACGCGCGCGAATTTCCTCAATTCCCTCAGTTTGACGGGGATGGATTAAGTTCACTGCCGGCCGCGATCATAAAAGAGATGATCGAGAAAACGATCTTTTCGGTCTCCACGGATGAGACGAGATACAGTCTAAACGGCGTTTTTGTAGAGGAGAAGGAGCACGGCAAACTCCACATGGTAGCAACTGATGGACACCGTCTAGCAGTGATCGAGAGGGCGATAGGATCCGTGGGTTTGGCGAAAGGAGTTATTCTACCGAGAAAAGGGTTGGCAGAAGTCAGAAAGCTCCTAGAGGAAGCCGAAGACGGAGTTTTGGCCATAGGATTTCGAGAGAACCTTGCTCTAGTTGTCAAAGAAAGGATTGAGCTGTTTATGAGGCTCATTGATGGTGACTTTCCAGATTACGGCAAAGTCATCCCGAAAGATAATCCGTATCCGATCAAGGTGGAACAGGATCAGCTTTTGAAAGCACTAAGACGGGTCTCCATTCTTTCGAGTGAGAGATATCGTGGGGTTAAGTTGGAGGTTGGACAAGGGAAGATATCGATATCCACGAGCAACCCGGATTTGGGCGAAGCCGTAGAGGAAATCGAAGTTGGCCATAAAGGAAAGCAGTTAAGCGTGGGCTTTAATGCGCGCTATTTGATCGACGTCCTAGGCGTGTTAGGCGAAGGCGGAGAGGTGGAGATTAGCCTGAAAGATGAGGTGAGCCCGGGAATTATTAAGAAGGTCAATGATGAGGGTTACCTCTACGTTGTCATGCCCATGAGACTTTAGCAGATCTTAACTTCTATATTTTGCGTCCAAGATGTACTTTTCTTCAAGCCCAACAATTGAATGAAACTCGTCGAAAGAGACGAGCCGATCAAGAACGTTCTCCGTCGTCCCATGCGCGCGCAGGGTCGCATAGATTTCCTGGAGAGCTTTAGCCGAAGCATACAAAGGACCCAGGGGCCATACGATGAGCTGAAAACCCAACTCCTTCAGCTCCTCTGGGACCATCAAGGGGGTTGCCCCACGCTCGATCATATTGGCGACTAGTGGACCGGGTACGTTGCGTGAGATCTCGCGCATCTCTTCCTTGCTCACCGGCGCTTCTATAAAAACCGCGTCCGCACCCGCTTCTTTAAAAGCAAGGCCCCGCACAATCGCTTCTTTTAAACCCAGAGCTTGGCGCGCATCTGTGCGAGCCACGATGTAGAGATCCCCTCCTTCTCTTGCGTCTATGGCTGCCTTCAACTTTTTTAACTGTTCCTCAAGCGGGATAACTTGCTTACCTTTCATGTGGCCACAACGCTTAGGCCACACCTGATCTTCAAGGAACATCCCTGCGGTCCCCGCTCGCATAAGCTCCTTAACCGTGCGGACCACATTGATCGCGTTACCATAACCCGTGTCCGCATCCACGATCACCGGAACGGAGACGACGGAGCATATCCTCTGTGCTGCGGCTAGCATTTCGGTTTGAGTGAGGATGCCGAAATCTGGTTCACCCAACAACGTTGCCGACAGGCTGTAGCCAGTGATAAAAATCACCTCAAAACCTGCCCGTGCAGCCAACTTAGCGCTGAGGGCATCGTAAACTCCGGGCATCACTAGGACGCCTTTTTCCCTTAACAGCAGCCGAATCTGCTCTGCGTTGTGCATACCGCCTCCGTTTTACGAACGGTGAATCTCATCGGGCGCGATTCAGATTATCACTGCCATTATCAGCCTGTCCATAAGGGCAACTACCCCTATCGGTACCAAACGGCACACGATCAATCCCGGGTACCCAAGATGACGCCGCCGACGATAGCTACACCGCCGATAAGCTGATAGAGCCACAGCGGCTCGTCCAGGAAGATCTTAGAGAGGATCGCGGCAAAAAGGGGCAACGTATTGTAAACCAGGCTGGCCCGACCAGGACCAAAAATCCTTATGGAGCGATTCCACAGAAGGAAAGCAAGGAAGGATGGGAAAATACCGAGGTAGAAAAAGGCAAGTAAGACCTCGCTGCGCCAAAGATCGGTCCGGGTCATGCTCAGCTCCACAAAAGCGGCGGGCAAGAGAAACAGCGCACCCATGCATGTCGTGATCGAGGTCAATCCAAGAGGGGAGATTTGCTGCATCATCCGCTTGGCCATGACCGTGTAAAATCCCCAGAGCGAGGTAGCGAAGAAAACGATGACGTCGCCAGGATTGAAGTTGAGATGCAACAAGATATCGAGAGAGCCCCGGCTGACAATCCAGCCGACTCCGAGGAACGAGAGAAGAATGCCGAGGATGCGCCGTGCGGTTAGCTCTTCGCCGATCAGGAACCATGCGATGCAGGCGGTCGTGACGGGTGTGGTGGAATTGACCAACGTAGCGTTAATCACGCTGGTATAGCGGAGCCCTATGTAAAGAACAGCATTGAATGCAAAGACGCCCGCGAGGCTCATCAAAACCAACGGCCCCAACGTTTGCCTTGGCGGCCACTCTCTACGATAGAGAAGAGCGGGGATCAGTATGAGAGCGGATATAACGAACCGGCCGGTGTTGAGCGTCCAGGGAGGAACCTGGTTGACCAAGGCCTTGCCGACAATAAAGTTACTGCTCCAGAAAAATGGAGGAAGAAAAAGAAGCAGATAGGAGGTCAGGAGCGGTCTTGGTTTCTCCACTTCGATTGGCGGAAAGCGTCCACTTCCTAAAAGGTTTCTGCAAAAGGACGAATGTCAATCTCGTGAGTCCAAGCGTTCTTCGGCTGCCTCAAGGCGTGGATGACGGTGTCGGCGATGGCATCAGGGGGTATGAATGTTTCGGCAGCGCGCTTCGGGTCGCGCGCACGAACCTTCGGAGTATCAATCTGCCCGTCGACCACCACATGCACGACGTGTATTCCCTTGGGATGGAATTCCCGTGCGAGCGACTGGCCGAGCATGCGCAGCGATGATTTGGCAATAGCCAGAGGGGCAAAACCGGCGCGGCCGCGCAAGGATGCCGTAGCACCGGTTAGGGAAATGAAACCATGGCCAGCCTTCAGCATATCTGGAATGACCGCCTGCCCCAAATGGACGGCGCCCATGACTCCGACGTCGAAAGATTCGCGGATCGTTTCGGGATCGAGATCAAGAAAGTTGCCCCGACCAAAACCGCTGGCATTATAGGCTAAAGCGCTTACGGGCCCCAGCTCCGCTCGGATCTGATCTACGGCTTCAAGCACCCGGCTTCTCTGCGTCACGTCAACGGAAAGCGCCAGGGCTTTACCCGCGTTGGATTGAATCTCGCGTGCGACGGGCTCGCTCGATTGCAATTTCCGGGACAGAAGAGCAACGGCGTAGCCTTCTCGGCCAAACGCCCGGGCGAGAGAGGCTCCTAGACCCGGGCCGACGCCGGCTATGATCGCTGCATCCATAAGATCAATCGGCGCTTACCTCAACGAAAAGATTCTCAAGCGGCATCTTCCTGCCGATCGAACCCTGCTCTAGAGAATACTGTATCAGGGTTTGGAGGTTTCTCCTGTTGGCTTCACCGAGACCGTAAGCCCACGGGTCGTTACCGAGGATTGCATCCTGCTCTTCCCAGGCGTGCCGAAACCAAGCTAGCGGCACCCTTCGCGGGTTTTCCATTCTTTGGTAGGCGATCTGCTTTGCCCTTTCGAAAGCTTGGAAGAGATTGGTCGGAACCCAGGGATAGCGCTCGACGATCTCCTCCTTCATAGCGGTGGTGTGCATGATGGGAAAAATTCCCGTTCCTTTGTAGTAGTCGATTTCGAGCTCCTTGTAATGAGGGAAGAGGCGTCCCACCCTGGGATCTCGGTCTAGAATGGGCTTGATCACCTCCGGGTGGATGAGGGCGTCAAGCTCGCCTTCCACGACCATCGTCTCCACGCTCTTTCCTTGCGCTATCCTTTGTAGCGAAAGGTCCGAGGGTAAATCCAGCTCCACCTCTTCTTCATCTTGTGTATACCAATGGATTTTTTTATGCGGCACTTGGAACTGGTGCTCGAGGATGCCCCGAATCCAGAGATTGCTTGTGGCGGAGAAGTTGCGCAGGCCTACTTTTCTGCCGATGAGGTCTGTGGGCTTGGCGATGCCCTTGTTCCTGTTGATGAAGATGAAACCATGCCGGAAGCGACGGTGGAGAAAAACGGGTATGGCCGTGAAAGCTAAGCCGCGGTACTTTGCGGTGAGATAGTTTGACATCGAAAGCTCAGCGATGTCGAACTCGCGTCCCCGAATCATACGCCAGTGGCGAATGTCGGATGTCATATCTGTGAGCACGGTAAGCTGGATGCCGTCCGCCTGTACCAACCCCTCCGAAAGCGGGCGCACGATCTCATAATCTCCGCAAGCCAGAGTCAGTTGAACTTTCGCAGCCATGGAGGCTTTTCTAGCACGCTTCGGTGAGATTTTCCAAAGGGGCCGCGCTGTACGATTGATTGACACCCCCCGACCCCGTCTGCTAGGTTCCTCCGCGACTCTATCGATCAAGGAGAAAAGATGAAGCTGCGAGCGTTTTTTGCAGCAACCCCGCTTGCTTTTTTGTTGCTCATCCAGAGTGCGCCGGCGCAGATGAAAGTCAGGATAAACTGGACGGCTGTTACAGGTGCCCAGAGCGGAGTCTATGTCGCGCATGAGGAGGGGTTCTTCCAAAAAAATGGCTTGGATGTGGAGCTGATCCATATTCCGTCGAGTTCCAGGGGTATCCAAGCCATTTTAGCTGGCGAGATAGCCTTTTCCTATATGGACGGGCTGAACGCTGCGCAGGCGAATCTCAAGGGTGCGGGAGTAGTCCTGGTCGCCGGCGCGACCAACCGCTTTGTCTTTTCTTTGATGGCGAAGCCGGAGATCAAGAGGGTGGTCGATCTGAAAGGAAAAAAGATTGGCATCACCCGTATCGGCTCATCGACGCATACAACGGCGGTCTGGACTTTGACCCAAGCGGGTCTTAAACCGAACGACTATCAGATCCTACCGCTCCTCGAGGTGCCCAATATCTTGACCGCGCTGATGGCCGGTCAGATTGACGCCGGGGTGGTCTCACCGCCAACGAACAGCCGGGCGCGTAAGGCGGGGCTCAACGAGCTCGCCAACTTGGCGAAGGAGGGGCCCGAGTATGTCTCCGTCGCAGTCGGCACAAGTCGATCTTACATCCGGGCAAATGAGGACATCGTGCGCCGCGTCGTTCGTTCGTATGCTGAGGCGGTCCATCTGTTTAAAACCAATAAGCAGGCCGCTATCAGGGTGCTGCAGAAATATACCAAGGTGAAAGAGCAGGACATCTTGGAAGATGCCTACACCCAGTTCCACGAGTATCTGGAAAGCATCCCCTACGTGAGCCGCAAGGGGATGGAGACCATTTTGACAGAAGTCACGGCTGCAGATCCTCAGGCGAAGCCGATGAAACCCGAGGACATCATAGAAATGCGCTTCATGAACGAGCTGGAAAAAGAAGGTTTCTTCAAGAAGCTATGGGGAAAGTAGAGACCTGAAAATCAAATTTTTCGCCTGCTTCTGGTCCGGTTATCCTCGCGCTTTTCTTGCGCGGCGGATAAAGTAGTTCCACATGCTGGTCAGACGGTGGGGCGTGTAGATTTGCTCATATTTGATCTTCGCCTCGTCGTCATTGGTCCACGATGGCTCACCCGAAGCTGCAGCGAGCAATTGAATTCGACAGGCCTTCTCCAGAAAGACGGCGTAGAGGGTCGCGACTTGAATCGATTCGCCCACAACAGTCGAGCCATGATTCTTCATTAGGATCCCGCGGCAGCTGCCAAGAGTCTTGGCGACTTCCCGTCCCAACTCAGGTGAGCGAATCAGCGCGGTCGTGTATTCGAATAAGGGTAGCCCGTCATAGAAGATCGAGCCTTCGTGGCTCACCGGCCTGAGAGGCTGGCGGAGAGAGCCGAACGCGGTAGCATAGGTCGGATGGGAATGCACCACGCAATTGACATCACGCCGCGCCCGGTAGATCTCCGTGTGGATGAAAACCTCAGAGTGCCGCTCGTATTTGCCTTCGATCTTTTTTCCGTCCAGATCGCAGACGATGATGTGCTGAGGGCGGATCTCCTCGAAGCCAAAGCTGTGCGGCTTCATCAAGATTTTGTCCTGTTTGGGGATCCGTACGGAGACATGGCCTAGGATGTTGTCCCAATGGCCTTCCTGCGCCAAAATATTGCAAGAATAGGCCAAGTCTTGTTTGAGCTCCTTTAGGTTCATGCGGTCTCCTTTGATGTACGAGCCGAGGATAAAAGATTGAGAATTGAGGATCGCAATCTTCCATCCTCTATCTTCGATCCTCAGTTCTTATTGCCGCGCAGCCTGAAGCGCTGGATCTTCCCAGTGACGGTCTTGGGCAACTCTTCAACGAAATCGATCCACCTGGGATATTTGTAGGGAGCGAGTTTGCTCTTGACCAGCGACTGGAGCTCGTCTTTGAGTTGATCGCTCGGCCGGTACTCGCTCTTGAGCAGGACGTAGGCCTTGGGCTTGGTCAGGCCATCGTGATCGGGTTGTCCCGCCACCGCCGCTTCCAAGACCGAAGGGTGCTCCAATAGAGTATTCTCGATCTCAATCGGCGAGACCCATAAACCACCGACTTTGAGCATGTCATCGGAACGGCCGCAGTACCAGTAATAGCCCTCTTCGTCACGATAATAGGTGTCGCCGGTTTTCAGCCATTCTCCCAGCATGGTTCTCTTGGTTTGGTCGTGCTTGTTCCAGTAATAAGGAGCATTGGCGTCCCCTTTGACGAGCAAGTTTCCAATCTGGCCTATGGGCAGTTCGCGCCCCTCCTCATCCACAATCTTGGCTTCAAAGGCCGGGGTTACTTCCCCACTGCTTCCGGCTTTTGCCCTTCCGGGCCGGTTGGCTAGAAAGTCGTGCGTGGCCTCAGTAGAGCCGACGACGTCCAGTAGCTCAATCCCATATTTCTGCTTCCATTGCTGGAAGAGCGCTGGCGGAAGTGGCTCCCCCGAAGAGAGGCAGATCCTGAGCGAACTCAGATCGTAGTCTTTCTCTACGCGCAGGAGCCGCGCGTAAAGCGTCGGTACGGAGAAGAAAAAAGTCGGGCGGTACTTTTCGATAACCTGAAGAATCTTTTCCGGGTCCGGCCGCTCGGGCCAGAGCACGGTGGCGGCGCCGAACCTGAAGGGGAAATAAAGCGAGTTTCCAAGCCCGTAGGAGAAGAAGAGTTTTGAAGCAGAAAAACAGATATCGTCTTCCCGCATTCCCAAAACAGGTTTTACAAAGAGGTCGGTGATCGTGATCATGTCATGTTGGAGGTGGACGGCACCTTTCGGGGAGCCGGTGCTGCCCGATGTGTAGTTCCACATGACTACGTCATCCTTGCTGGTGCGCTCGGGTTCTAGGGTAGTGGCAGCTTTGGAGATTAGGAAATCATAAGCGACGCTCTTTCCCCTCGGCTTCCCCACGACGATCACGTGTTTAAGATAACGGGATTGGTCCCAGATCGGCTCCACCTCAGACAGGGACGATTCATGAACCAAGAGGATCCGGGCCCGACTGTCCTGAAGTAAGTACTTGTAATCCTTAGCCTTCATCCATGGGTTCGTCGGAATGGGAACGGCGCCTATTTTAATGGCGCCGAAGAAGCTAAAGGCAAACTCTGGAGAGTCGGGAAGAACGAGGAGAACCCGTTGCTCGATTTCTAACCCTAGATTTCTTAAAGCATTCCCTGTTTGATTGACCTTCTCGTAGACGTCGCGGTAGGTAAACTTCTGATCCTGGTAATAGATAGCGACGTGCTCGTCCCGACCTTGAGCGATGTTCTCGTCCACGAACGTCGTCGCAGCGTTGTAAATGTCAGGAAGGTCGAGTTTCATGACACCCGGAAAAGCGGCATCCTCAATCCTCTATCTTCTATCATCTCTGTCCCGTCACTCTCCAGCGCTCGCCTCCGACTGAGTCTCGGTGGCGATGACCACGGACTTTGACTCCGTATAGTGCTCGATCGCCTCCTCGCCGTGCTCCTTGCCGAGGCCGCTCTGCTTGACCCCGCCGAAAGGCAACTCGTCATAGATGATCTGCGCCGAGTTGACCCAAGTGTAGCCGGATTCGATGTGCTCGGCAGCGAACATGGCTTTATTGATGTCTCGCGTCCAGACGGAGGAGCCCAGACCGAAGATCGAGTTGTTCGCCTGCTCGATGCCTTCATCCAGGTTCTTAACTTTAACGATGGGGAGAGCCGGTCCAAAGACCTCCTCCTTAAGCATCCTCGATTCGGGATCCACGTTGGTCACGAGAGTCGGTAGAAGATAGAAACCCTTATCGTAGTCGCCGCCTCTGAGCCGCTCGGCGCCGTGGAGGACCTTTGCCCCGCGCTGCACCGCATCCTCAACCTGTTCTTCGACCTCTTTGCGCTGCTCAGCTGTGTGCAGGGGGCCCATGATAGTGTCCGGTTTGAGTCCGTTTCCAATTCTCAACTTCTTGGCCTTCTCTACAAGCTTTTCGATGAATACATCGGCGATCTTCTCGACCAGATAGAGTCTCTTAACGGCCAAACAGGCCTGTCCACAATTAAAGAATCGCCCTACGGAGGCGGCGCTGACCGCCCGGTCCAGATCCGCGTCGTCGCAGACGATCATGGGATCGCTGCCGCCCAACTCCAGGGTCACATGTTTGAAATCCTTTGCAGCGGACTGCATCACGCGCCTGCCCGTGTCGGTTGCTCCGGTAAAGCCGATCTTCCGCACCGCGGGGTTTACGAGCAGCTCTTCGCCGACCACGCTTCCCGGTCCGGTGACGACATTGATGACTCCTTTGGGTCCCCCTCCGGCTTGGATCGCTTTGTCGATTAGCTCGCAGCAACGAACGTCGGTGAGAGGTGTCGTGCCGGCCGGTTTGACCACGATCGTGTTCCCGGCCAGAAGGGCGGGCCCAAGCTTGTTGCCCATGAGCGAGACCGGGAAGTTCCACGGCACGATCGCACCGCAGACTCCGATGGGTTTCCGCAAGACGAGGCCATGGCGGCCGTTGTCGAGAAGCACCGCGGCCGTGCGCAGGCTTTTCGCCATCCCGCCGTAATGATCCAAGGTGTGGACGAAGCGTCGGATTTCCAGTATCGATTCGCGAATCGGTTTTCCCTGTTCCTTCGTGAGCAGAGTCGCCAGCTCTTTTTCTTGCTCCAGAATGAGCCGTCCGGCCGCGAGAAGAATCGCTCCCCGTTTTGACGGCGCCATCTGAGACCATTTTTTCAACGCTCCAGCGGCTACGTCTATCGCCTGACGGATATCCTTGACGGTTCCCTTTGGGACGGTGTCGACGATTTCTCCGGTGGCTGGGTTTCGAACTTCGGTCGCTTGTTTGCTCTCCGAGTCCTGATATTCACCAGCTATGAAGAGTTTTGCCATTTCATTCCTCCATCTGAAACTAAACCTAAAAAACAATCATTTTAGGCCCTTATTGTCAAGAATTCGGCCTGGTACTTTCCAACCAAGCCTTGATCCGTTATGGGTGAAGTTGGGACATGGCTTTCGGCAAAGTTCGGTTAAAGGTTTTCGATAGTGTAGCCCGGAAGAAGGAGCAGCGTGGCTGGGAAGATTTTCATTGGTACTAGCGGCTGGAATTATCCTCACTGGGGTAACGATCGCTTTTATCCCCGCTCTCTCCCTCAAAAAGAGTGGCTTGCTTTTTATGCCCGTCACTTTGGTACCGTAGAAATTAACAATACTTTTTATCGACTGCCGGCTCCGGAAACCTTTATCCGTTGGTCAAAAATGGTGCCCGCCAAGTTTGTTTTTGCCGTAAAAGCAAGCCGATTCATCACCCATATCAAGAGGCTGAAGGAGCCCGAACAAAGCGTCAAGCTCTTTCTTTCGCGTTTATCCCGGTTACGAAACAAACAGGGTCCTATCCTTTTCCAGTTACCACCTAGAATGAAGGTCGATGTGGGTCGTTTCAAGGGCCTGATCCGCTATCTCAAGCGGCGAAGAAATCTTAAGGTCGCATTCGAATTTCGTCACGAGAGCTGGCTTACAGAAGAAGTCTACGACCTCATGCAAGGCACTGGTTGGACGATCTGTCTGGCAGATGGGCAAGATTTCAGCCAGAAAATTCCTCTGATCAGTTCCTTCTTCTATATCCGCCGGCATGGCACTACCGCCCGTTACGCCTCCTGTTATAGCGATGAACAGCTGGCTGAGGATGCCAAGTTTGCCACAAAGTTAGCCCGACAGGGAAAACATGTTTACATCTACTTCAACAATGATGCCGAGGGCTATGCAGTAAAGAACGCCCAGACGCTCATCGGGATGGTTCAACCCAAGTATCTGTTCATGCGGCCTTAGACTTTTTCGTGTTTTTGACTGGGCTTTAGGCGTTTAGGTGTGTTCTTCACTCTCATTACGAAAAAAGCTCTTGGGTGAAAAATAGCTGCAGCCAGGTTATGGGAGTCGAGTCGCGGAAACAGCGAAAGCCTTTAACCTCGTTTTTCCAAGCGGGGAGATAGCGGTGTGAGCAATCGCAAGAGTCACTCGGGCCGCATAAGGCTTTAAAGGTCTCATGTCCCATGACAACATCCGTGGAGGTCCACTCCCAGATGTCGCCCTGCTTTTTAATTTTCCCTACCTGGCATAGAGCCATCCACTCATCGGCTGTGGGCAAGCGTTTTCGTCCCCATCGGCAATAGGATGTTGCATCATGCCAGTTCACTAGAACTACGGGCTTGTTTTCCATATCGGGCGGATAGCGTCCGTTGATCCAGTACTCCGGTGGGGAGTGGCCCGTGGCCTGAAGGAACTGAAGATACTCGAGATTAGTCACCTCGTGGGAGTCTGGCGCAGCTACTGCAAGAAACTGAAGCGGCAGGACAAGAGCGACAAGGCAGATTAGATCGCGTTGGCGTTTGTACCGTCGTTCATTCAACGTGAGCTCGAGGTGTCCATCAGAGTTTTAAAATTCTCATCGCATTCTTCCCCAGAATCTGGGCTCTCTCTTCCTCGCTGACGGAGGCGAGCGCCATGATCCTGGGAACCGGTGCTGTCTCTCCCATGGCCATTGGATAGTCGGTTCCGATCACTACCCTGTCAGCGCCCACCACTTGAACCAGGTATTGCAGCGCCACGACAGAGTGGACGATGGAGTCGAAGTAGATCCGCTTGAGATACTCTGAAGGCTTTCTGGGGATACGGTCTTTTAGGTCGCCTCTTTGAGTATAAGCATGGTCCAACCGCCAAATGTTGTAGGTCAGAAATCCACCCCCGTGAGCAAGACAGAAGCGAAGATTCCGATACTTCTCAAATAGACCCCTTAGGATCATCCGTTCGATCATCAAGGTGGTCCGATAAGGGAACGCCACTACATTGCCTAAGAATCCCATCATAGAATCGTTTCTCTCAAGGCCCCCGCCTTCAGTCGGGTGGACAAACAGGAGAAGGTCGAGTTGCTGTACGGCATCATAGAAAGGCTCAAACTCGGGGTCATCGAGAGGTTTTCCCTCAACGCTCGTACCGATCTCCAGCCCGCGTAAGCCCAGGTTCTTCGCTCCTTGAGCAACCGAGATAGCTTCGGAGACGTCCTGCAGAGGGACAGTACCAAAACCCACGAACCTATCCGGATGCGCTCTGACTACTTCACCGATAGCTTCGTTTTGTAATCGAGAGAAATAGCTTGCAGCATCCAGGCGCTCCTCATAGAAAAGTAAAATGGGGGACGGAGAAATGGCTTGCATATCTATGCTCATGCGATCCAGCTCTCTAATTCGAGCCTGAGCATTGTGGGCGCCTTCTCCTAGGCTTCCACGCGTGCCTCCCCTTGATGCGACCGTATAACGCTCGTTTTCTAAAATCACTTTCGGAGCGCTTTCGCGGTATTTTTCCGCTTTTTGAAAGGCATCCAGGGGGAAGAAGTGAGAGTGCATGTCAATGTTCATGCTTATGGCCTTTTTCGCCTTCGCACGATGCCGTATTGGGTTTCGTGGATTCTCGTCCTTATAGCCCAATGGATAAAAATCGCAAGGTGGTTCTTTTGACAACAGTTCTGCTCGATGTTATAGGAGAAATTTGTCTATTAGGGGTCTAGCTATTAGGGGTCTAGATGGTCTGGTTTGATCGCACTCCTGGAGGGAAAAAAGAAGCTCCGGATCCTTGGCCGGTGGAGAAACAACCGGATCCGGACTTGAGTTCCGTTGGGCCGCCAGAGGAGCTTCCGCAGGAAGCCACGGTGGGCGAAGAAATCGTTGCCCACCTTTACAAAGGAAGCAGGGTGACGGGTCAACTCACTTTTCACGGGTCAGCCAGGATTGACGGAGCCGTGGAGGGTGAGGTCTTCTGTCACGGCATTCTCACGGTTGGGCAGGAGGCTGAGGTTAGGGCGAAGATTTCCGCCGATATCGTTGTCATTCGGGGTCGAGTTGAGGGAGATGTTGCGGCAAAAGAGAGGGTGGAATTGGAAACTCCCGCCTATCTCTTTGGCAATATCGCAGCCCCCCGACTCATCGTAGCGGAGGGCGTGGTGTTCGAGGGTTATTGCTCGATGAGCGGAGCTAAGGAAAAGATTGGGCTTTCCAAGCCCAGCAGATCGAGCAGTGAGAAGGTCCTGGAGAGGGGATCCTCGAAGCTTGCCGTCGATTTGGAGAAGTAAACTCCGGTTCGCCACTCGTCTCAACCTTAAAGTCTAGATTCAATCTCGGAATCCTTGTGGAAAGGCTCAAGTCCTTTGAGCCTGGCGTTGTCACACACGGGCGAAGCAAGATACTAGAGACGGAATATTCATGATTAGTTTAGATTACAGCGTCATCCTGCAGATCCTTTTTTTTCTTCTCTTTTGGTTTCTCATGGATAGGATTATCTTTAAGCCCTTTCTTGGACTCTTGGATGAAAGGGAGAGGAGAACCGAGGGAGCCAAAGCGGAGACGGCTGCTCTTATCGAAGAGGCTGAGCGCTTGCGGGCTGAGTACGAAAGCGGCATGGCGAAGGCTCAAGAGGAGGCGGAGGCCGTAAAAGAGGCGATACTCGTTGACGCCCGCCGCTCGCGCGAGCAGCTTCTGACCCAGGCAAGAGAGGAGGCCGGAAAGATGATAGAGAGGAGCCGGAGCGAGATCCGAATAGAGTTACAAAAAGCGCGGGAGCTTGTACGGCGAGAAGCAGAGGCGATCGCCCGTCAGATGACAGAAAAAATTCTGGGCAGGAGACTTGGGTGAGGCTTTTCACCTTTCTCTTTATGGCTCCGCTCTGGGCTGCCCCCTCCGCCGAAATTGAAGGACACGGAGCGTCCATCACTCAGCTTATTTTTCCGTTAATCAACTTTCTCATTTTTCTCTATCTGGTCAACCGCTTTCTGCTGCCACAGGCCAAGGATTATTTCCGTTCGCGACGAGAAGAGATCGCAAGCGCAGTCAGGGGTGCGGGCGAGGAAAAACGGAAAGCGGAAGAGAAAGTCCACGACCTCCGCGAACGGCTTGCTCGGTTGGCTGCCGATGCGAAACGGCTTCGCGAGGAGCTGCGGACAGAGGGAGAGAGAGAAAAAGTTAGGATGCTGGCCGAAGCGGGGGATCTGGCAAAAAAAATCAAAGCCGATGCGGCTTTCCTTGCTGAGCAAGAAATTAAAATTGCGCGACAACAGATTCGCAGCGAGATCGCCCGCCTCTCTCAAGAGGCTGCCCAAAAAGCGCTTCAACGCCATCTCACTCCGGCCGATCAAAAGCGGCTTCTGGAAGACTTTTTGACCGAGCTGAGAGAGGCGAAATGATCGAGGGAAAATTAAGCCGTAGATACGCCGTTGCGCTTTTTCAGTTGGCCAGTGAGTCAGCAAAGGATGAAGAGGTCGGGCAGGAGTTGGAACGTTTCTGTTCTGTTTATAGCGTCCCCCCTCTCTCGGCTGTCCTCACGAATCCAGCTTTCAGCGTTCAGAGTCGCAAGAGAGTTGCCGTCCAAATCGCAGAGGAGTTGAAGCTTTCCTCTTTGGTCATTCGTTTTTTGTCTCTGCTCGTCGATCGAGATCGCCTGAGCCACCTCCAATCTATTCTCCTGTATTACCGTCGCCTCCAAGATGAGGCGCGCGGCAGGGTTCAGGCAGGAGTGACATCCGCCAGTCCATTGGAGGCTGAGGGACTTGAGAAGGTACGCTCCGCGCTGAAAGGTCTCTCCGGCAAAGAGGTGGTGCTCAAAGAAAAGACCGACGAAGGACTCCTTGGCGGTGTCATGGTAGAGATGGAAGGCAAGGTTTACGACGGTAGCGTTCGCACTCAGCTTGAGAAGATGAGAAAACAAATCGAACAAGGATATTAGCGGGAGGAGAAGATGGAGATAGGCACCGCAGAGATCAGCCGGATTATCAAAGAGCAGATCCAAAACTATGACAAAGCCATCGAGGTCCAAGAGATTGGAACCGTGTTGTCTACGGGTGACGGCATCGCCAGGATCTACGGCCTCGATAAAGTTGCCGCGGGAGAGCTGCTAGAATTCCCTCATGACATCTACGGCATAGCGCTCAACCTCGAGGAAGATAATGTGGGCGCGGCGATCTTCGGCGAGGCGCATCTGATCAAAGAGGGCGACGCGGTTAAGCGAACCGGTCGGATCGCAGAGGTACCTGTCGGCAAAGCGCTTGTGGGCCGGGTGGTCGATGCGTTGGGGCAGCCGATCGATGGCCGTGGTCCTGTGGAGACCCAAGAGCGGAGGCGGATCGAGCTTAAAGCGCCGGGGATTGTGGCTCGCCAGCCGGTGAAGGAGCCGCTCCAGACGGGACTTAAAGCGATCGATGCGCTGATCCCGATCGGCCGGGGGCAGCGTGAGCTAATTATCGGCGACCGACAGACCGGCAAGACGGCCTTGGCGATCGATACGATTATTAACCAAAAGAACGGTGATGTCACCTGCATCTACGTGGCGGTAGGGCAGAAGCGTTCAACCGTTGCACAGGTCGTCGATAAGTTCCGTCAATATGGCGCGATGGATTACACCATCGTCGTTTCCGCCACGGCTTCGGAATCTGCTCCGCTTCAGTTCATCGCGGCCTACAGCGGCTGCACCATGGGAGAATATATCCGGGACAACGGCGGCCACGCACTGATCATCTACGACGACCTGTCTAAACATGCGGTTGCTTATCGTCAACTTTCGCTTCTCCTGCGTCGCCCTCCAGGACGAGAGGCTTATCCGGGAGATGTCTTTTACCTCCACTCCCGCCTTTTGGAGCGAGCTGCTAAGTTGAGCAATGCCCGCGGCGGCGGCTCTCTGACGGCGCTACCGGTTATTGAAACGCAGGCGGGTGACGTTTCCGCTTACATCCCGACGAACGTTATTTCCATCACCGACGGTCAGATCTTCTTGGAAAGCGATCTTTTTTACTCTGGCGTCAGGCCGGCCATCAACGTAGGCATTTCGGTCTCTCGGGTGGGTGGAAACGCCCAGATCAAGGCGATGAAGCAGGTTGCAGGAAGCCTGCGGCTAGACCTCGCTCAGTACCGTGAAATGGCGGCTTTCGCCCAGTTCGGCTCGGATCTCGATCCGACGACACAGAGACAGCTCAATCGCGGCAGTCGGATGGTGGAAATTCTAAAACAGGGCCAGTACGAGCCTCTGCCCGTTGAAAGGCAAATTCTCATTATTTACGCCGGCACCAACGGCTTCGTCGATCACCTGCCGGTTTCTGCGCTCAAGAAATACGAACAGGGTCTCTACGCATTCGTGGAATCGAAGCACCCGGATCTGTTTCCAGAGATCTTGAAGAAGCGCGAGCTTACGGATGATCTCCGGACAAAGATGAACAAGATCCTGGAGGAGTTCAATGCGGTCTTCAAAGCATGAGTCTCGAATTTCGGGTCTTGAGTTTCTAGTTAACTTGAAACCCGAAACCACCAACTTGAAACTCTGATGGCAACTCTCAAGGCGATACGGAAACGGATCGGCTCGATCCGCAATACGCAGCAGATTACGAAAGCGATGAAGATGGTAGCGGCTGCCAAGCTTCGGCGCGCTCAAGACTCCGTGTTGCGGGCGCGTCCCTATTCGGAGAAGATGACCGCCTTGTTGCGCAATCTCTCCGGTCGAGTCGCGCCCGAGATTCATCCGCTGCTCACAGCGCGGGAGGAAAAGCGGGTCGATCTCGTGGTCATTACCGCGGACCGCGGCCTCTGCGGCGGCTACAACGCCAATCTCATCAGAGCTGCAGAGAAGTTTATCCAGGGGCGAGGGCGAGAAAAAGAGACTCGCCTCATCCTTGCCGGCCGCAAAGGCGTGGATTACTTTCGGCGCCGCAAAATCGAACCAGTGGAACGTTACCAGCAGGTCAGCTCCATGCTGGTGGAGGAGCTTGCTGCGGAGTTGGCCGAAAAGGTGATCGCACGATTCTTAAGAGAAGAGAGCGACGCGGCTTACGTTCTTTATAGCCGATTTCGCTCGGCTCTTTCTCAAGTGCCGACGGTCGAGAAGCTCATTCCCGTGACCTCAGCAGGCGAGGTGGGCGAGGAACAGCCGACGGAATATCTCTTTGAGCCCGGCATCCAGCAGCTTCTTTCAAGTCTCCTGCCCAAGATTGTGGAGGTCGGATTCTTTCACGCGCTTTTGGAAGCAACGGCCAGCGAGCACGGAGCACGCATGACGGCGATGGACTCAGCGACCACCAATGCGGGCGAGATCATGAGCCATCTGACGCTGCAGATGAATCGCGCCCGGCAGGCCGCGATCACAAAGGAGCTGCTCGAAGTGGTCTCGACGGCCGAGGCATTGAAGTGATCAGAACGGAGGAAGGTTCGTTATGAGATCGGGAAAGATTACGCAGGTCCTTGGGGCCGTTGTGGATGTGGAGTTTTCTGATGGGACCTTGCCGCCCATTTACAACGCTCTCAAAATTACCAATCCCGCCATAGGCGATCAGGCCTGGAACCTCGTGGTGGAGGTTGCTCTGCATTTGGGAGAAAACACGGTTCGGTGCATCGCTATGGACACCACAGAGGGGTTGGTGCGTGGGATGGAGGTGATGGACACGGGAGATGGAATCAGCGTTCCCGTCGGGCCGGAGACCTTAGGGCGAGTTCTCAACGTGATCGGCGAGCCGGTGGACGAAGGGCCGCCGATCAATGTCAAGAAGCGCTTCCCGATTCACCGGCCGACGCCATCCTTCGTCGATCAGGAGACTAAGGTTCAGGCCTTTGAGACCGGGATTAAGGTCGTCGACCTCCTTGCTCCTTACGCGCGCGGCGGAAAGATCGGTCTGTTCGGCGGCGCGGGCGTGGGCAAGACCGTCATTCTCCAGGAACTTATCAACAACGTCGCGATGAAGCACGGCGGCTACTCCGTCTTTGGCGGTGTCGGGGAACGAACCCGTGAAGGAAATGACCTGTGGCTGGAGATGAAAGAGTCGGGCGTTATCAGCAAGGCGGCACTGGTCTACGGCCAGATGAATGAGCCGCCTGGGGCTAGAGCCCGCGTCGCTTTGAGCGCTCTTACACTGGCCGAGTATTTTCGCGACGAGGAAGGAAAGGATGTCCTTCTCTTTATCGATAACATCTTTCGTTTTACGCAAGCCAATTCAGAGGTTTCCACGCTTCTCGGGCGTATGCCCTCGGCCGTAGGATATCAACCGACCTTGGGCACGGACTTGGGTGAGTTGCAAGAGAGAATCACATCTACTCGGAAGGGATCCATCACATCGGTGCAGGCCATTTATGTTCCGGCGGATGATTTGACCGATCCCGCTCCGGCCACGACGTTTGCTCACCTCGATGCGACCACGGTTCTTTCGCGCCAGATCGCAGAGCTGGGGATCTATCCGGCGGTGGATCCGCTGGATTCGACGTCGCGTATTCTGGATCCGCGCGTTGTGGGCGAAGAGCATTATGAGGTGGCGCGCCAAGTGCAGATGATTCTGCAGCGCTATAAAGATCTACAGGATATCATTGCGATCCTCGGCATGGACGAACTGTCTGAGGAGGACAAGCTGACCGTGGCCCGCGCGAGAAAAATTCAGCGTTTTCTTTCTCAGCCCTTCCATGTCGCCGAAGCCTTCACCGGAACTCCCGGCGTCTACGTCGAGCTCAAAGACAGCATCAAGGGCTTTAAGGAGATCGTGGAAGGCAAGCACGACGATATCCCTGAACAGGCCTTCTATCTGGTCGGAACGATCGAGCAGGCTTTGGAAAAGGCGAAGAGGTTGGCGGCCGACTAGAAAAGTTTCGGGTTTCGACTAGCGAGTTTAAAGTTGGTTAAATCCTGGAAGCAGAAACCCGGAACTCGAAGCTCGCTTTAGTCATGGCAGACAAGATCACGCTGAGATTGGTGACCCCAAGCCGCTTGCTTCTGGACGAGGAGGTCGAGGAAGTTACGGCTCCTGGCGCTTTAGGCCAGTTCGGGGTTCTCCCGAACCACATCTCATTTTTGACTCTCTTGGAGATTGGCGCGATGAGTTACAAGCAAGGGGGAGAGAGATACCACTTGGCGCTCAGCGGGGGATACGCCGAGGTTCTGGATAACGTCATGACGGTTTTGGCCAATGCCGCCGAGTACGCTGATGAAATTGATGTTGCGGCTGCCCGAATGGCCAAAGAACGGTCCGAAGCCAAATTGGCGCAGTTGAATCGAGACGACAAAGAATTCGCCGCCGCTGAGAGTGATCTGCGCTGGGCCTTGGTCCGGCTCGAGGTCGCAGATCGAGAAGCGCACAGATAGAGGGAGATCATTTTGCACGACGACGATTTTGAACACGATCATCCCGAGCTAGAGATCGGCGCCAACGCCATTTTTGAGGACATCGAAGGCCTCGAGATGTTTACGCTCAAAAGCGTCGGCATCGACATCGGCTCTTCGACCTCCCATTTGGTTTTTTCTCAGTTGACCTTGAGAAGAGAAGGCGCCTCGCTTTCTGGGCGCTTCAAGGTCACAGAGAGAAAAGTCCTCTACCGCTCGGGCATCATGCTCACCCCTTATCTTTCCGGCACATTGATCGATACGGATAAAGTCAAGCGGTTCATCGAACAAGCCTACAAGGAGGCTGGCTTCGGCCCCGAGGATGTGGATACGGGAGCGGTCATTATCACAGGGGAGGCGCTCAAGAAAGAAAACGCCCAGCCGATCGTTGAATACTTTGCAAAGTACTCGGGGCGTTTTATCTGCGCCGCCGCCGGGCACAATCACGAGGCACTGCTTGCAGCGTACGGCTGCGGTGCGGTGGATCTCTCAAAGGCAGAGCGCAAGACAGTCCTCAATGTCGATATGGGGGGTGGAACCACCAAGTTCGCGCTCATCGAAAACGGGTCGGTAACTCAGACGGCGTCGATCAACGTTGGAGCCAGGCTGATTGCCTTCGATGAGTCCGACGCCGTAACGCGGGTAGAGGACGCCGGCAGAATGATCATGAGGGAACTCGGCTACCCGGTAGAGGTCGGAAAGAAAATCGAGAAAGGACAGAAGGAGAAGTTTGCTGCCTTCATGGCCAAAATTCTCTTTGAGATGATTCAACGGGGGCCCTCCTCTTCCATGGGGAAGAGGCTGATGGTGACCCCGGCGTTCACGAATTATGGGCTGGATCGTGTGGACTACATTGCCTTTTCCGGAGGCGTCTCTGAACATGTCTACGATCGCGATAGGACCTCTTATGGAGATGTTGGCCCTTTCTTGGGAAAAGAGATGAGAAGACTTGTTGAGAGCCTGGACAGAAAAGATATGCTGCGACAACCGATCGAGGGGATCCGGGCGACTGTTATCGGCGCCGGAGAGTATACCGTGCAGGCCAGCGGTAACACGAGCTACATTTCAAGTACGAAGGCGCTTCCCGTCTTCGGGCTTAAGGTCGTCCGGGCTTCATTGGGTCCAAAGGATTCCGTAAAAGAGGCATTGTCCGCTTCGCTGGCGAAATTCGATCTGCCCCGTTTCACTTCGGGCTTGGCTTTGTCACTGATACTGGAAGGCCAGTTGGATTATCCCTCGATCCGGAGAATCGCCGAAGGGATAGCCGCTTTCGTTAGAGATTCTGACGATGCTAGGGCACCCCTTTATCTCACATTAGATCTCGACGTGGCGAAATCTTTGGGCGGAATCCTCAAAGAGGAGCTTAAACTCGAACGCGAGGTGATCGTCGTGGACGGCATCGAAGTCGGCGACCTCGATTATCTCGATATCGGCCAACCCATGGGAATTACCGAAGTGATTCCCGTCACAGTGAAGTCTCTCATGTTCCCGACAAGCAAACTGGGGTAATCCCGGAACGAGGAGATGGCCGAATATTTTGCTCTTCAGGCCGCCCTCTGTTTCGCCACATCCCATATCCTAATCCGCCGAGGCTTGGTGGACTCGAATGCGCTTACCGGCGCTTTCGTTTCCCTTGGGATGACCGCGCTTATTCTCTGGCTCCTGTTGCCTTTTTTTGTCTCTTTATCCAGTTTCTGGACCCCGGCAGTGGGGTACTTTCTTGCAGCTGGCATTTTCGCTCCTGGTTTGGGACGGACCTTAACTTATGTTGGGATTGAAAAGGTCGGCGTCGCCCGCTCAGTTCCGATCTCCAATTCCTCTCCCCTCTTCGCGTCCCTGATCGCCGTGTTTTTGTTGGACGAAATTTGGAAGCTGCAAAACTTTCTCGGCACGACCTTTGTTATAACCGGCATCGTCATTCTGTCTCGGTCTCACGCCGAGCAAACGCCGTGGCGCGGGCTCGATTTGATCTTTCCGGTCTCGGCCGCATTAGCCTTCGCAATCTCAAGCAATCTGAGAAAGCTGGGCTTGCTGGCGAGCAATACTCCACTCATGGCCGCGGCCTTGACCGCGGCGACGGCGTTTGTCTTTGCTGTAGGTTTGCTGAAGCTTAGGGGAGGATGGCGGGCGTTGATGTTGTCACGCAATAGCGGGAAGTGGTTCTTGGCAGCGGGAATCGCTAACACGACTGCCACACTTTCGGTGTTCTACGCTCTCAGCTTCGGCGACGTGGTGGTCGTGGAACCGCTGACCGCGAGCAATCCCGTTCTCTCGCTCATCCTTTCAGCGCTTTTTCTCAAGGATCTGGAGAAGATTACAGGTAAGGTTGTCTTAGGAGCGCTCTGTACTGTGGCCGGCACGATTCTTGTCATCACACGCTGAGATGGACCTGCTAGCGTTTCAGCAGCGGCAAAACCTTTTCCCCTAAGAGATCGAGTTGCCTGAGATCCGGTATCGTCGGTCCGATGATGAGAGTGTCGAGGCCCTTGGTGAATGCGGCCTGGATCTTTTCAGCGCATGCCTCAGGCGGGCCCGCAAGGTAGGTCTTTTCGACGTCAACCCTCACCTGCCCGTAGTATCGGTTCAGGTAGCCAGCCAGGGCTTCGACCGCCTTCGTCTTGTTGTCACCCATTGCCATAAAAGTGAGCGCCGCCTTTTCGATCTTACTGGGATCTCGTCCCGCCGCTGCGGCAAATCGGGAGACCTTCTCCCATATAGCCGGAAAACTCTCAATCGCTGAGCTGCCGCAGATGAAGCCGTCCGCCAATCTTCCGGCCCGCTTGAGGGCGATCTCCGACCCGCCGCCGGTCCATATTGGAGGATGCGGCGACTGCGTCGGTTTAGGACCGATGGTAAGATTCTCGACCTGATAAAATCTTCCCTTGTGGGTAACCTTCTCTTCGCTCCAAAGCCGCTTCATTAATTTTACCCCCTCCTCCGCCCGGCTCCCTCGGCCTTCGAACGGCACACCGACCGCC
This sequence comes from Binatia bacterium, assembly GCA_036004365.1. Taxonomy (GTDB): domain Bacteria; phylum Desulfobacterota; class Binatia; order UBA9968; family UBA9968; genus DP-36. The sequence goes on from DASYRN010000224.1 coordinate 59,438, forward strand.
GAGAAATCGTTCTCGCGGCTGCCGAAGCCGATTCCCAGCGTCACCCTTCCGCCTGAGAGAAAATCCAGTGTGGCGACGGTTTTCGCCAACAAGACGGGATGTCTAACTCCCGCAAGCAGCACAGAGGTCCCGAGCCGGATTTTCTTGGTCACTGCGGCCGTCGAGGCAAGGAAAGCGAGAGGCTCGAGGTTGTCGTAGACGATGCGGTCGATGACCCATAAGGAGTGGAGCCCGAGATCTTCACACTTTTTCGCGAAGCTGCTGACGAAGCCCAGTTCGACCTGCGGTGCCGGATTGACGAAGCAAAGACCGATGTTTTTCATTGAGGTTTCTCCTTTGGGGTGAGCCTTCAAGTTGGCAGATGTGCATATGCAGACTCAATCCTGGCGAGGAACATAGATTACCCGGGCGGCGCTTTTCAAGTGCCAGCCTTTGGGCTATAGGCTAATTCAGAGGGAGAAAAGTCGATGAAAGCTCAAACGTTCGAGGTGAAGACCCCTTTGTTAACCGGCGGCCGCAGCATCATGCCGCTGGCCCGGACCGATCTCGTCTCGGTGAGCCTCAACTATTATTCTCCGGGGCGCAAGAACAGCCTCCATACACATCCGGGCGAGGACCATGCCTTCGTGGTTCTGGATGGCGAGGTGACCTTCTACGACAGGGAGAACAATGCGACCCTCCTTAAGAAAGGTCAGGGCATTCTGCTTCCTGAAGGGTGGTATTACCGGTTCGAAAACAGCGGTGGCAAGGCCCTGGCGCTGCTCCGATTCAGCGCCTGGAAGGCGGGACGCAAGGTGGCGAGAGTGGAAGCCACAGGCAGAACCCGCGGAGAAGATGCGACGGAGTATGAGCATGTGGATGGCATGACGGTGGACGGGCAGTACTGGGAGCTCGGGTAAAGGCCAGATCCATATGCGCATCGTCGACATAGGAACGATTCGTCTGCGCGCTTCTCTCGCTCATGAGCGCCAACTACACAGTCGCAGCGGCCGAAGAACCCACCGATCTGCGCTCTTGGTTCAGGTAGAGACGGATGAAGGGATCAGGGGCTTCGGTTCTTGCTCGGGCAACGGGGCGATTCTCGAGGTGATGATCAAGAAAGTTTTTAAGCCGTTGCTGGTGGGGAAGAATCCTCTGCAGATCGGAGAGCTTTGGGACACGAGCTATTTCGGCACCGTGACAAAGGAATTCGGCTCAAGAGGTCTTGGCGTGGTTGCGCTGAGCGGCGTGGACATTGCGCTCTGGGATATTCTCGGCAAGGCGAAAGGCGAGCCTATTTTCAAACTTCTTGGAGGGGCCGCTAGGGACAGGGTTCCCGTCTATGCCACCGCCCTCTATCCGGAAGAGCCGGCAGAGGTCGTCAAGAAGACTCTCGCCTTTGCCCAAAGAGGATTCCGCTCCGCGAAGATTAAAGTGGGCTTCAATCTCGCCCGAGACATAGAGATTGTTCGCGCCGTGCGCGCCGCGGTAGGGAAAGATTTCACCTTGATGACCGATGCGAACCAGGGATACACACTGGGAGTCGCCTTGAAGGCGGCGGAGGCTTTCGCGGCGTGTGGGGTTGCATTCCTGGAAGAGCCGCTCTTTCTCGAGGACGTTGCGGGTCATGCGGGTCTGAAGGCCCAGGGCAAAGTCCCCGTCGCTCTCGGAGAGAATCTTCACACCCGTTTTGCCTTCGAACATTTCATCGCGCGGCGCGCCGTCGATATCTTACAGCCCGACGTCGCGCGGGTCGGTGGAATCACCGAGGTCATGCAGATTGATATTCTCGCGGAACGTCATGGACTCCCGATCTCGTTTCACACTTGGGGGGATGGGATCGCTCTGGCCGCGAGTCTCCATCTGGCCGCGGCGCTGAAAAATAGCAGCGTCATGGAGCTTGACTGTACAGAGAACCCGCTGCGCAGCGAGTTGCTGAAGGAGCCGCTTGAGGCTCAAAATGGCTTCATGCGACCTCCGCAAGGACCGGGTTTGGGGATCGAGCTGGATCAGAGAGCACTGAAGAAATTCGCCTTTACCGGCACAGAGCCGTTGAACCCGTGGCAGAGGGCATTGGGCGCTTAGTGCGAGGAGGGACCGATGTCAAGGATTGCGCCCCTTCAACTCTTTTTTCTCGTGGTCCTTCTTCTTCAACCAGCGTATAGCCAGGGCTTACCCAAGATTCGGGCCGCCTACACTTCGATAGCCATACAAATGGACCCGATCTACATAATGAAGGAAGTGAACCTCCCCCGGAAGCATGGTCTGGAAGCTGAAATGCTCTACATCCCGGTAAGCTCAAGAGCCATTCAGTCCGCCCTGGCCGGCGAAATCCAATTCCTCACTAGCGCCGGCGTTGCCAACACCAACGCCAACGTCGCTGGCGGTGACTTCGTTGGACTCACCGCCACTCTCAACACATTTATTTTTAAGATTGTCTCCAAGCCGGAAATAAAAGAGCCCAAGGCGCTCAAGGGGCGTAAGGTCGGTATCTCTCGCTTGGGAGGGGTGAGCGATGCTGCGCTCCGATACGCATTGGATCTCTGGGGACTGGTGCCGGATAAAGACGTTGCGATCATTCAGGTCGGCGGCGAGCTGGAAGAGCTTCTGGCGCTGCAAAATAAGGCGGTGGATGCCGCGGTCTTGTCCGAGCCTGTGGCCACGGTCGCCCTAAGGACCGGTTCCTCTCTCCTTTTTGATTTGAGCCGCCTGGGAGTTCCTTACTCGATGCATGGGTTTGGCACGCGCAAGAGCTTCATCCGAGATAACCGCGATGTCGTGCTCCGGTTCATGAGGGCGTATCTCGAAGGGATCTATCTCTTCAAAACCAATAAGGAACTCGCCCTGAGTGTGCTGAAGAAATATACCCGCCTGGACGATATTTCTGTGATGCTGACCGCCTACGATGAATACTCTCAGAAATACATTCCTGCTGTTCCGCACCCGAGTCCGGAGGGCATTCAGACCATTTTGAATCAGCTGGCCAAAACACGCCCCGAGGTCAAGAAATTCACTCCCAAAGATCTCATCGATCCGACGATCTTGAAAGAGATCGAAGAGAGCGGCTTCGTAAAGCGGCTATACGCACAATAAGACTTTACCGATTGCGTAGGCCGCCGAAGCCCGCCTCCGTGTTACTATGTTGCTCCCAGAAGTTCGGCCGCCTTTTTGACATCGCGCGGTTTCACCCAGAGAAGAGCTCCATATCGCTCAGCGCCGGCTGACACGGCGTCGACCGCGGTGACGTTGATCTTCGCATCCGCCAGCTTATTCAAGATATCGACAAGGGCTCCAGGTCTATCATCCCCTTGGATGAGGAAACCGGTTTTGGGCCCGACAAGTTTAAGCTTGGCCCTTTTTGCGGCGGCCTTGAAAGCCATCTGGTCAGCCGGGAAAAAATCGAGCTGGGCGCGTCGGCCCTTAGGGAAACCCGAGAATCCCAGCAAGTTGATCCCTTCATTTTTAAGCATGCTCAACACTTTGGCACCCTCGCCTGGCTTGTCTGGAAGTTCAGTATAAAAATACTGTACCCGCTGTATGGTCTCAGCCATAGCTCTCTCCTCCTTTCCGATGATTTTTGATTGGATCTGTTTCGACGCTAGCGCAAGCTTTTTTTTCTGTCAATCATTGTAGTTGCCTTCAGGACAAAAATTGTTAAGATGATTCCGCTTTTCCATGTATAAAGAAGACACGATCGCGGCAATTGCGACACCGATCGGTGAAGGCGGTGTGGCAATTGTGCGCGTGAGCGGGCCGGATGCCGAGCGAGTCGCCAAGGAAATCTTCCTTCGCAGCGGTGGAAGGAACGGCCATTTGCGCTCACATACGCTTCATCACGGTGTGGTCCGCAAACCGGAAACCGGCGGGATTGTCGATGAAGTTCTCCTCGCGTTAATGCGCAAACCGCGCAGCTACACCGGCGAGGATGTAGTGGAGGTCCACTGCCACGGCGGCCCCTTTGTCGTGCGGCAAGTGCTTGAGCTGATCCTCTCTCGAGGGGTGCGCCACGCCGAGCCGGGAGAGTTTACCAAGAGAGCCTTCCTCAACGGGCGAATGGATTTGGCTCAAGCGGAAGCTGTCCTCGATCTTATCCGTGCCCGCACGGAAAAAAGCGCCCAATTGGCTTTACAGCAGACTCGCGGGCAGCTCTCAAAGTGGGTAGGTGAGTTGCGAGAGGAGCTTCTGGACATTTTGGTCCAAATAGAGGCTGGCATCGATTTCCCCGAGGAGGAAATCGAGCTTGTACAAAGGGAGGAGCTGGCGGAAAAGATCGAGGGTCTAAGGGCAAAAATCTCTGGCATCATTGAGAGCTACGAGTGGGGAAGACTTTTCCGCGAGGGGGCGAGGGTTTGCATAATCGGGCGGCCTAACGTTGGCAAGTCGAGTCTTCTCAATGCTCTTTTGGGTGAAGAGAGAGTGATTGTGACGTCGGTGCCGGGAACTACGAGGGATGTTATCGAAGAAGGCATCAACCTGGACGGACTGCCGGTAGTTCTTTGGGACACGGCGGGTATTAGAGAAACTGAAGATGAGATTGAGAAAATAGGAGTCGATTTTTCTCTAAGGCATCTTGTTGAGGCCGAAGCCGCGCTCATCGTACTAGATGGCTCCACAAGTCTAACGAGGCAGGACGAAGCCATTCTGGAGGCCGCCGGAAAGAAAAAGAGTCTGGTTGTAGTCAACAAAAGCGACCTTGGACAGAATTTGGACCTAGCCCAAGTGCAGATCCTATCCCAGGGCAAGGAGATGATCCCAATCTCGGCAAGAAAAGGCGAAGGTTTGGATCTGGTCAAAGTCAGATTGCGGGCGCTTCTCTTAGATCCGCAAAATGAGCCGCCGATGGTTCTTACCAACCTTCGCCACAAGGCGGCACTCATTCGGGCCGAGAGTGGACTCATCAGAGCGAGAAAAGCTCTTGGCCAAGCTTTGCCGGCGGAAATCGTTGCCGTCGATCTTCAAGAAGTAAAGGACGCCCTTGAGGATATCGTCGGAATGGTTAGTAGCGAGGATATTTTAGAACGTATTTTTACAAGTTTTTGTATTGGAAAATAGGAAGTTAAGAATATAGTATCGTGGCTTTGAGCTTTGGAGTTGTTGGGATCGAGACGCAGCACTCCGTCACTCTAGACTCCGCTTTCGGGGTTTGTTTCACGTGAAACATTATGGATAATGGGCAGATCTACGACGTTCTTGTAGTTGGAGCCGGACATGCGGGGATTGAAGCGTCGCTGGCAGCAGCTCGTATGGGTCGCAAGACGCTGATGTTGACGCTGAATCTAGATCATATCGGTCAGATGTCCTGCAATCCTGCGATAGGAGGCATAGGAAAGGGCCATCTTGTCAAAGAGATCGATGCACTTGGCGGTGAGATGGGAAAGGCAATAGATGAGACCGGCATCCAATTCCGTCTGCTAAACACAAAAAAAGGTCCGGCTGTCCGGGCCTCGCGAGCTCAGGCGGATAAGGCGCTTTATCGGCAGAGGATGAAAAGAGTTCTGGAAAATTGTCCTAATCTCGTCCTACGGCAAGGAAGCGTTGAACGTTTGTTACTGGACGGCGTAGAAGTTAAAGGTGTGGAAACGCAGATAGGCGAGATATTTTACGGCCGCAGAGTCATCCTCACGACAGGGACATTTCTTAAGGGACTGATACATGTCGGTGATAGGAACTATTCAGCAGGCCGCGCTGGCGATTTTGCTTCTCAAGGATTAAGTGATTGCCTCCGCGAATTAGGATTCAACGTGGGCCGGCTGAAGACCGGCACGTGTCCACGACTGGATGGCCGGACCATAGATTATTCTAGGCTCCAAGTTCAGCACGGCGACGACTCGCCGGTTCCATTTTCTTTTTCAACGCTAGAGATAACCCAGAAACAGATTCCGTGCTACATCAGCTACACGAACCATAGGACGCACGAGATTATCCGCGCAGCCCTTCATCGGTCACCGATGTATTCGGGTACTATCAAGAGTCGGGGGCCTCGTTACTGCCCATCCATAGAAGACAAGATAGTTCGCTTTGCGGACAAGGAAAGACATCAAATCTTTCTTGAGCCCGAGGGCTGCGATACCGTTGAGATCTACCCCAACGGGCTTTCGACAAGTCTCCCTCTCGATGTTCAAATGGAGATGGTCCGTTCCATTGAAGGCTTGGAGCGGGCTGAAATTATGCGGCCCGGCTATGCTATCGAATATGACTATGTTGAACCGACGCAACTTTTTCCCTCTCTAGAGACAAAACTAGTTAAGGGGCTTTATCATGCAGGCCAGATCAATGGAACGACAGGCTATGAGGAGGCAGCGGCTCAGGGAATCGTAGCCGGAATCAACGCGGTTCTAGACCTGCGCGGTGAGGAGCCGCTCATCTTGGCCAGAGATCAGGCCTATATCGGGGTTCTTATTGACGATCTGGTTACCAAAGGGACTGACGGAGAACCCTATCGCATGTTCACATCACGGGCTGAGTATCGCCTTCTCTTGAGAGAGGATAACGCAGACCTTCGTTTGACTGAACTCGGATACAGAATCGGGCTGACCGCTGGTCCCGCTTACCAAAGGATGGAAGAAAAAAAACGACGTGTAGCCGAGGTTACAGAAATTTTGGAAAAGAAACAGATCGGTCCCACGTCAGAGATTAATCAAAAGTTATCCGAGCTAAACTCGGCTGCCTTGCGCAATCAAATCTCCATGGCTCAATTACTTCGGCGCCCGGAGATCTCTTTTTCTGATCTAATTTTTTTCCATCCCGAGCTGGATCGCGTGCCACTCTCGGTGGGATTACAGGCCGAGGTTGAAATAAAATACTCTGGCTATGTGCAGCGGCAGATCGAGAGCGTCGAAAGATTTAAAAAGATGGAAAAGGTTCATATACCTAACGACCTGGATTATTCCTCCGTACGGGGTCTTTCACGGGAGGTGCGCGAAAAACTCGGCCGGATCCGTCCGCGCTCGCTCGGCCAAGCCGCTAGGATTTCTGGCATGACTCCAGCGGCAATCTCTCTTTTGTCAGTCCATCTAAAAAAACGCAAATCAGCCTGAAGAAAATCTCCGCAAGTTAAAGTTTCTTAAGTATCAATTCTCCTGTTTCACGTGAAACAGAATTTTTTTCTTTCCTTTTAATTTTTATTGTGTTAAGAAATAGGCTTGCACGGTTGTACCATAACTTGTTGAAAATAAAAGGGAATTTTAAGTGGCGAAAGTCATAGCTATTGCTAACCAGAAAGGTGGTGTTGGAAAAACTACGACAGCAATCAATCTCGGAGCCTCTCTCGCAGTCGCTGAAAAGAAAACATTGTTGGTAGACATCGATCCTCAAGGTAATAGCACAACGGGCCTAAGCATTGATCGCTCGAAACTGAACTGTAGTCTCTACGAGGTGCTTATAGGAGCAATCTCTCTAAAAGAGATTCTTACGCCAGCAGAACTTCCTTACCTAACGGTGGCTCCATCGACAAAGGATCTTATTGGCGCCGAGATCGAACTTGTAAATGCGGAGAAGCGCGAATGGCGCCTTAAGCGGGCACTTGAGTCCGCGCAGCAAGAATACAACTACATCCTGATCGATTGCCCACCGTCTTTGGGAATTCTTACATTAAATGCCCTCACCGCCGCCGATTCTCTGCTCGTTCCGATTCAATCCGAGTATTATGCCCTAGAAGGATTAAGCTCCTTACTCGAGACCTTGAAGCTCGTTCAGAAGGGCCTCAATCCGGGACTTTTCCTGGAGGGAATTTTGTTGACCATGTTCGATGGTCGTAATCGCCTGTCCCATCAGGTCGCTGAAGAGATTCGCTCCCACTTTCCCGAGCGTATTTTTCACACCGTTATTCATCGCAACGTCCGTTTGAGTGAGAGTCCGAGCCACGGGAAGCCGGCTCTGCTGTATGACGTTCATTCTACTGGTGCACAAAACTATTTAGATTTGGCTAAGGAATTGATTCGCCGTCAGGAGGAAGATCAGCATGTTGAAAAAAGGATTGGGTAAAGGGTTAAGTGCGCTTATACCGGAGGTTCCCGCGACCAACGATTCCCCTACTCTTGAAGTCGAGGTGGAAAAAATTGCTCCCAATCCGTTTCAGCCCCGTCGGTCGTTTGATGAAGCGACCATGGAGGAGCTTGCGAGTTCAATACAGGAAAAGGGAATCATCCAGCCGCTCTTGGTGCGGCGCCAGAACGGCGGCTATGAGCTGATCGCTGGAGAGAGACGCTTGCGCGCAGCCCTAAGGGCAGGATTAGACAAGGTGCCCGTGGTGGTTCGCGAGGCGACCGATAACGAAGCGTTGCAGTTGGCTTTGATCGAGAACATTCAGAGAGAGGATCTCAACCCGATAGAAGAGGCGACCGCTTATCAGCGGCTGCAAGAAGAGTTCAGGTGGAGCCAGGAAGAAGTCGCATCGAGGGTGGGAATGAGCCGTCCAGCCGTCGCCAATTCGATACGCCTCCTGCTCCTTCCCAAAGAGGTGCAGCAGGATGTGGCTTCGGGCAAGCTCGCTGCAGGTCAGGCGAGGGCTTTGTTGGGATTGCAGCGCGAGGCGCTGATTCTTTCAGCGGCGCGTGAAGCTATAGCAAAAGGACTTTCAACGCGCGAGACGGAAAGACTCGTCCAAAAACTGAAGGCAGGGCCAAGAAGAGCCAGAGGAACTTCATCAATCGACGCCGATCTGCGTTCCCTGGTAGAGAGGTTACAGCGCTCCTTGGGCACGAAAGTACGCATTATCCAGCGCGCGAAGTCCGCAAGGGGCAGGATCGAGATCGACTACTATTCTTCAATCGATTTGGATCGGATTGTGCAAGCGATGACCCAGCACCCTTGATGCCGAAGCGCACGACAGTCATAAGCATATCTTGACAAAGGGAACGAACCATAATTCAATCCGACCAAACCATAATAGTTATTTGATCCTTCGAATGCATCTCGATTACGTCCAGGAAGGAGGAATCGAAGATGTTCTCAAGCGCGTTGAAAGCGAGGCGGCTTGCTAGGCTAACTGCATTAGCGGGATCAGCCTTTTTTTTACTCGTCCCGATCTCTGTTTTTTCCCAGACTCCCTTCTATCAGGGAAAGACGATTACCGTCATTCAAGGCACATCCCCTGGGGGCACTTCGGACATGATGGTTAAGGCCGCCCTTCCCTATTTGAAAAAGTATATCCCCGGTGAGCCGACCATTATGTCTGAGTACATGCCGGGCGCAGGGGGAATCAAGGCCGTCAATCACATCTATAAGAATGTGCGACCTGACGGTCTCATCGTCGGAAACGTTGGCGGCGGGCTGGTGGCGAATGCTGTGCTCGGAGAAGCTGGTGTGCTGTACGACATCAATAAGTTGATCTATCTTGGCTCGCCCCACAGCACTTACCAGTGGGTTTTCATGACGAGAAGGGAGAGCGGTCTGATGAACCTGGAAGCCCTGCGGTCGGCCTCTGGGGTTAGAGTTGGGGCTCAATCCGTAGGCCATTCCGTCTATATTGTTGGCCGGCTCTTCGCGTATCTCATAGGTCTCAAGGAGCCGAAGTTTGTGGTCGGCTATGGCGGTCCAGAGCTCGATCTCGCGCTGGTCAGAGGAGAGGTCGATGCCCGTATCAACAACGCCGACACATTATTGCAACGGAATCGAGAATGGTTGAGCAAAGGCGTTGTTGACCTCCACGCTATTATGGAAGTCCCGAAAGGCAGCAAGCATCCCCACTTTGCGAATTTGCCAGAGGTGGAGGAATTTGCAAGGTCGGAAAAGGAGCGTAAGGTATTGGCCATGCTTCGAGCTTTTAGGCAGGTTGGCTCCCCGTACATCTTGCCGCCCGGGACTCCAAAAGACCAAGTCAAAATCCTGCAAGAGGCGATGGTCAAGACCTTTAACGACCCTGGCTTCCACAAGGAGTATAAAAAGCTTACCGGTGATGAAGCGACGCCTCTTATGCCAGAGGAGATGGACAAGGCCATCAAAGAGCTTCCGCGGGATCAGGAAATTGTCGAGCTTTTTAAAAAGATCGCCAGCGCTAGTCCCTTGCCGCCGCGCTAGCCAGGGGAAGTAATAGTTCTAGTTTCGCGTCTCGGGCTTCGGGTTTAACTCGAAACTGCGAAAGCAGGAGGTGGGCCATGGCGTTACTAAGAGAGCGGCTCTTGAAAGTCTCACTTGCTCTGGCTGCACTGTGGATTTGTCTGTTTCCCACTTCTGTCTTTTCCCAAGCTCCGTTTTTTCAGAGCAAGACCATCACTGTCGTTCAAGGCCGTGATCCCGGGGGCACGGGAGACATGAGGGTAAGAGCTTTGCTTCCCTTCTTGCAGAAATATATTCCAGGGAATCCGACCATTGTTAACGAGTATATGCCCGGCGGAGGAAGCCGGAAGGCCGCAAATCACATCTACCGATCAGCCCGCCCCGATGGGCTTACTATCGGAAACCTGGGCCTCGGCATGGTTTCTTCTGCGCTACTTGGAGAAACAGGGGTCTTATACGATCCCGATAAGTTTTTCTATCTGGGTTCGCCCTTTAGCAGCCATCACGCCATCTTTGTAACCCGCAAGGAGGCTGGGCTAAGCAGCATAGAAAAACTCCGAGCTGCCGAAGGAATTAGGATCGGAGGCCAATCTGTGGGTTTCTCTACTTACATCGAAGGCCGCCTATTTGCCTACATTCTCGGTCTAAAAGAGCCAAGGTTCGTTACGGGCTATGGAGGAGCTGAACTGGACCCCGCCCTAATGCGTGGTGAGATCGACGCACGAGCGACCAGCGCAGACACTGTCCTCCAGCGGAACCCGCAGTGGCTCGAAAAAGGCCTGGTGGACTTTCACGCAATCATTGAGGTTCCCAAAGGGGATAAACATCCTCATTTCACTCATGTGCCAGAGCTTGAGAGTTTTGCCAAGTCGGAAAAGGATCGCAAGCTTATGGTCATGCAGCGTGCTTTCAGGGTTGCCGGCCAGCCTTTCGTCCTTCCTCCTGGCACACCCAAGGATCGTGTAGATATTCTCCAGGAGGCCTTCCGCAAAACCTACAAGGACCCAGAATTTCACAAGGAATACAAAAAGCTCACCGCCGACGATCCCACGCCGCTCATGCCTGAAGCACACGAGAGAACGATCAGAGAGATTCCCCGTGATCCGGAGGTCGTCGAAATCTTCAAAAAGGTTATGGGTGGCGGGCCGCTTCCGCCTCGCTGATAGGAGGTTTGTCATGGGAATGAAGTATTCAGTTCCGGCATTTTTGGTGGCGCTTTTTGCCCATCTAATCGTTGTACCCGGCACTCTTTTTTCCCAGGGTGATTTTTACCGAGGTAAGACCATTACCGTTATCCAAGGTCGGGATCCTGGCGGCACAGGAGACCTGCGGGTAAAAGCTGTAACGTCCATCTTGCCGAAACACATCCCAGGGAACCCCACCATCATTAACGAGTATATGGCCGGTGGTGGCGGGCGAAAGGCCACGAACCACATCTATAGGTCGGTCCGTCCCGACGGGCTGACCATCGGAAACATGAGTTCTGCGATGGTTTCCCTTGCTATACTCGGAGAGTCAGGAGTCCTATACGATATCGATAAGTTCTTCTATCTGGGTTCGCCCTATAGTACTTATCATGCCATCTTCGTAAGCAGGAAGGAAGCAGGCTTTAGCAGCGTAGAGAAACTCCGGGCCGCCTCCGGAATTCGGATCGGGGCCCAATCTGTGGGTTTCTCTACCTACAATGAAGGTCGCCTATTCGCCTACCTTCTCGGTCTTAAAGAGCCCAAGTTCATCGCTGCCTATGGGGGCGCTGAGCTAGACCCAGCGCTGATGCGTGGTGAGATCGACGCTCGAGCGACGGGCGCCGATACCGTTGAGCAACGAAACCGCGATTGGATTGAAAAGGGGCTCGTGGACTTCCATGCCATCATGGAGGTTCCCAAGGGGGACAAGCATCCCCGTTTTGCTCATCTGCCTGAGATTGAGAGCTTCGCCAGGTCGGATAAAGAGCGGAAGGTGGTCATTATGCAGCGGGCTTTCAGGGTGGCGGGCGCGCCCTTCATCCTTGCTCCGGGCACTCCCAAGGAGCGTGTAGAGATTCTCCAGGAGGCGTTCCGCAAGACCTATAGGGATCCCGAATTCCACAAGGAATATAAGAAGCTCACCGGTGAGGATCCCACACCTCTCATGCCAGAAGCTCACGAAAAAACGATCAGGGAAATTCCCAGGGACCCTGAAGTCATTGAACTGGTTAAGAAGCTTGTCGGTGCCGATCCTCTGCCGCCACGCTAGATGACCTTCACCTGCTTCTTGACAAAGGGGACAAGTCATAATTTAATCCGCGCGCAAATCCCAGCGGAAAGGAGGACTTTAGATGAGCAGAAGAAGGGTCTGGCCTTTCGCTAAAGCAATTCTGGGTGCGGTCATCTTTTGGCTTTTACCCCAGTCTGTTTTTCCACAGAGCCCTTTTTATCAGGGTAAGAGCATCACCATCATTCATGGCCGCAGTCCTGGAGGATCAGGAGACCTGCGGGTGAGAGCTGTGATTCCCACTCTGCAGAAATATATCCCTGGAAATCCCACGTTTGTGCATGAGTACATGGATGGTGGCGGCGGCCGAAAGGCTGCAAATCATATTTACGGCGCTGCCCGTCCCGACGGCTTAACCATCGGGAATGTGGGTGGCGGCGTTGTAGCCAATGCTGTGCTCGGCGAAACAGGCGTCCAGTACGATCTCGACAAGCTTCTCTTCATAGGCTCGCCGTACAGCACCACTCACTATCTGTTTATGACGCGCAGAGAGGCCGACCTAAGAAATCTGGAAAAGCTTAGGTTAGCCTCCGGAGTGCGGTTTGGCGTTCAGTCCGTGGGCCATACCAACTACAACATCGGCAGGATGATCATGTGGCTCCTTGGGCTTAAGGACGTCAAATACATCACCGGCTATTCGATTCCAGAGCGCGATGTGGCTTTGATGCGTGGAGAGATCGATGCGATAGTCTCGTCCGACGACAACATCGCGCGCAACCCGGATTGGGTAGAAAAGGGGTTGGTCGATCTTCATGTCATTGTTGAGGTCCCCAAAGGGGAGAAGCATCCGCAGTTTTCCAACTTGCCCGAGGCTGAGAGCTTCGCCAAATCGGAGAGAGAGCGAAAGCTGCTCACCATGTTTCGCGTTTTCAGGCTTGCGGGTTCGCCCTTTATCCTTCCTCCCGGAACGCCTAAGGATCGGGTCGAGATTCTTAAAGAAGCACTGCGCAAGACCTTTAAGGACCCAGAGTTTCGCAAGGAATACAGAAAGGTGGTGGGGGAAGATCCGAGCCCACTCATGCCGGAGGACAACGAGCGGGCCATCCGGGAGCTGCCTCGAGATCCGGAGACCGTTGGACTCTTCAAGAGGTTTGCCGGCGCTGAGCCTCTCCCTGCCCGCTGAGTAGTGTCATTCAACCCGAAAGGAGGTCATCTCGCTGGGCTTTCAGAAACTGACATTCCTCCTTGACAACGCAGACGAATCATAATTCAATCCCACCGACAATCGGATCCAGAAAGGGGGCTGCGATGGGGACAGAAAGACTCGGCTTGCGGCTTTTTGCTGAGACGGTTCTGGTCGCAGTCGTCTTTTGGTTTTTACCCACCTCTGGCTTTTCGCAGGCTCCCTTTTATCAGGGGAAGACCATAACCGTTATTGCAGGCACGGCTCCTGGAGGAACTGGAGATTTTCGCGTTAGAGCTTTGATTCCTTTTTTGCGGAAATACACCACGGGAAATCCGACGATCGTCATCGAGTACATGGATGGAGGTGGAGGTCGAAATGCAGCAAATTACTTGTATCGGAACGCTCGCCCGGATGGGTTGACTATGGGTGCTATGAGTGGTGCTGTAGTGGCCCTGCAGATCATGCGAGAAAGCGGCGTCATGTATGATGTCGACAAGTTTATCTACCTCGGCTCACCGGAAAGCACTACCCATTACATTATCTACACGAGAAAGGACCTGGGTCTGACGAGCCTGGAAAAGCTAAGAGGGACGTCAGGCATCCGCATCGGCGCTCAGTCGGTAGGACACGTCTCTTATGTAGCAGGTCGGCTCTTTGCCTACTTTTTGGGTCTAAAGGATCCGCAATTTATCGCGGGCTACACCGCTCCTGAGGTGGATGTAGCATTGCTTCGAGGTGAGCTGGATGCCAGAGCGAACAACGCGACGTCGGTTTTGCGGCGAAACCCGGATTGGGTGGAAAAAGGTCTGATGGACTTTCATGCCATCATGGAGGTTCCCAAAGGAGTCAAACACCCCCGCTTTGCCCACGTTCCCGAGATCGAGAGCTTTGCCAAATCCGAAAGAGAGGCCAAGCTTCTTTCTGTCTGGCGGGTCTTCAGAGTCGCGGGCTCACCTTACGTACTGCCTCAGGGAACGCCAAAGGATCGGGTAGAAATTCTCCAGGAAGCGATGCGGCGGACTCTTAAGGATCCCGAGTTTCACAAGGAATACAATAAAGTCGTCGGCGATGAAGCTGACCCACTCATGCCGGAAGAGTTGGCGAAGGCGATCAAAGAGATGCCTCGTGACCCTGAGGTCATAGACCTGCTTAAGAAGATTTCTGGGGCTGGACCTCTGCCGCCACGCTGAGGCGTAACATTATGGGAAATTTTTTGGCTTTCGGTCTGAGCTGCCTTGTCATGCTGGTCGCCGAAATAGCCAATGGCCAGATCTCCTTCTACGAGGGCAAAACCATCACTTTCATTGCGGGCACTGAGCCAGGCGGGACACTGGACATGAGGATCAAGTCACTCCTCCCCTTCCTTAGGAAACATATCCCGGGGGAGCCCACAATCATCACAGAATACATGCCGGGTGGAGGGGGACGAAAAGCAGCTAATTATATTTACAAGGTAGCCCGTCCAGATGGACTCACCATCAGCTCTCCGGTTGGCGGTTTTGTGATGTTGGCCGTCTTGAAAGAGCCCGGTGTCGAGTATGACCTCAACAAGCTCATCTATCTCGGCGCGCCTGATGGCGTGGCCCATTATGTGTTTTCAACCAGGAAGGACGCCGGGCTGAACAGCATAGAAAGACTTCGGGCTGTGAGAAGGGGTCAGAATTGGCGGTCAGTCTGTTGGGCATACTATTTATGTGGTGGGAAGGCTCTTTGCCTACGTCTTGGGCCTCAAGGAGCCAAGATTTGTCACCGGCTACTCAGGTCCCGAAATAGATCTTGCGTTACTACGTGGTGAAGTCGATGCTAGGCCTAACCTTGCGGAGACAATTCTACGGCGCAATCCTGAGTTCCTCGAAAAAAGCCTCGTGGATTTTCATGCCATCTTGGAGGCCCCATTGGGGAAGAAGCATCCGCGGTTCTCCCATCTTCCTGAAATCGGTACCTTTGCTCGGTCTGAAAAAGCCAGCGGTGTGCTCGAGATGTTCCGTGCTTCGCGGACTGCCGGCGGGCCTTATATTATGCCTCCGGGTAGCCCTAAGGAACGCGTGGATATTCTCAGGAGGGCGGTCCATAAGGTGTTTAAAGATCCAGGTTACCAAAAGGAGTACAAGAAGCTTGTCGGTGATGATTTGGCTCCGGTAATGGCTGAAGAGATAGAAAAGGCTATCAAAGCGCTTCAACCGGATGCTGAGATCATCGAGCTCTACAAGAAGGTCACTGGTCCCGGCCCTCTGCCACCACAATAGGGAGGGGAATTGATATGGAAACTTCGCTTTTCCATGCGGCGGTTCAGGGTTTGTTAAACCTCATGCAGCTCAAGGTTTTCTTAGCAATGCTGGTGGGAGTCAGCATCGGTACGTTCACCGCCGTAGCGCCGCAGGGATTAGGGATGCCTCTGGTCTATGCGATATTGCTGCCAGTAGTTATTAAGTGGGAGCCTCTTACAGGCATCGCTCTCCTCATCGGAGCGAGTTCCGTGAGCGCGATTTGTGCCGCTTATCTTCCG
Source organism: Binatia bacterium (assembly GCA_036004365.1). GTDB lineage: Bacteria > Desulfobacterota > Binatia > UBA9968 > UBA9968 > DP-36. The sequence continues at coordinate 75,298 of DASYRN010000224.1, forward strand.
ATCCTCTTCGGTATTCCCGGAGGCTCCGGCTCTCAGGCTACCGTGCTCGACGGATACCCGATGGGAAAGCGCGGCGAGGCGCGTCGTGCTTTAGGGGCATCATTTATGGCCGGAGGTATGGGATGCGTCATTGGCACCCTCACGCTCTTGGCTGCTATACCTCTGGCGCGGCCCTTGATCTATCTCATGGGCTCGCCGGAGCTATTCGTAGTCATGCTTTGGGGCCTGAGCATGGTTGCTGTCCTGGCAGGGCGGCGCCCGATCAAGGGACTTATTGCCACGGCGTTTGGTCTACTGATCGCGATGGTCGGCCAGCAAGCGCAGAGCGGCGTCATGCGCTTCGTCTTCGACCAGCCCTATCTCCTGGACGGGTTTGCCATAAGCATCATCGCGCTCGCTCTCTTTGGCATTCCCTCGGCGCTCGATTTGGCCCTCACCAAGCTCGGAGTGGAACAACAGCCGGCGCCGCTCAAGGGGAGCCTCCTCGACGGAGCCAGAGATACACTGCGAGAGTGGTGGCTGGTGGTGCGGTGCAGTTTTGTTGGGGTATGGGTGGGAATTGTCCCCGGGCTTGGCTCACAGGTGGTGGATTGGCTCGCCTACGGTCATGCGGCCCAGAGCTGCAAGGGCGCGAAGGAGAGCTTTGGTAAGGGCGATGTGCGGGGAGTGATCGCTCCTGAGAGCGCCAACGATGCGAAAGATGGAGGCGACCTCATAACGACTTTACTCCTGGGATTTCCCCAAGGAGTAGTGACAGCGCTTTTTATCGTTGCTTTGCTCGCATGGGGATTCCTGCCGGGCCCGGAGATGATCAAAAAGAACGCGGACCTGATCTATAGCATCGTTTGGATTCAGGGGATTGCAGGTATCACCGGAACCCTGGTCGGCTTTGTCTTAGCCAAGGAACTCGCCAGGCTAGCCCAGGTGCGGTACTCCTTTATGGTTCCCGTACTTTTTATATTTATCCTGCTGGGTGCTTTCAGCGTTAACCGTGATCCTGTGGACCTTCTGGTAGTGGTCACCTTTGGGATCCTGGGCTACTTCATGAAGCGCTCTGGTTATCCCAGACCCGCCATGATTCTTGGGCTTGTCTTGGGAGACCTCATGGAGAAGTACCTCTATAGGTCGATGGCAAGCTATGGATTCAGTTGGCTCACGCGACCCGGAGTGATCGTGCTCTTGATTCTGACTACGGTCTCTTTTGTTTTCACACTGCGAGGTCGGCTTGAGAGGAAGACGGAGGCGGAAGCTCTCTCAGGCCGTGCGATGGCGAGAGCGGATGACCGCTAATCTTACACTTTTCTTTGTTGTTGTGTTCTTGGTTGCAACCTGGATGGGCTGGGAGTGGCCCTTCATTGCGAAGATGATGCCTGTGTACGTCGCGGCCATTCCAGGCGTCCTCTTGGCCGTGGTCCAGCTTTACCGCGATATCACAGACTGGGACAAGCGTCGGGGAAAAAAAGGCGGAGGCACGGAGATGGATGAGGTCTTCATGACCGGATTGGACAGACGGACGGAGAGGCAGCGCACTATAGTCTTCTTCGCCTGGTTTATCAGTGGGGCCTTGGCCATTTGGCTTTTGGGCATCGTCATCGCGCTTCCTCTTCTCGCGCTCCTCTATGCCTTAGTTGAGGGACGAGAGAGGTGGACAGTTTCCCTTGTCATGGCCGCCGGCACCTTCCTTCTTATCTGGGGGCTCTTTGAGTATCTCCTGGAGATGAGGTGGCCCCCAGGGGCTCTATTTCGTTGAAGCGAATCGACCGAGGACTAACCTTCTAATAACGCCTCAAGCTCCTCCCGTTCTGTGACGGGCGGCGAACAGCTGAAGTTGTGGCAGACATAGGCGGTAGTCTTGCCGTTGAGTTGGGTTTTTCCTTCCAGAAGCGGAGAGATCTTGCCTAGTGGCTCTCCGGGCTCGACAAGCTGTAAGATTTTGTTGGGCAGATAAAAGGAGTGGATTTTGTTTAAAAAGGCTTGTGTGGTTGGATCTTTCTTTTGCCCCACCAGGACTATCTCCTTCGGCTTCTCAACGTAATAGTCCAACGCTCCCAGCATGTGCGCAAAGCCAAAGGGCTGCTGCACCATGGTATCGTAGTAAAGACGCAGGCTCTTTTCCGCCCTTCTTAAGTACTCCTCTCTGCCCGTGTAGTGATAGAGTCTTAGGAGTACTTGCGTAGCGACGGAATTGCCCGACGGGACCGAGCCGTCGAACGCTGGTTTCGTCCGACTGATCAGCTGCTCATGGGATCTGCCGGTGTAGAAAAAACCGCCATCGACGTCATCCCAGAACTCGCGAATCATAATTTCCGTGAGTTCAAGAGTTCGCTCTAAGAAAGAGCGCTCGAAGGTGGCCTCGTAGAGATCCAAAAGGCCCCCGGCCAAGAACGCGTAGTCATCCAGATAGCCGTAGAGCTTTGCCTGCCCGCCTTTGTATGTGCGCAGCAAATATCCTTCGCGAAACATTCTGGCGAAGATAAACGCTACAGTCTTCTCTGCCGCCTCCCGGTAAGATTCATCGCCGATCACCTTATAGGCTTCGGCCAGGCCGGAGAGCATCAGCCCATTCCAAGAGGTCAAGATCTTTTCGTCTCGGAAAGGCTTCACCCTCCTCTCTCTTTCCTGAAAGAGCTTGACCTTTGCCGCAGCAAGGAGTCTTTCGATCTCGTCAAGGTCTTTTCGGAAAAACTTGGCGGCTTGTTCCGGGCTGAGGATCGGGTGGAGGATATTCTTCCCTTCAAAGTTGCCGATCTCGCTGACATCATAGACGCGGCAGAAGATCTCGCCTTCCTCTTCACCGAGGATTCGAAGGACTTCATCGTAGCGCCAGACGAAGAACCTTCCCTCCTCTCCTTCGCTGTCGGCGTCTTGCGTAGAGTAAAAGCCGCCTTCGGGCTGCAGCATCTCGCGGAGCAGGTAGGCTAGAGTCTCTTCCACTATCCGTTTGAAGAGCGGGTTCTTTGTGATCCTAAAGGCGTCTACGTAGGAGCGAGTGAGTTGAGCGTTGTCGTAAAGCATCTTCTCGAAATGGGGCACCAGCCACTTCTCATCGACTGAGTAGCGGTGGAAGCCGCCGCCGAGGTGATCATAGATGCCTCCCTCAGCCATCTGGGTCAGAGTGTGGGTTACGATCTCCAAGTGGCTCGGCTCTTGGGACAGTCGGAAACTGCGGAGAAAAAGATCGAAGACTCCCGCGTTGGGAAATTTGGGTGCTTGCCCAAAACCGCCGTGGTCTGGATCATAGGCGTGCGCTAGCTGCTCAGTCGCCCTGGGAATGGCCTCTCGTGAGAAAGGCTGCTCACTTTCTGTCACCTTCGTCAGCCGATCCAGGGCGGCCAAGATCTGGTCGACGCTTTTCTGCACATCCTGGGGCCGTTCCCGATACGCCTGGGCAACGGCCTTTAGAATTTTAGGAAAGCCCGGCATGCCGTGGCGGTCCTCTGGTGGGAAGTAGGTACCGCCGAAAAAGGGCTTTCCTTCCGGCGTGAGAAAGACAGTCATGGGCCAGCCGCCCCTTCCGGTCAGCATCTGGACCGCGTTCATGTAGATTTCGTCGAGATCCGGCCGCTCTTCCCGGTCTACTTTGATGTTGACAAAATAGTCGTTCATCAAGACAGCGATCTCGGTGTCTTCAAACGACTCCTTTTCCATCACGTGGCACCAGTGGCAGGCGGAGTAACCGATGCTCAGAAGGATCGGTCTATTCTCGCTTTTCGCCTTCTCGAAGGCTTCCTCACACCATGGGTACCATTCCACCGGGTTGTGGGCATGCTGAAGTAGGTATGGGCTTGTTTCGTTGATGAGATGATTGGGCGGCATACATTCTCCCTTCGTAGGCCTGCCCTACAAGCACGGGGAAAGCAACTCAGTGACCCTACCACCCAGGGGAAGAAAGATAAAGGGAAAGAATCTTTCTTTTTGCCGTTCGTCCATGATCGTGTTAATCTTCAACATACTTTAATTCTAGGTGAAGTAACGTACAATGCAATATGCTATTGTAGGGTTGAACCTCTCCATGCATGAGACGGGTTTATGATTAAAGTTTTGATCATTGAAGACAACGATGACAACCGAGGGATACTGAGACAGCAGCTGGAATATCTCGGTTACGAGGTGGTAGAGGCATCCACTAGCACCGAGGGACTCGACCAGATGAAGAAGGAAAATCCCGACCTAGTCATCGTAGATGTCATGCTGGCTGGAGCCGATGGGAGAGAAGTCGCTCGCAAGATACGTATGGAGCCGAAAACCAAGGATGTTCCGATCCTCGCCTCGACAGTCCTTTTCCAAAGAGAAGATGTCCGGAGTTGCCTTGATGCTGGCTGCAATGACGTGCTGAGTAAACCTTTTACCTTGCAGCAACTCAAGGAGAAACTGGATAAAGTTTCATCGTTAGCAAGTAAGCTAAAGTAAGCCCGGAATTGTCTACGATAACGGGTGGTGGGTGCTTGGATCTAACGAAGCTTTAGGTCGAAAGCGACCGGGCCCTTTTCGCCTTTTCGAGTTTGAAATTGGACAGAATCTCCGTCATTGAAATCCTCGAATTGGACGCGTGGGGCCAAACTCCCTCGATGAAAGAAAACCTCGTCGCTGCCATCATCGGGGATGATAAAGCCGTATCCCTTTTGGCGAATGACTTTCTTGATGACGCCGGTCATTTATAAGTTTCCTCCTATCACGGGAGCTGAAGAATTCCTATCTTGTTTCTTCGATCCCTGCAAGCTCTTCTCTCCGGCAAATACTTCTTGAAACCTCTTCTCTTCTATATCAACGGTCACGGATACCGCCATGCAGTTCGCTGCGGGAGTTCATACGAATTTGAAGCAGGAATCTCCGGGCTTAAATGTTACCAAAAGGGTTGACAGGGCCTCTCTAATGCTCCAAATTTAAAAATCTATGGCAATCAAAAGGGTCGTTCTGGCCCAGCCGCGCGGCTTCTGCGCCGGGGTGGAGATGGCTATCGAGACGGTTGAGCGAGCGCTCAAAAGATATGGCCCCCCGCTCTACGTTTTTCACGAGATCGTCCACAACCGTCATGTTGTCCAAGACTTTGTTCGCCGCGGCGTGACTTTCGTGCAGTCTGTCAATGAGGTTCCGAAGGGAGCGAGGCTGGTGTTCAGCGCCCACGGAGTCGCCCCGGGTGTCTGGGAGGAAGCCAAAAAGAAACAACTTCAGGTTTTGATCGATGCGACATGCCCTTTGGTGGAAAAGGTACACAGGGAGGTGCGCCGGTTTGCCGCGCAGGGGTATTGGATCGTCCTCGTAGGCCACGAGAACCACGACGAGATTCTAGGCACAAGCGGAGAGGCGCCGGAGCGGGTTCGAGTCGTCGACAGCATCGAGGATGCCCTGCGGATTGAGGTCCCCGATCCAGAGAAAGTTGCCGTGTTGACCCAGACGACCCTCAGTGTCGATGACACGCGAGAGATCATCGAGATTTTGAGAAGAAAGTTTCCCAAAATGTTGACTCCTCCCAAGGACGACATCTGCTACGCTACGCAGAATCGTCAGGATGCCGTCAAAGAGTTGGCGCGCGACGTTGATTTGCTTCTCGTCGTCGGTTCGGCCAACAGCGAAAACTCTAACCAGCTGTGTCGGGTGGCCCGTTCGAGAGGCATTACGGCCTATTTGATTAATGATGTACGGGATATCCGCCCGACATGGTTCGAAGGTGTCGAACGGGTCGGTGTTACGTCTGGGGCTTCGGTCCCGGAACGGTTGGTCGAGGAGGTCGCCGATTATTTCAAGCAACGAGGCGCGGAGATAAGCAATATTGGTTTCGTTGAAGAAAACATCCATTTCGTTCTTCCGTTTGAAGTTGCTGAGACAAATTGATCCGTTGTGCCCTGTTGAATACATTTTTTGCGCGAGGAGGAGATATGCCCCGGATCGTCCATATCGCCTTAAAAGTTGATGAGCTGGAAAAGGCGACTGAATTTTACGAAAAAGTTTTCGGATTTGTGCACATGAATACAGACAAAGTCAGAGACCACACTTCCCGCCACTTGACGGATGGAACCATCGACCTGGCCTTGATTCGTTATGACAGCGGGGAATCAGCCGAAGCAAAAGCCGCAGGATCGGCTCCTTGCATCCATCACTTCGCTATTGAAGTGGATGACGTGGAACGATATGTGGCGGAAATCAACAAGCTCGGATGTGAAATCATCAGCGATGCGGGCGTTATTCCGGTTAAATTCCGGGCTCCCGGCGGAACGGTGGCGGAGATCGTGCCCGAGAAAAGATACAAAAAGCCCGGTCATAGAAAAATGAAATGATGGAGTCTTGGAGTAATGGGCCACCCCAATATCCCAGTACTCTATATACTCCGGTACTCCAATACTCGAATCTTTGGGAGGTTGCTTATGGAACCGGTAAGGGTTTACTACCGTCCTGGCTGATTTACCTGTAGCAGCACGAAAGAGTTTCTTTCGCAAAACGCGATTCCTTTTGACGGCCGGGATGTTGAAAATGATCCTGCGGCCCGCGCGGAGTTACAGGCCCTTGGGATAAGAAATGTCCCTGTCACTGTGCTGGGGGACAAAGTCGTTTTGGGTTTTAATCAGAAGGGGTTGGCTCAACTCTTTCACCTCGCCGAGAGAGCAGCGAAGCCCGTAGCTGATCCGCAGTTTTTTACCACTCTGGATAAGATCCTGGCAGCGGTCATCAGGGCAGCGCGGCAAGTGCCGCCCGAACATCTCCATTGGAAGACCCCGGACCGCGAGCGGACCATGAAGGTGTTCTGTTACCATATGCTCGCTGATCCCAACCATGTCCTGGACGCGATCTCAACACGAAAATACGACGGCTCTTTCAAACTTACCTATACGGAGGCGGCGGAGCATTTCCGTACGATGGAAGAGGTGGCTGAGTTCGGTGCGACAACCCGTGCCCGGCTTGCAGAGGCTGCGACACGCCTTACTGCAGAGGACCTCGCGCAGTCTATCGATGGCTACGCGGGCGAGACCAATGGGCATCGGCTTTTGTACCAGGTCTTGAGCCATACGGCGCATCATCTGAGGCAGCTTTACGCGATGCTTCGACTCTTGAAGACAGAGCCAACCGAGGCTCTTAAAGAAGAGGACTTTCAGGGGATTTCGATGCCGAAGGAGTTGTGGTAGAGGAGAGCTGAAAGAAATCACCTGAAAGGAGGATAAGGAATGTCTCTGCATGTAAAGGCCGAGAATGTGCCGGAGCGCAAAGTGGTTCGTACTGGAGAAGAAGGGGAAGGGTGGATGGCCGTGAAGAGGGCCTTCGGTAATGAATGCAGCCTAATGTTCGCGGTTAGGGCGCCGGGCTATCACACTACCCCACACGCTCACGTGGCCGAGCAGATCAACTATGTTTTGGAAGGAGAGATTTGGTTTTTTATAGAGGACCGGGCTTTTCAGTGTAAAAAGGGAGACTTCCATCGGATACCCGCCAATAAGATCCATTGGGCGTGGAACCGCTCCGACCGGGACGCGATCGTGGTCGAAGCTCACGCTCCGGCGCTTGTCGGGGGCAAACTTCTCCAGGGTTCAATCGGACTTTTTGACGAAGGAGAAGAACCCCGGACGAAGAGCCCAAGCGCCAACAACTTCGTGCCCTATGACTGGCAAAGTGTGGAACGGAAAATTTTTGCTTAGGCGCGCTTCATAGACTTACACGCTGCTTGATGGCTGCCTGGAATAAAGGCGACCTTGCATCTGGAGTTTGCGTTGCGGCATTTGGACTTTACGTGACGGTAGAGTCCTCTCGGCTCACGTATGTTTCTGAGTTTGGCCCTGGGCCCGGCTTTCTCCCGCTCTGGCTGGGAATGGGGCTCCTTGGTTTCGGCTTGTGTTTGATTGGAGTGAGTCTGTTTCGTTCGAGCCGAGCAGAGAGAAACGTGCCAGGATCGCCTGCAGCCGCGGGAAGAGCATTGGGTGGATGGCTGGCACTGATGGTTGCCATTGCCCTTCTCCCCTGGCTGGGGTTTAGTTTCATCTTGGCGCTTCTGTCGGCTTTTCTTATTCTGGCATTGGAGCGACGGTCTTTCTTAACCGCCGTTAGCGTCGCCTTTGGTCTTGCCTTTGGGTTTCAGGTGATTTTTGCGCTTGCCCTGGGGCTTTCTCTGCCTTCCGGCCCCTGGGGCTTTTGAAGAAAGGCTTAGCCGTTGGAAGCCCTCGGGAGTCTCCTTACAGGATTTTCGGTCGCGCTTACTCCAGCTAACCTCTTCTGGTGTTTTGTTGGAGTTTTTCTGGGGACGGTGGTGGGCATCCTTCCGGGTCTAGGTCCAGCGGCAACGATCGCCATGCTGCTGCCGCTCACATTTAAAATGGATCATACGGCTGCGATCATCATGTTGGCGGGAATTTACTATGGTTCTAAGTACGGTGGCTCCACAACGTCTATTCTGCTGAATGTGCCCGGCGAATCAGCCTCAGTGGTGACCTGCCTTGACGGCTACCAAATGGCCCGCCAGGGACGGGCTGGCGCTGCCTTAGGGATCTCGGCCATCGCCTCTTTCATCGCCGGGACCGTAGGCGTGCTCGGTCTCATGCTGATCGCGCCACCCATTGCCAGGTTTGCTCTTCGTTTCGGCCCGCCGGAATATTTCGCCTTGATGGCGCTGGGTCTTGCCATGGTGGTCTTCCTGGCTGGCAAATCGATGATCAAAGGTCTTTTGGCTACGCTGATGGGTCTATGGCTTGCTGGGGTTGGGATAGATCTCTTCACAGCGGAATCCAGATTCACTTTCGGGCAAGTGGAACTACTCGACGGCGTCGATTTTATTGTCGCGAGCATTGGTATCTTCGCGATCGCTGAGGTTTTGGTGAACATGGAGTCGCGAGGGGGCACCGAGCTGTTTAAGGTGCCTAAAGGGCTGCGCAATCTATTGCCCACTCTTCAGGATCTAAAGGATTGCCGCTTCGCCTTCTTAAACGGCTCCATAGTCGGTTTTTTGATTGGTGTACTTCCAGGGGCGGGCTCTACAATTTCATCGTTTATTGCTTACGGAACCGAGAAAGCCTTCTCACGCCATCCAGAGAAATTCGGCACGGGTGTCATTGAGGGAGTGGCCGCTCCTGAAGGAGCAAATAACTCTGACACCGCCGGCTCTTTGGTCCCTTTACTGACTCTAGGCATCCCCGGCTCAAACACAACCGCCATTCTTTTGGCCGCCCTGATCCTTTGGGGATTCAAGCCGGGCCCGCTTCTCGTGCAGGAGAATCCAGGGCTCTTTTGGGGACTGGTAGCTAGCATGTACATAGGAAACGTCATGCTTTTGGTCCTGAACCTCCCTCTTGTCCCTCTCTTTGCCCAAATCCTGCGCGTTCCCTATTTTGTTCTCTATCCGGCCATTCTGGGGATCTCCATAGTGGGCGTTTACAGCGTGAGCCACAGCCTTTTCGATGTTTGGCTGCTGGGTATCTTTGGCTTGCTTGGGTACTTGATGCGCAAGCTCGATTTTCCCGCAGCTCCCCTCATTCTCGGAATGGTTTTGGGCGACGGCCTAGAGCGCGCGTTGCGTCAATCGTTGATGATGTCCGGGGGACAACTAGCGGTTCTTGTGACGAGGCCCCTATCAGCCGGGATGTTATTACTCACAGTGGTTATTCTATTAGTGCCTCTGGTCCACAAAGCCCGTTTGTGGAGAATGAAAAGCGTGGAACAGGAAATTTGAAATTCAAAGTATGGTCGAGGAGGTATCGATATGAAACGAATATGGTCCTACTTGCTGCTGGTTGTCGGATGGATGGCGTCCGCTGTTGTTGCGCCAGTGAGTGTTATTGCTTTTGAGCCCACCAAGCCAGTAGAAGCGGTAGTTCACACGGGTCCCGGAGGCGGCTCTGATATCTTTGCCCGGGCCATCGCCGATCTCATGCAGAAGGAGAAGCTCATTTCTCAACGGATGCAGGTGGTCAACAAGTCGGGTGGCGGAAGCGCCGTGGCGATGTCCTACCTTGCGGAGAAAAAGGGGGATGCGAACACGATCGGTTTCTTCACGGGTGTGTGGGTTACTAACCCTCTGACGACCGTCGAGGCGAAAGTCACAATCAGCGATTTGACTCCCATTGTTCGTTTGGTTTTGGAGCCCGCGGTGGTGGCTGTGAAGGCAGATTCGCCCTACAAGAACATGAGAGATTTTATTGAGTCCGCAAAGAAAAGCCCTAACCAACTAAAACAGTCCGGAGGTTCTGTTACCGGCCGAGACAACCTCGTACGTCTGGTTATCCAGAAGGCGACCGGGGCGAAGTGGGTTTTCGTATCTTTTCCGAGTGGCGGCGAGAGGATTGCCAATCTTCTTGGCGGACACGTGGAGCTCATGGTTATAGAACCTCAGGAGGCAGGCGAGCATATCAAGGCCGGCAATCTTAGAGTCATTGCGGCGTTGACAGACAAGCGGCTGCCCTCATTTCCTGACGTCCCAACTCTCAAAGAACAGGGAATCGATGTGCCGGTTATACCTCAGGCGCGCGGGGTCTTGGCTCCGCCAGGAGTTCCAAAGGATGTGGTTCAGTATTGGGAGGGAGTTTTTGAACGTTTCACCAAGACCGCCAGCTGGAAACAGTATCTGGAGCAAAATCAGTTCGAGGATGGATATCTGAAGGGACCTGAGCTCAGTAAATTTTTTGACGAGCTGGCCAAGCAGATGCGCGAGGTGCTGAAAGAGGCTGGGGCCAAGGTCGTGCGTTAGCCTTCTTCCAATGATAATCGGAGCGACCCGACACCTTTCCCGCTTTGCGGTTCATCTAAGCTATCGCGATATTCCTCCGGAAGTGATCGATCGGGCGAAGGCCTGTATCCTGGATACTCTTGCCGTGGCCGCATACGGATCGACAAAGCCATGGAGTCGGAAGGTTGCCGGGTTCATTCGCGACCTAAGCGTTAAGGGTCAGTGCACCGTTTTGGGCGAGCGCTGGAAGACACGAGCACCCCAGGCAGCGCTTGCCAATGGGGTCATGGCCCATGCCTTTGAGCTTGACAACGTCCGTCAGCCGGGAGCTGGCGTCCATCCGGGGGCAACCGCTTTCCTCCCCGCTTTGGCAACCGCTGAAGAAGAGAAAACCGACGGCAAAGCGCTGCTCACTGCCTTTGTGGCCGGATGCGAGGTCATGTCCCGCATCGGCGTCGCCGCGGGGAATTCGCTTGAAAAGAGAGGCTTCCATGCACCTGCGCTGACCGGGACTTTTGGCTCCGCCGTTGCGACCGGTCGCCTACTGGGTCTGGATGAGAGACAGATGGTCAACGCTCTCGGAATCGCAGGTTCTTATTCGGGCGGCCTGCTTGAATTCTCTCGCTGTCAGGAGGGGGCGATGATCAAGCGCCTTCATCTAGGCAAGGCGGCCGAGGGAGGGGTGACGGCCGCCTTTTTGGCGCGGAGAGGATTTTCCGGACCTGAAAGCGTGCTCGAAGGGGAGTTTGGTTTTTGCCGCGCGTTTTCCGATTCCCCCGAGCTTTCTTATCTCACGCATCGCCTCGGTCGGGAATTTGAAACCCTCAATATCTGCATCAAGCGCTATGCCTGTCATATCAACGCTCATGCGCCAATCGAAGCGCTCAAGCAGCTCGCGGAGCAACACCGCTTTGCACCCGAAGACGTTGTGGAGATCGTCATTGGCGGAATAGAGAAACTGGTCACCCACCACTCGATTTACGAGCCGAAAGATCTGATGGCGGCTCAGTATAGCATCCCTTTTTGTGTCGCGCTGAGTCTGTATTTCGATCCACGTAACCCAGGCTCCTTCACCGAGCGACGGCTCAAGGATGAAGGAATACAAAGGACAGCCCGGTTAGTTCGGTTGGAGGTCGACCGCGAGATTGAAGACAAGAAATGGGACCGAGCGGCTCGGGCGACAATAAGGCTTAAAGCAGGGAACAGATACACGGCTCTGGTTGTTCACTTCAGAGGCACCCCTTCTAATCCGCTCAGCACGGACGAACTCCAAGACAAGGTGAAAAGGCTAACTGTAAATCTCATAGACCAAAAGAAGCTGGAGCGGATGATGATGCTGGTGGACAGGTTGGAAAAGATCGACGATGTCTCCAAGCTCACTTCTCTCTTACGCAGGTGAATCCCGAAGAAACCGATAGCCGCCTCAAGCATGCTTAACCTTTGAGCAGATGCTCAATATCTAAGCAGACCTTGCCAGAAAGGGAAAAAAAAGTCACAAAAAACCCCCGTTCCACCGGCAAAAAATTATGGTTCGGGCTTGGCATAGCTGTTGCTCAAGCAAGGGCGCAGCTAAGTGTAGCTGCAATAAATCATCTGCTGTCTGCGAAATGGAGGGCTATGCATGGTTAGGAACAAAAAAGTCTTTGCTCTGTTGGTAATCTCTCTCTGGGCTGTTTTTTTGTCAGTCCCCTTTTTGAGTCTTGCCCAAGAGGCTCCTCAGCCTCCGGCCGTTGCGCCTGCTGCACCTAGTCCCGCGGGCCCGCCTTCACCGGTACCCCCGAAGATCGACAAGGGCGACACTGCCTGGATGCTAACCTCATCGGCGTTGGTGTTGATGATGACCATACCCGGCCTCTTTCTGTTCTACGGCGGTCTGGTACGAGGGAAAAATGCCCTGGGCACCATCATGCACAGTTTCATCATCGTCGCGTTAGTAACCATCCAGTGGGTGCTCTTTGGATACAGTCTGGCGTTTGGCCCTGACGTGGGTGGAATAGTCGGAAACCTAGACTGGCTCGGTTTGAGCGGCGTGGGGAGCGACCCCAACCCCGACTATGCTGCTACCATCCCCCATCAAGCTTTCATGATCTATCAGCTGATGTTCGCCATCATCACACCCGCTCTCATCACCGGAGCTTTTGCGGAGCGCGCAAAGTTCGGCACTTTTATTGTCTTCATCCTGCTCTGGGCGACCTTCATTTACGACCCGCTTGCTCATTGGGTCTGGGGCGTCAAGGGTTGGATGAGAGAGATGGGGGCTTTGGATTTTGCAGGCGGAACGGTGGTCCATATCAGCTCCGGGGTCTCGGCGCTCGCCGCGGCGTTCATGTTCGGCAAGCGGGTAGGATATGGACATGAGGCGATGCCTCCGCACAACCTTCCATTCAGCGTAATCGGCGCTTCGCTTCTGTGGGTGGGATGGTTCGGCTTTAACGCGGGCAGCGCTCTTGCCGCTGACGGCCTGGCAACCAGCGCCTTTGTGGTGACTCATATCGCGACAGCATCGGCAGCCCTGGCCTGGACGTTCTCTGAGTGGATGACCAGGGGCAAACCGACGGTCTTGGGAGCGGCCAGCGGTGCCGTGGCCGGTCTGGTTGCGATCACGCCCGCCTCGGGATTCGTGGGTCCTCTCTCCTCTATTATCATCGGCATCGGTGGGGGTGTCTTCTGTTACATCGCCTGCAATCTCAAGACGAAGTTTGGCTACGATGACTCCCTGGATGTGGTTGGGGTACATGGCATTGGAGGAACTTGGGGAGCTCTCGCAACCGGTTTGTTCGCTTCCAAGGCAATCAACCCAGCTGGAGATGACGGGCTCTTCTTTGGCAACCCGGCACAACTCTGGGAACAGTTTGTCGCTGTCGTCGCAACCTGGATCCTTGCTTTCGTCGGCACCTTGATCATTCTATCTATACTCAAGGCCCTTATGGGACTGAGAGTGTCGGATGAAGAAGAGCGCATGGGGTTGGACTTGAGCCAGCATAACGAGAGAGGTTATGCCTTATGAGCCACGGGGCTGGCGGTGGTGATAAGAGTGTGATAACAGGTTCATTCGAATAAAAACTCAACAACGAAAGAGAGGAGATGATGAGATGACGGCTAAAGAAGTTTTGGATTTAGCCAAAAAGAACAAAGTCGAGATCGTGGATTTTAAATTTGTCGACGTGCCTGGACTGTGGCAGCACTTCTCGATTCCGGCTGCAGAACTTACGGCAGAGCTATTCGAAGAAGGGATTGGCTTTGACGGCTCCAGCATACGGGGCTTTCAAACGATTGACGAATCCGACATGCTGTTGTTTCCGGATCCCGACAGCGCCTTTTTGGATCCTTTCACCGAGCATCCCACTTTGAGTTTGATCTGCAACGTCAAAGATCCCATCACCGGAGAACCTTACAGTCGAGATCCGCGCTACGTAGCGCAGAAGGCGGAGAAGTACCTAAAGAGTACTGGGATTGCCGATACGAGCTACTGGGGTCCCGAGATAGAGTTTTTTATCTTTGACAGCATCCGGTTCGACCAGAGCTACAACCACGGCTTTTACTACATCGATTCTGAGGAAGGTTTCTGGAACGCAGGCAATGGGGACAAACCCAATCTAGGCTACAAGATACGCTACAAAGAGGGCTACTTCCCTGTCCCGCCCATGGACCAATACCAGGATCTTCGCTCCGAGATGGTAAAGAACCTAGAGAAGTGCGGGATCAAGATCGAAGTGCACCATCATGAGGTTGGCACGGCCGGGCAGACCGAGATCGACATGCGCTTTACCACCTTGACCAAGATGGCGGATCAGGTGTTGCTGTACAAATACATCATCAAGAACACGGCTAGGAAGCGGGGCAAGACCGTGACCGTGATGCCCAAGCCGCTCTTTCAGGACAACGGCTCAGGGATGCACACGCATCAGAGCCTGTGGAAGGGCGGGAAGAACATCTTCTACGACAAGAAGGGCTATGGGCTGATCAGCGAGACGGCGCGGCACTACATTGGGGGGCTGATCAAACATGCCCATGCGCTCTGCGCCTTCATCGCGCCGACCACCAATTCCTACCGGCGGCTGGTGCCTGGGTATGAGGCGCCGATCAACCTGGTGTACTCGGCCCGGAACCGAAGCGCCTGTGTGCGGATTCCGATGTACTCAAGCAGCGAGAAGGCCAAGCGGTTAGAGTTTAGGACTCCCGATCCCAGTTGTAATCCGTACTTTGCGTTTCCGGCGATGTTGATGGCGGGATTGGATGGGGTACGGAACAAGATCGAACCGCCCAAGCCGATTGACAAGGATCTTTATGAGTTGGAGCCTGAGGAGGCGGCGAAGGTGAAATCGATGCCTGGATCATTGGACCAGGCATTAGATGCGTTGGAGGCGGACCATGCTTTTATGCTGAGAGGGGATGTGTTCACCAAGGACGTGATCGAGACATGGTTGGAGTACAAGCGTAAGAAGGAGGTCGATGCGATCCGCCTTAGACCCCATCCCTATGAGTTCGCCCTCTACTACGATATTTGAAGCTGGCGGCCCTAAGGCATTCAACTGTCAGCTTGCTGATGGCTGATCGCTGAAAGCTATGAGAGGAGACTTACTATGAAAAAGATAGAGGCTATCATCAAGCCTTTTAAGTTAGACGAGGTCAAGCAAAAACTCACCTCGATCGGGATTTCCGGCATGACGATCAGCGAGGTGAAAGGCTTCGGCAGGCAAAAGGGACATACCGAGCTTTACCGAGGAGCCGAATACACCGTCGACTTTCTCCCAAAAGTCAAAATCGAGATCCTAGCGCCCGACCCGATGGTCCCAAAAATCATCGAGACGATCTTAGAAACAGCTCAGACTGGAAAGATCGGTGACGGGAAGATCTTTGTCTCCAACGTTGAGGAAGTGATCCGCATTCGAACCAACGAGAGAGGAGAAGAGGCTATCCGCTAGCGTCCCTCTTCCTCTTCTGCTACCTACCCTTCTTTTCGTCTCCTGGTTGCTTGCCCGGCTCGAATCCGCCCACTTCGTGGTAAACGACTTTGCTCTCCTGCTCGAAGGCTCGTACGTTGGGAGCTTCTCCCGGCAGGCCCAGTTTTTGCCAGCGGGCGGCCACCTGATCATAGATTTCCTTACGGAGAGTCGTGCGCTTGGAGAAGACCGGTAGATAGCGATGTTCTTTGCAAGCGTTGATCAATGCCTTTGAGCCATAAGGCCGTTCTTCCGGAGGATTCTGGGTTGGGTCGAGCCAGGTGCTCCAGGTATTGCGGAGAAGATCAATATCCTCGATCGGGTTGCAGCGGCTGCTCATCGCCCAAATCACCTGGTTGATATCCGTAGGGTCCACATCTTCATCAACTGCGATGATCCATTTGGTGTAGTAGGCGCCACCGGGGACTTGAGCGGCTAGGGCAAGAGTCTGGGCAGCATGTCCGGCGTAGCGTTGCTCAATGCTGACCACGGTCATTCCAAAACCCCCGGCTCCGGCAGGATGGCAATAGACGCCTTGAATTCCGGGGATGCCGAGCTTATCCAAATCATCCCAGATGCGTGCGGACCGGATGATCGAAAAAAAACCGCTTTGCTCGTTGGACGGATAGTCTGCCATCAGCGCGTTGGTGAGGATCGGTTTGGAGCGATAGTGGATAGCGGTTATCTCAACAAGCGGGCAGCCAGCCTCGGGTCTGCCGTAATAGCCTGGGAACTCCCCGAAGGGTCCTTCGCTCTTGACCGAATTCGGGCGAATCACCCCTTCGATCACAAATTCGGCATTGGCCGGTATCAAAAGATCCGTCGTAGTGCCGCGCACCACTGGAATAGGCTCTCCCTTAACGCCACCAGCATATTCATACTCGGAGACGTTCTTGGCAAATGTTTGCGATCCGATCACCATGAATAGCGGATCGATGCCCCAGGCGGCCGCGACCTGAATCGGTTCTCCCTTCTGCCAAGCGCGCGTTATGTGGAGCCGCGCGTCTTTGCCCGGAGAGAGATAGAGACCGACCTGATTTTTTCCTTGCAGCATCATCCGATAGGTACCGATATTCAGATACCCAGTGTCCGGGTCGCGCGTGATGACTGCGTCGGCTGTGCCTGCGTACTTGCCACCATCCAATGGCCAGTGTTTGGGAATCGGTAACTGCTCCAGATCGATATCGGCTCCTGTCTTGCTGTTCTGGTAAAATCCAGCTTGAGTTCTCGCCACTTCACGCGGAGGAATGCGCTGCTTGAGTTTATCCTTCACACGACGGATCAAATCTACTGTCGGCGTCTCCGGCGGCTCCTCGAGAGTGAGAGCGATGCGCTTGAGGCTCGGGCCCAAGATATTCCAGAGATGCATGGCGCGCAGGGGATTATTCTCGTAACCTTTGGTTTTCTCGAAGAGTATCGCTGGCGAGGGGCTCTGTTTGGCTACGAGGTAGCCCACGGCGCTCATCTCTTCAATGCAATCGACGGGCTCTTTGATACGGATCAGCTCTCCCACCTCCTCGACCCGCTCTAGCCAATCGCGCAGATCTTGGACGGGTCCTGGTCGTGACTCTTTTGCGGCCGCCGGCTGGGCCTTCTTAGCGGTTGCCATTCAACTCCTCCCGAACTGTCATTAAGGTTTCTCTTGTTCGATAACTTGCTTCAAACCGGACTACAATTCAAGCCTCTGGCTACTTCTTTTTTAGCAGCGAAGCAAAGTAGGCAAAGGCATCATAGGAGCGATAGATCATGTTTTCTTTCATCACGTCGATCTCTTTCTGTGGCGTCGTGTCAGGTTTCCCTATGCAACTTGCCACCCATTGCATGTAGGCTGTCCTCTCAAGATAAATCGCATGGACGACGGCATATTCTGAGCTGTCGCCGACAACGATGATTCCGTGCCCTTTTAAGAGCATCGCCATTCGGTCTCCCAAAGTTTGGCAGATCTCCATGCCGTCCTGAACCGTATAGATGAGTCTTGGACTTGGAAAAATCGGGGTTTCCGGGGCGAACGGCGCAGCCTGATTATAAATCGGTAAAATCGGAACTCCGGCGACCGAGAATGCGGTAGCGAGCGGCTGGTGGGTGTGGGCGACGGAGTTGACATCGGGGCGCGCCTCGTAGATTGCAGCGTGGATCATCGTCTCGCGCGGCGGCGCCTTTAATTTTGTCACCGCTCGTTTTCCTCCTACTTTCGCCCAATTTTGCTCGCAGACCGCTTTGTACTCGTCGATGTCCACCGTAATAACGTCTTTGCTGGTAATAGAACCCAGTGGTGCGAGGACCGGTTTGATTAAAAACTTACGGGTCCCTGGAATACGAGCGCTCAGATGCCCGTGATAGTCGGCAAGGCCTTGATGAAACAGGATTCGGTTTCCCAAGGCTACCTTCTTCTTTAGTTCTTCAAGTTCTCTCTTGTTCATTTTCAGTTTCCTAATCCTCCCTGTGAATAGCTTTTTTTCGAGCTGTGAAGCTTGGGCTGGCTAGCGCGTCACTCGTTTGTAACGATGCTCCCCTTCCGGAACTCGCTAGGCGGCGCTTTCTGCCAATGAACATTCGTCCAATTCCACTGGTCGGGATAGCGTCGAACGACCGCTTCTAACCATTGGGCGATTCTTATGACGTTGTCTCTGATAGCAGCGTTTATTTGGCCCGATCTTAAGAGTGTGATCTCCGGCTCGATTACGAGTGCAAGCCTGCCGATGGGGTCTCTTATCATGTAAGCTGGCAGCACCGGTGCTCCGGCCCTAAGCGATAACGTTGCTACTCCCCGGCGGCCCAAAACAGTGCGGCCGAAAAAAGGCACAGAAATGCCGCTACCGGATCTATATTCATCCGCGAATTCATCTGCGATGACAACGGCGAGTTCATTCCGTCTCAAGACCTGGAGGAGCGCCCGTGAGGCATGTCGGCGAGGTCTGGCAGGGATGGATCTTTGTTGCAGTCTAGAGCAGCAGTGATCTAGGAACTCCGAAAAGAGCGCTTTCCGAGGTTGATTGATCAGTGTATGGGCGGGATAACCTTCCATTGTCAGCCGGGGTCCGACCAAAAAGAAGTTTCCCAAATGAGCACTAAGGATAATGACCCCTTTACCCTTCGCCAGGGCTTCGTCCAAATGCTCTCTTCCCAAGACGCAAATTTCGCTACGGACCTTTTCCGGTGATGCCTCTGCTGCAAGGCTGAGCTCCACAATATCGCGAAAGAAGTTTCTAATAGAGTGTCGAACAATGAGCACAATTTTGCGACCTTCAAGGCTTTCTCCCAGGGCTAAAGTGAGGTTCTTGATCGAGTTTTTGCGAAACTTGAAGAGGAGGTAAAAGCCGGCATCAGCGAGGATCTCGGAGAGAGATAACAGGAGTGTTCTGGGTAGAACTCTCACCACCCAAAACCACAGCTTCAACACACAACTAGAGAGTTCCTGAGTAAGTTTTTCCAAGTGTTGTGAAATCATCCTTGAAACGCGTGGAGGCTATGTCATAGCGATGGTGTAACGGAGATCCAGGGACTGCCCATATCATAGGATCGGATCGCTTTACAAATTGGCTGTTTCGTCAAGGTGTCAACTGTGCAGACAGGCTTTCTGGATAGGGGATTATTTGTGTCATGATGGGAGCCCGCGATGGCCAAAAACCCAATTATAATGATGAGTTGGGAGAGTGCTGGGGTCTTCGTGATGGCAAACGGCTGTTTTGATTTGCAAATCTTTTGTGATAAGAAAAGTGGTTGTCTTGATCGAAGGCCAAAAATATGCGGATGATATTGCCTACTTTGCAGGAGCGTCGATCGGTGGATCGACATCTCACCTCTTTTTTTCGTGATTACAGAGCTTCGGAATTCAAACGGGCGGTATCGACGCTGTGCAAATTTTACGGTTTAAAGATGCCCAAGGTCGAATGGTACGAGTATATCGACTGGGGAAAAACGGCCGGTAAGACCTATGAGAATGGACATATCCATCTGGTCCATCCGGAAAATTGGAAGCGGGGAAGAAAATACAACTCCGAGAGAAAGTGGGTCAACACCGTCTATCATGAACTAGGCCATTATATCTTTTGGGCGGATGCGGAGCACAAGGCGGATAACTTTGCCTTTCGAATGGTTAGGGGGCTGAACCACCACAGGTAAGTCCCTGCCGAGAACCTGCGACTTTGCAGGCTCCTTTCCCTTCATTCATGGATTACAAAGAGACTCTTAACCTTCCCAAGACCCAATTTCCGATGCGGGCGAATCTGCCGCAAAATGAGCCGCTCCAGGTGGAAAAGTGGGTGCGCACGGGTACCTATCTTAAGATTCTTGAGGCCAATAGAGGAAAGAACAAGTATATCCTGCACGACGGCCCGCCCTATGCGAACGGCCACATCCATCTCGGGCATGCGCTGAATAAGATCCTCAAGGATATCGTCGTCAAATACAAGAATATGAGTGGTTTCGTCGCCCCCTACATACCTGGCTGGGACTGCCACGGTCTGCCGATTGAGCTTCAGGTGGAGAAAAATATCGGCAGAGCCAAGAAGGCGGCCTTGAGCAAGACTGAAGTCCGTCGCCTTTGCAAAGAGTATGCAGAAAAGTACATCTCGATCCAGAGGGAGGAGTTCAAGCGGTTGGGGGTTCTTGGCGATTGGGAGAAGCCTTACCGTACCATGGATCATTCCTATGAGGCTGTGGAGATCCATGAGTTGGGGAAGTTCGCGGCGGCAGAATCGCTTTATCGTCAGAAGAAACCGGTTTACTGGTGTATCTCTTGCGTGACCGCATTGGCTGAAGCCGAAGTTGAATACGAGGAACACACATCGCCTTCGATCTACGTGAAGTTTCCAGTGAAGGATTCTAAGGGCAAGTTTCCGCTCAATCAGGGCGTCTATTTCGTTGTCTGGACCACAACGCCTTGGACGCTGCCAGCCAACCAAGCTATCGCCGTCCATCCTCGATTCATCTACCGTCGGGTGAAGACACCGGCAGGCGAACTGATTATCAACCAGGAACTAATCGAAAGCGTGATGAAAGCTTTGGGTTTCAAGCCAGGACAGTTTGAGGTTGCCTCGGGAGCACGGAGCGGCGCCGAGCTTGAGGGAATTGTCTGTCGCCATCCATGGATCGACCGCGACGTCCGAGTCATCCTCGGCGATTTCGTCACTCAAGATCAAGGCACCGGCAGCGTCCACGTCGCGCCGGGGCACGGGCAGGAAGACTACGAGGTCGGCCAGCGCTATGGCTTAGAAGTCTTAGCGCCGGTCGATTCTGAAGGTGTATTCACCTCCGAAGCCGGAGACCTTGCCGGCGAGTCGGTCTTTAAGGCGGACCGAAAGATTCTTCAAAAGCTTACCGATAACGGAATGCTCGTCAAGGAAGAGAAATTCGTTCACAGTTATCCCCACTGTTGGCGCTGCAAGAATCCGGTGATCTTCCGCGCCACCGAGCAGTGGTTTATCTCGATGGAGAAGAACGACCTGCGGCGCATGGCGTTGGAAGCCATCGATCGTGTCATCTGGATCCCTCCGTGGGGTCGTGACCGCATTCGGGGTATGTTGGAGTCCAGGCCAGACTGGTGCATCTCCCGCCAACGCTCCTGGGGTGTTCCGATTCCGGTCTTCTATTGCGACGGATGTCGGCAAGCTATCTTAAGCCAAGAGATCTGCAACCATGTCGCTTCCATCTTCGAGAGCGAGGGCTCTGATGCATGGTTTTCCCGTCCGGCTGCGGAGCTGGCTCCGACGAATTTAAGCTGTCCTCGATGTGGGGGAAAAGAGTTCTCCAAAGAGGAGGACATCCTCGATGTTTGGTTCGACTCGGGGGTGAGCCATGCGGCGGTGGTCGAGCGCGATCCCCGGTTGGGGGGAAGAGCTGATCTCTATCTCGAAGGCAGCGATCAACACCGCGGCTGGTTTCACACGTCTCTGCTGACGTCCGTGGCCACCCGCGGCCGGGCCCCTTACGCCAGCGTGCTGACTCATGGCTTTACCTTGGACGGCAAGGGAAGAAAGATGTCCAAATCGCTCGGCAACGTCATCGCTCCTCAAGAGATCATGAAGAAATACGGCGCCGAGGTGTTACGGCTTTGGGTTGCGGCAGAGGACTATCGAGAAGACGTGCGGATTTCGGACGAGATCCTTAACCGTTTGGTCGAGTCCTATCGCAAGCTACGCAACACCGCCCGCTTTCTCATCGGCAACCTATACGATTTTGATCCGGGGAAGGACGAGGTCACGATCGGAGATCTTTTTGAGCTAGATCGGTGGATCCTCCATCGGACGCAAGCGCTCTTGATTCGGTGTCGTGATGCCTATGAAAAATTCGAGTTTCACGTTGTCTATCACGCCCTCAATAATTTTTGCAGCGTCGATCTGAGCGCTCTCTATTTGGATATCGTGAAAGACCGGCTCTACTGCGAAGCCGCAAATTCGAAGGAGAGACGGTCAGCTCAAAGCGCTCTTTATCGGATCCTGGAATGCTTGGAGCACCTCATGGCCCCTACACTCTCTTTTACCGCGGAAGAGATTTGGGAGCATATGCCGAAGAAAAAAGGATCTGTCGAAACCGTTTTCATGTCGCCAATGCCGCTGCCGGAAAAGGAGCTTATCGACGAAGAGCTAAGCGAGCGCTGGGAGGGGATTTTCCAGGAGCGGAGCGAGGTGCTGAAGGCGCTTGAGCAGGCGAGAAACGGAGAGATCATCGGCCACTCTCTCGATGCTCAGGTGATCCTTTACCGCGGAGACTCGGAAAGGGAATCCTCTCTCCAGCGGCTGTTGAGTTCAGATGCTCAGAAGGTGCAGGACATTCTAATCGTCTCGGAGCTTGTGAGTCAGAACGGCCAAAGACCATCATTTTTGTGGCAGTTGGAGGAGGCGCGCAAGGCTGGAAAGGACGGAGCCTCAACGCAAATTCACGACGATAACCGCACGGGTTGGGGCTATTACAGTAAATTCCTCGACAGCGTTATCGCTGTCTTCAAAGCGCAGGGTCAAAAGTGCGAGCGCTGCTGGAAGTACAGCGTGGAAGTCACGCCCGATAGCGATCCGCCAATGGTTTGCGCCCGTTGCGCCGCGGTATTGAAGAAGGGAGCGTGAGTGTCCTCTTGAGGGCCAAATATAAAATCGTCTTGGTTCTGGTGGTTTCCATTGTCCTGCTCGACCAACTCACTAAGCTCATCATCGACCGCGCCATGCCCCTCAACCACTCGATCCCCATCATCGAGGGTTTCTTTAATCTGACCTATATACGCAACACGGGCGCGGCCTTCGGCATCTTTGCGGGGGGTCATGCAGCTTTCCGCCAACCGTTCCTGATCCTCTTTTCCGTCCTTGCCATAGGTTTCATACTTGTGATGCTGAGACGGTTGCCCGAAGAAGAGAAGGGTTTGGCGGTGGCTCTGAGTTTTATCTTAGGCGGGGCGGTCGGGAACCTAATCGATCGGCTCGTCTACGGTGAGGTCATCGACTTTTTGGACTTTTATTGGTCGCGGTTTCACTGGCCCGCCTTTAATCTAGCAGATAGCTTTATCACAGTCGGTGTGACTTTGACTCTCTACCGTCTCATTCGAGCCAAAGGCGAAGATCCTTTCAGAACCCCGGAACGCAAGTCTCTTTGACAGCTTCTCGCGCTCGATACTAGAGCTGTTGAGAAGCTTACCGCTTCAACTCGACAATCGTTGCGCCCCAGCCGCCGGCTTCGGGCGGAGCATCTTTGAAAGACAAGACTAGAGGGTGTTTTTGAAGGACAGAGCGGACGATTTCGCGCTGGATGCCTTTGCCTCGTCCGTGAATGATGCGGACCTCATGGATGCCGGCGTATCGGCATTGTTCAAGATATTCCTCCACTACGCTTGGGATATCTTTCGGAGCAAATGTGTGCAGATCGATGGAATCCTCGATGGGAACGACAACAGGCTCGCCGAATGGCGGCTTTGGCACGTTCATTTCATTGCGATCTCGGCGGCTTGGCCGGCCTTCTGCTGGGCTAAGGTATTAGCTCGCTTCCGCTGCCAAAAATAGACCGCCACAAAAATGGCGATGCCGGCGGCCATGGTGGCTGGCGAGGGGATGAACGCCAGCACGGTGGCGAACGCGAGGAGCATGAACTCGACAACCGTCATCCGGACAATAAAAAAGGCTGTGCTCAAGATCGAGAAGCCCACTATGCCCGCCGTTGCCGAAGTCACCGCCCAAAAATTCTGCGCCGGCGTTCCCGTCAACAGGATATGCGTATAGGCCATCAGGACGGGCATAAGATAGATAATTTTCGCGAATCGGAAACAGCTCCATCCGGTTTTCATTGGGTCCGCCCCCGCGATGGCCGCGGCGGCAAAGGGGCCTAATGCCACGGGGGGTGTGATATTTGCGTCGAGGCTGAGCCAAAGGATGATCAGATGGGCGGTTAGTAGCGGCACTCCGAGGTCGGCCATGGCCGGCACCGCGACGACCGCAACCATCAGATAGGTCGCGGTGATGGGAAGAGCCAGGCCCAGAACGAGCGTTGAGCACGCAAGCAAAACAAGCGTCAGGGGAAGACTTTTTCCGGCCACCTCCAGCAGAATGTACGAAAATCTAATCCCGATCCCGGTGAGCGCCAACACGCCGATGAGAATTCCGACGGCGCCGGTGAGTGCCGCGACGAAAAGACTCGCCTTGCCGCCTTCGACCAACGCCTGCCAGATCTGGAGAGGTCCCATGCGCGTTTCAGGGTTAAACCAGCTTAGAGCGATCGCGGTCGCAATCCCGAAGACAGCCGAGCTTCCGGGCGAGTATCCAATGATCAGCGCCCCCATCAAGACAATGATGGGAATGAATAAATACCAGCCGCGCCGCATCACCCCCCAGAAGCGTGGAAGCTCGTCGCTCGTGAGACCACGCAAGCCGAGCTTTCTCGATTCAAAGTAAACCATGATTCCGACCGAGAGATAGAACAAAACTCCCGGAATCGCCGCGACCTTGATGATCTCCAAATAAGGGATGCCTGTCATCTCGGCCATGATGAATGCGCCGGCGCCCATGACCGGCGGCATAATCATCGCGCCGGTGGAAGCGGCGCCTTCCACGGCCGCTGCGATGTGCGGCGGGAAGCCGGCCTTCTTCATTAGGGGAATCGTCACGGTGCCTGTTGTCACTGTCTCGGCGATGGGACTGCCGCTGACGGTGCCCATGAAGAGGCTGGAGATGACGGCGGCCTGCGCTGGTCCGCCCGTGATCCGCCCGAGTGCCGCCAAAGAAAGATCGACGAAAAATTTCGCGACGCCGGCGGCCTCCATGAAAGCGCCGAAGACGACAAACGGAATGATAAAGCTGGCGACCACATCCGCCATGACGCCGAAGATGCCGTCCGAAGTCAGGTAGACATACTCGATAATCCGGCGTGCGCTGAACCCTCGATGGCCGATGATAAAAGGCAGGTAAGATCCAAATAATGCGTACGCGATGGGTAGGATCGCACACATCGCCATGCCCAGGCCGAGCACCCGCCGCGCAGCCTCAATGGCCACGACGGTCACGATGACCCCCATCCAGACATCAATCGCGGTGTAAGCCCCTGCCCGGTAGGCCAGCCCCTCATGCTCGACGATCCAATAGACTACCCCTGCGACTGTGGCTGCAGCCAGCAGCAGGTCGAGCAGAGACGGGGCGTCCCCACGGGCACGCTTCCAACCTCTGTAGAGGAGCAGAGGTACAACCAGACTGTAGAGAACAGCTATTCCGCGGAAATACTGGAGAGAAAGGACGCCGAAGGAAGACGCCCATAGATAGAAAAGCGAAACTCCCCCCATCATGAGCTGGACGGCCTTACCCCAGTACTCTGACAGGGTACGCGCTTGGGGCAATTCGTCGGCCACGGCTTGCGATCAGCTTTCACCCTCACCCTGCCCTCTCCCTCGAAGGGAGAGGATTAAGGTGAGGGTCGAAGAAATTTCAAACATCTTTGCTTGGAATTTAGCGTGCGCGGATCGCTTCGGGAATTTGAATGCCTGCGGCTTTCCAGTGGTCCTCAGCGCCTTTGTGAAGAGGAACGGAGATGCCCTGCAAAGCTTTTTGCGGGACCATGTCCTTGGACCCGGCATGGACCTTGAGCATGTGCGCGTTCCCCTCTTTACTGTAGGCTGCCTCAACCATTTTCTGCACGAGCGCAGGTGAGAAGTCCTTGTGGGTGTACCAGATTACGGGAAGCCCGACAGTTGCAGTCTCCTCGGTTATTCCACGGTACGAGCCCGCAGGAAAGACATAGCGGGCGAAGTAAGGATATTGCTTGAAGAAATCGGTCTTCGAGACAGGCGTATAGATATCGATCGCTCGCACGGGCCTCTTGGTGGCCGCTTCCATTGTAACTCGATCGGGCTCCGGACCGGTCCAGAAGAAGGCATCGGCCTTTCCCTCGCTCAGCGCCTCACCGGCGGCTGGCCCAAGGAGAGGAATGCGATTGATCTTGTCCCAGAGGCCCAGGGATCGAAACACCCGCTCGGCGCTGGCAAATGTCCCCGACCCGGGGGACCCTAAGGCGACGCGCTTGCCCGCAAGGTCCTCGACCGTGCGGATGCCGCTATCGGCGTAGGTGATCATGTGGGCAACTCCAAAGAAGACCAGTCCGACGGCGCGTAGATCGGTTAGAGGCTTGCCGGCAAACTTCTCCAGACCGTGGAAGCTCTCGTGCAGGTCCGACGAGAAAGAGAGTCCCATCTCCGCTTCTTTGGCGCCGACCCGGCGTGGATTCTCAACTGAGCCGCCGGTTGCAGCCACGGATACATCAAGGTTGGGGACGTGTTTTGAGAGATAGGTTCCGATGCCCGTGGCGAAGATGCCGAAAACCCCTGTCGGAGGACCGCCCGCCATGGTGATCCGCTCTACCTTCTGAGCCTCAACACGAGCGACAGAGCCTAGGGAAATCAGCAGCGCAATGGTGAGCGCTAAGATGGCACTCCCTGAAAGAAAAATTCTCTTTGTTTTGCTCATGAATCTATCCTCCTCCTTTGCCGGCGGTTCAAAATTAATTCATTCCCCTTAAAAAATTAGATCTTGATTAGGTTCTGACTATCTTTGCCATGCCTTACTAGGGCTGTAGCGGTCTCAAGGTCCGCCTACTTTTACTGCCACCTAGAAAGGGTGTCAAGGCGATTGCCAGCACCTAGTAGCGCGGAGGGTTCGATTGCGCCGGAAGGCCGGAAATCAATCGCCTAATCCGTTGGTAAACTTGCGATACCTTGAAATTCCTGGCCGTCGAGAAGGCGGCGGGTGCAAGGCGGAGCGAGGGATCGCACCGGAGCGTACGGCTCAGTACGTGAGGACGCGAGCCCGAAGCGACAACGAAGCAAGCGCCCCTTATCGACGGATCAGGGTCAGTCGTAGTCGGGGACACGGGGCAAGCGCTTCATGGCCTCCTCGAGAATCGAGACGGCCACGTAGTCTTCATGCTTCGGCCGATCCTCAGACTTGATGGTGCCGACCTGCACCATCCGATCGATGGTGTACTCCACCTTCGCGCGAGGCAGCCCGTCGTTCTGGGCCCAAACTTTGCCCTTCACCAGCTCATCGTAGGCTGGTTCGGCCACATCGCGCGGAAGCTTGGCGTGCTTCACGGCGATCTCCACGGTCCTGGCCTTATTCGAGTACATGAAGCGGTTCGCCTTTGCGAGCGCGCGAACCAGCGCCTGGTACTTCCCCGGCTCAGCGGCGATTTTCTTCTCCTGCGCCACCATGACCAGGAAGAGCTGGTTCGGCTCGAATTCCCAGAACTTCACCAAGGGATGGAACGAAGGATCCTTCTGCCGGGCCATCATCAATTGGTCCACATGTAGCACGGCGGTGTCGATTTGGCCGGCGACCAGGGGCGGCACGTCCGCTGAGGCGATCGGAATGAACGTCACCTCATCGGGCTTGATACCCGCCTTTCCCAACACCATTCGACTCAGGACGTCTGCGAATCCACCGATCTCTTGGACCCCTATCTTCTTGCCTTTGAGATCCTGGACGGTCTTGATGTTGGAGCGTACGGTCATGGTCGAGGCGAACTTGGGAGCCGGGGCGAAGATGGCCTTGATCCCCGCCTTTTTTGCGACCGAAACGGCGACCGAAGCCCCCACGCCGGCGCCAGCATCGAGCGCGCCGCTTACCACGTTGCGGATCACATAGACGCCGCCCTCGAACGTGGTGATCTCAACGTCCAGGCCTTCGTCGGCGAAGAATCCTTGCTCCTTCGCCACCCATGGACTGATGTGAACCAGATTGGGGGGTGTCGTAGGCATTCCCAAGGTGAGCTTGGTCGCGGCGCTAGCTGCTAAGCTTAGGCGCGCGGGCAATCCCCACAAAGCGATTCCGCCAAGCACCAGGGCTAGTAATCCTGTCGCGCCTCGCCTATTCATAGCTTTCCTCCTTCATGATTGCTCGCGAGAAGTGAGACCATCCGAAGTTCCTTAATTCGGGGCAGAGACTATCTGATAAGGTCCGGCGATGTCAACTTGCAACAGACTGTTGAAGAAGTGATGTGCATGCTTCGATCCTTCGGCTGCTCAGGACCGGTTCCCTCGACTGCGCCTTTAGTCCCGACCTTGTCGAGGGATCAGCACGAACGACAAATTTTATTAGTGATTTCAACAGGCTCTCCGTTAACCCTGAGCCCTTCGACTCCCGCCGCTCGTCCTGAGCTATGTCGAAGGAAGCGACGGGCTCAGGAGGCAGGTCGAAGGGTAACGAAGAGTGTATCAACAGTCGGTCAAGAAGCATCTAGACTTTTCCCTGATCGCGATTCTGCCAGGGGGCGACCTTTCTCTCGACCACTTTTATCAGCCCGATCAGGGTTACTCCCAGGACCATCAACACCACGATAGGCACAAAGAGCTTGGCCGTGTCAAAGGAGTTGGCATACTGAACTATCATGTAGCCGAGACCGGCAACTGAAGTAAAGAACTCGGCCACGACCATTCCTACGAGGCCACGGCCAATCGCGAGGTTGATGCCCGCCAGGATAAACGGGAGCGAGGAAGGAATGATGAGGTCTAGCCAGAGCTGGCGCTCGCTAGAGCAAAAGGAACGGGCCACCTCCAGGAGGTCCTGGTTCAGATTCTTCACCCCTTGCTGGGTATTGAGCAGGATCGGAAAGACCATAAACAGAAACACAATAAACACCTTGGCGGGAACTCGAAAGCCAAACCAAAGGACAATGAGCGGAATAAAGGCCACCGTTGGAGTCGAGTAGATCGCATACAAGTAGGGCTCCACGGCGACGGCCAGGTTTGTCGAGCGCGCCAGGAGAATCCCGAGGGGGATCCCTGCCACGACGGCGAGTCCAAGACCGTAAAGGAATACTTCGAGGCTCTGCATGAGGAAACGCTGGAGCTCTCCTTTGGACACTAACTCAACGAATGCGTGCGCAATCGCTGTCGGATAAGTGAAGAGGATTGGGTTAACCGACCGGCCATAGAGTTCCCAGGCTGTTAGGACCACAACCAGCGATAACAACCTGATGCCCCAATTATAGGTCGAGTTCTTCATGCACTCCCGCTTATATTTTGCTCGGCGTCTTGTTTCAACTGCTCCCAGATGTAGGTGCGAAGCCGGACCGATCGGGCGTCGGATCTGACTCGGGTCAAGTCGCGCGGCCGCGGAATCTCAACGGAAAGGATTTCACGTATCCTTCCCGGCCGGGGTGTCATCAGCAGAATGCGATCTCCCAAGTAGATCGCCTCATCAATAGAATGGGTGACAAAGAGCATGGTTTTCCGTTCCTGCTCCAAGATCTTAGAAAGTTCTTCCTGAAGGGTTTCGCGCGTTTGAGCGTCCAGCGAACCAAAGGGCTCGTCCATTAGGAGAAGGGAAGGATTGACGGCCAAGGCGCGCGCCAAACCAGCTCGCTGTTGCATGCCGCCGGAAAGCTGGTACGGATAGGACTTTTCAAATCCTTGGAGGCCGACAAGATGGATGTAGCGTTTGACGGTTGTCTCCACCTCCCGTTTGGGTTTTCCCCGGAGCGTCAATCCATAGGCAATATTTTCCTGCAGGCTCTTCCAGGGAAAAAGACCAAAGTGTTGGAAGACCATGGCTACATCGGGGCGCGGGGCGATCACTGGCGCGCCGTCCAGTAAGATCTCGCCTCGGTCCCGTGGGATAAGACAATCCAAGAGACGCAGGAGCGTGGTCTTGCCGCACCCACTAGGCCCCAAGATGCAGAGACTCTCATAAGCCTGCACCTCAAAGCTAACGTCTTGCAGGGCCACTACTGTGCCGCCGTTGTAGCTCTTGGTAAGGTGGCGCACGGTGACCTTTGCCATAATCAAATGAGCAGGCGACTAAAGGACCGGATTTTCCAATAGCTTCTTCACTCCACCGAGAAACTTGGCGGCAATCGCCCCGTCAGTCATCCGATGATCTGCCGAGAGGGTCATTGTCATCATGGACCGGATCGCGACCTTCTGTCCGTCGGGGACCACGCGCGGAGCGACCTGGCCGACAGCTAGGATGGCAGCCTGGGGCGGATTAATGATGGCGACGAAGTTGTCCACGCCAAACATGCCGAGATTGGAGACAGTGAAGGTCCCGCCCTCGTAATCCAAAGGAAACAGTTTTTTCTTTTGTGCTTTTTCAACTAGCTCACGGCTCTTTTGGGCTAATTGGTCCAGGCTTAAGCGGTCAGCATTGCGGATAACCGGGACAATCAGACCATCCTCTAGAGCGACGGCCATGCCGATGTTGATATCGGAAAAAAGCTCAAGCCCCTGGTCCGTGTAGGCCGCGTTCAAAGAGGGGAAATCTCTAAGAACCCGAGCCGTGGCATAAACAATGAAGTCGTTTATCGACGGGATCTCCTTCTCCCCTCTTTCTTTCCTTTCTCGTCTTTGCCGCTCCACCTCGGTCATATCCATGTCCATACTGATGTAGAAATGGGGCGCCGTTTGCTTGCTCTTGCTCATCCGCTCGCCGACAATGCGCCGTATTGCGCTCAGTTGAATGGTCTCTCTAAGCTGCGGCGGTGCCGCCGCAGCAGCGGGCTGCGTTTCGCTTGCCCGCAAGACATCCTCGGCAACAATGCTGCCTTGCGGTCCGGTTCCCTTTAGAGCAGCGAGATCCATTTTTCTTTCCTTCGCGATTCTCCTGGCTGCCGGCGATGCCGCGATGCGGCCCGCGACCGGGGGAGTTTCAGTTCGAGGTTCTTGCACCAGGGGCTTCGGCGCTTCTTTGGATTTGGCTGGCGTTGGGGTGGGCTTGGCTTGGCTCTTCTTTCCAGAGGGCTCTCCCGGGGTCAAGATGAGAGCGATCCTTTGACCCACCGGCACCTCGTCGCCAGGAGCAGCGCTCATGTGAGCGAGGATTCCAGAAGCAGGCGCTTCTATCTCGACTCTAGCCTTGTCGGTCTCCACCTCCATGAGCGGCTCGCCTTTAACAACTGAGTCGCCTTCCGCCTTGAGCCAGTTGACCAGAGTCCCCTTTTCCTGCGCCACGCCGAGCGCGGGCATAATCACATCAGTGGCCATTGCTTCAATGCAGTAGGCAATAGGCATCAGGCAATAGGCTCCGCCAGAGGCGGATCAGCCACCGGCTGAAAGAGGAAGATTTTCTCACGCCTACAACTTCTCGCCTCACGTCTTCTTTACTCTCTCCAGCGACCCCGGATTGTTCAGGTTCGACTGGGTCTCGCGGGTTTCCGGCAAGGGTCCGCCGGCGGTAAAGTAATGGGTGCCTGCCACCAAGAGTTTTTCCGCCGGAAAGCGAGTGATGACCTCACAGCCATCCTTCGTCACGACAACCTCTTCCTCTAGACGCGCCGCCGACCAACCATCCGAGGCGGGCCAGTACGTTTCCAAGGCGAAAACCATTCCCTCTTCGATCACCTCCGGGTGGTCCAAGGAAACCAAACGGCTGAATATCGGTTTCTCCCAGATCGATAGTCCCACGCCGTGTCCGTACTGCAGGGCGAAGCCGGCCTCTTCATTAGCGAAGCCAAACTCCTGCGCTTTGGGCCAGAGCTTGACGACGTCAGCCGTCGTGATGCCGGGCTTCACGATGCTGATCGCGGCGTCCATGTAGTCACGACACCGTTTGTAGGCATCGACCATCGCGGGTGATGCGCTGCCGACTGCGAAGGTCCGATAGTAGCAGGTTCGGTAGCCGTTATAGCTATGCAGGATGTCGAAGAAGGCTGGGTCTCCCGGGCGGAGCACGCGATCCGTGTAGACATGGGGATGCGGGCTGCAGCGCTCGCCGGAGATCGCGTTCACGCCTTCCACGTGCTCCGAACCCAGGTCGTAGAGCACCTTGCTGACGACTCCCACGCATTCGTTCTCTCGAACACCCGGTCTCATGAAGCGATAAAGCTCCTCGTAAGCCGCATCGACCATCATGCAGGCGCTGTTGAGAAGCGTGATCTCGTCCTGAGTCTTGATCTTGCGTACTTGATGCATCAATTGTTGTCCGTCTACCACCTTGATACCTTGGGCTTGCAGCGCAAATAGAACCGGCAATTCGATCACATCGACGCCTACCGGTTCGTTATGCAGTTTTCGTTTCTCCAACTCGACACGAATTTTCTTTGCAACGTCTTCAGCCAGGCCCGCGGCCGGCGAAGTTGCGCCGCGGAGCGTCGATATGCCCGCCCGTGAGCGCTCACCGAGCCAGGGACAGTAGATCTGGTGGTGACGTGCAGCGGAGCCGAAGTCCCAAATGATCGGCTCGTCGTCCTGTGGCAGGAGGGAGAAGCGGACCAGCTTGTCGATGGCCCATGTCCCGATGTGAGTCGCCGTGATGTAGCGGATGTTGTTCATGTCAAAGCAGAGGAGAGAGCCCAGCTCGGAGGCCTTGAGAGCGTTTTTGATGCGTGCGAGGCGTTCACGTCGGAGGCGCTCCAGGTCGACGCGTTCTTCCCAATCAACTCCCATCAGGCCGAAGGTCTTCAAACCCATAACTTACCTCTCTGCTCCAACGTTCAAGCCGTTCAAACGGTTCAAAATGTTCAAGCCGGTAGGTCTCTTTGAACGACTGGAACGATTTGAACTGCTTGAACAGTCTCCGCTCATTGTTTGTTGCATAATGTTTTTGCCATCTCGGCGACAGACTCCGATGTCGGCACAGTCTGATCTTCGAGAACCGGAGAAAAAGGCACGGGGACATTCATCGCGCCCATGCGCTTCACCGGAACGTCAAGATAGTAAAAAGCGCCGTCGGCGATCACCGATGCGATTTCGGCCGTGATACCGTAGCGCTCATATCCTTCGTCCACGACGATCGCGCGGCTTGTCTTCTTGGCCGATTCGATCAAGGTCTCCGTGTCGAGCGGTACGGTTGTCCTTACATCGACGACTTCCGCGCTGATTCCCGCATGCTGTAAAGTCTCGGCTGCCTGGAGCGCGACCTGCACCATGCTGCTGGTCGCGACGATGGTTATGTCTGAGCCCGAGCGCTTGATGTCGGCCAGACCGAACGGAATCGTAAAATCCCCTTCAGGGACTGGGCCTTTAAGCTGGTACATCATCTTGTCTTCGAAAAAGATAACCGGGCTGTCGTCGCGTATCGCGGTTTTGAGCAAACCTTTTGCATCATAAGGGGTGGAGGGCAAGGCTACTTTGAGTCCGGGGATATGGCTGAACCATGCATGCAGGCTCTGGCTGTGTTGGGCGGCGGAACGGCGCGTGGCTCCCAAAGTCGTGCGCATGACCATCGGGACTCTAAGCTTGCCGCCTGACATGTAGTGGATCTTGGCCGCCTGATTGACTATCTGGTCCATGGTGAGGGTTACAAAGTCGCCGAACATGATGTCGACGACGGGTCGCATGCCTGTCATGGCAGCGCCGACGCAGATTCCTGTTATGGCTGCTTCGGAGATCGGCGAGTCGATCACTCGCTCCTTGCCGAACTCGGCGACCAAGCCCGTGAGCACTTTAAAGGGGGTCCCGGCCTCAGCGACGTCTTCCCCGAGGATGAAGACCTTGGGGTTGCGCCTCATCTCCTCCGCCAGGGCCTCGTTAATTGCCTGACCAAAGCTAATCTCACGAACTGCTGAGTTTCGCTGTGCGGGTGCTTTCATTTCTTGCTTAGTCCTGTTTACGCGTAGACATGCAGTTCAACCTCGCTTCGATCCGGATACGGGGCATTTAGAGCGAACTGAACTCCCTTTTCGATCTCGCGGCGGATTTCTTTTTCGATTCCACTCAAGCTCTTCTCATCCGCGACTTTCAAACGAATCAGTTTATCAGTTAAGAGTTTCAGTGGATCGCGCCCACTCTTCCACTCCTCCTCTTCCTTCTTGGAACGGTAGTAAGAGCGGTTGATGTCGCCGACATGATGGCCGTGGAAGCGATAGGTATCGCATAGCAGAAAGGAAGGCCCTTCTCCCTTGCGGGCGCGCGCCGCCAAGCGTAGCGTGGTTGCATAGACTCGCTCGACATCCTGTCCGTCGATCGATTCGGTGTGAATGCCGAAAGCTTCAGGTCGGGCTTTAACATCGCCCGCGGTTGTTTCGCTGTAGTGAGTGTATTCGTTGTAGAGATTGTTTTCGCAAATATAGATGACCGGTAGCTTCCATAAAGAGGCCATGTTCATGCCTTCGTAAAGGAGGCCTTGTCCCAGCGCACCTTCGCCGAAGAAGCAGACAGCGACTTGGTTACTGCCGCGCATCTTGGCCGACAGCGCCGCGCCGGTGGCGATACCGACGCTTCCGGCGACGATAGCGTTGGCTCCCAGGTTCCCTCT
>DASYRN010000225.1:0-10626 GCA_036004365.1 Binatia bacterium
TTAGTTCTCACTGAAAAAGTACCGTTGGCAGATTACGCTATGGAGCTGACAAGCACATTGGGCGTTTCGTTTCTGAAAAGGAGCAATCCTTATCGCCATTTTTCATCTCTGCTGCCAGAGATTGTAAGCAAAGATGGCCAAACCCGTCCATATCGCCGTCCCTGGAGAGCCTCTGGCCAGCACTCGACCCAGAGAGAACTTGCGTTTGAGCATGCTGATCGATGCTTCCATCCCACAGCGGAACCTTTGCAACGCCCTAAACCACTTCTTGTGTTGATGCTGGCTTTCTGCCGCACTCAAACGACCGACCTTCGGGATACCCACCCTCTGTATACCGGTCTTCTTAAGCTTCCGCACGTTCTCGGCGCTGTAGTATCCGCGATCCGCAGCCAATTCCTTAGGCTTTACGTCCAGGCGCTTTTTGGTCTGCCGCACCAGAGAAAGCAGTTGAGTGCTGTCGTTGGGATTGCCACCGTGGATCTCATAGTGAACGATGACTCCGGAACTGTCCTGCACCAGTTGCAACGTGCGCCCAAACTCCACGGGCCGGTTGAGCTTGCCTTTGCAGATGGCGCGCGCACAGGCATCGTGGAAGGAGACGATCCTCTCCGGTATCGACTTCTTTCCCTGAAGCTTCTGCTCGGTCTGGCTCAAAACTCTCTCGGCCAGCTCGAGTTGCTCAGAAAACTTCTGCTGGGTTGGCTGATCCGACACCTGTCCACAAAACCGCCTAAAAACCTTGCGGCTTTCCTCCACGGTATGCTTGGCGAGCTTGGCCGCAGCTTTAAGAATCTTTCGTCCCTTTTCCTTGCGCGCCTTGGGTTTCGCCCTTGCCGTCTGACTCCAAGAGAACAGGGCCCGCTTGGTGGCGCGCACGTGGCTGGTGATCTTCTTGCCCACAGAGGCTGCCGTGCGGGTGAGTGTCTTGACGGCCTGATGAATAACACCCACGTCATTGGGGTAACTGATGTGAGCTTCGATCGTGGTCGAGTCGATGCGAATGCGACGCGGCTTGATCGATCGGGTTTTAACCAACGACCTCACCAGCTCCTGATTCAGCTTGGCCATCCGCTCTTCGCCGAATCTCTGGTTGAGCTTGATCAAGGTGGTGGCGTCGGGCACCGCATCCATCAGCGAGAGATGACAGAAATAACGCCACGGAAGCCTCTCGCGGACTTCCCTCTCCACTTCTTCGTAGCTCAAACCCCAGCGAAACTTCAGATACATCATCCGGAGATAAATCCCTACAGGAGTGCCCGGACGACCCAAGCTCTCATCGAAGACCTCCTCGAACGGTTTAATCAGGTTGGACTGACAGAGAAGCTCATCGACTTTCCTAAGCTCCTCGTCCAATTCATACAGAGAGGGATCGATAAAGCCGTCGCCAAAACCGAACTGCTGAGCTATGGGTGTACGCATGACTTATTTGTACCACATGCTGTTGAGATGACCGAGAAAAAAATGACTTTTTCAGTGAGAACTAATTAGTATTTTACAATGAGGACGTTATCTCTCACCACGCGGCAAGTGATCGCCGCGGTGCAAGAGCTGGAGGGGCAGGAGCTGAACCAGCGGACCCTTGCTGCTTGGGCCCACATGGAGATCGCCGTTCCTTCCGTTGTCTGGGAGCG
This sequence comes from Binatia bacterium, assembly GCA_036004365.1. Taxonomy (GTDB): domain Bacteria; phylum Desulfobacterota; class Binatia; order UBA9968; family UBA9968; genus DP-36. The sequence goes on from DASYRN010000225.1 coordinate 1,632, forward strand.
AAAGCGGGGACGCTACAGCGCAAGGGTCTACAGCCTGGATGACCTGGCGCGGATCCGCCTGGTGGTCCGGCTGAGGAAGGCCGGGTTCTCGATGACCAGGGTTCGGGCGGTCTTAGCTTATTTGAGCAGGGAGTTGCCCGAGGTCTTGAAACCCAAGACCCAGGCGGTGTTGATCGTGGAGGGATGGCGTGCCGCGATCGTTCGGCGCGCCGGCAGCGGCGACTTAGAAATCCCGTCCGGTCAATATCGACTTTCTCTGGCGGAGGTGATCAAGGGAAACATAGAAGCTGCAAGAGAAGCCCTGAAGGTGGCTTAGGAAACCATCCAAGAGAGTTCTTCCATATCCGACCCCAGGGTGTGGCTCGACTGAGATTGATCCGGTGACGCTGCATCCAAGGAAACCCCAACGCAAGGAGGTGCACCATGAATCCCTATGATCCCCATGTTGCCAGCTTTGTGGTTCGCTGGGACAACGAGATCCCACCCCATCTAATTCCATGCCGGCCGTTCTTTTTGGACGACACCGACATCATTTTCCGCCACCCTCCTTCTGATGCCCTGGCACAGGACGGCCGGATCGTCGTGCCAGGCGCGATCGAATTTCAGACTCAGATTCACGCAGGACTGCTGACAGATGTGTGTGACCCGAATGAGTTTTACAAACCTGAGTTGCGCAGCACGCACCGATTTCGGTGTGTCTACGATCCCGAGATTCAGAGAGGAATCAAGGAGACCAAGGCAGGTCGTAAGGAGTTTCTGCGCGAGAAGCAAATTGGAGCGATGATGAAGGATATAGAGGACAACCGCTTCGAGTGTCCGCAACTCATGTGGAACTTAAGGGCGGAGGAAACCGTTTGGGTTTATGTTCAGGATCGAAGACAACTCAGAATCTATCAGGGGGTGGCCACACGCCCAGATACCAACCACCGTCACCACGCGATCATTCGGCTGCACCAACGCTACCTCCGGTGGAGGGCAGAAACTGGCTCAGAGAAAATGGGAAGCTATAACCCCAAACGCGCCTACGGTTTGATGATCTACACCGACGACTTTCAGCGCGAGGCCTACCGCTTTTGTGTCTACAATTTCTTGGGCTGGCGAATGGCCTCCACGACGGCCCGCTACATCGAATCCAAGACCGGATCCCCCAATATTTATTCCAGGCTGGCGCGTGAGCTGATGGAGCGCTCCGCCGTCTTGGGAGCAGCCAACGTGGAGATCCTCAGCAATCAACTCTCCAAGCAAAGCGGAAAAATGTTGACCTTCGGTCTATTGGTCGATTCCCTGTGCACGGCCTTTCCGGACCTGACCGAGGAATGTTACGCCGATACTTTAGACTATCTAGTCGAGTTCATCGCTGAGCTGGGCCGGGTGCGACCCGCCGAGATCGCGCTCCTTACTCCCGCGCAGAGACAAAAAATCCGCGAATCGAGCGTCGCTCACCACCCCATCGTCTGGCAGGCCTACATGCAGTTCGCGGCATGGCTGCGAGAACAAAAGGAGACGAAATGGAAAGCTTTCCTCCAAGTCCTCGGCCAGCCTTACATTTACGGTCGTGAAGGCCAACCCCGGACTTACGACCTGTTCAGCATGGAGAATCCGATTTGGGCCGAACGGGGCTTGGTTGCGCCGGGCAAGAGGGGGCTTCCCCTAGTGGTCAACAACCAGCACAGCAAACAAGTCGCGTTTCAAATGCTAAGACTCCTCGCGGCCACTTTCCGCGCCGAGCAGGCGCGAGAAGCCGCCGTGGAGTATTCACCCTCCGATCAGCCGAGGGCTGGAACGGCTTAAAGCACTCCCCGGCCGACATTCGTACCACTCGCCTTCGGTCCGCCACTTCACATCCCAGGATTTGCTCAGCGAACCCCGATTGACACGGAGTCCATTAGCGGCTATTCCTGCTCTCCAAAGCGGCGGACCTCCGCCGCCAGCAACCGTGGCTTCTTCTTTCGCGCACAACATCGAGCTTTTGGGCTACCACGATCTCGCCGGACGGCCGGCCTTCAAGCTTGCGCTGCAGGAAGTCGCCGCTCGATGGTATCTCTACATGGGCCACCTCTGGCACCGAGGCTGGAGCATCCTCGATGTGACAGATCCAACTTCTCCGGAACTCATTGCCTTCATCCCCGGTCCCGAGAACACCTGGACCATTCAAATCCAAGTCGCCGAAGGAAAAATGATTACGGCTCTCGAACGAATCGCTCCTGGCTGGGGTGGGTCAGAACAAAAACCCTACTCCGAAGGTTTTTTAATTTGGGATGTTTCCGATCCTAGAAGGCCAAGGCGGTTGGGCCATTACCGGACAGACAGCACCGGAACGCATCGAAATTTCTATGATGGAGGCTCCCTGGTCCATGTTGCGGGAGGCGCGCCAGGATTCGACAAAAAAATCTACCAGATCGTAGACATCTCAGACCCGGAAAAACCCAAACTCGTGTCCCGTTTCTGGATACCCGAACAGGAAGAAGCTAGGGCAAGACCGGAAGCGAGAATATCCCTACACGGCCCTCCGCACGTTGAAGGGAAAAGAGCTTACCTTTCGTATGGCGAAGCCGGCGCTATCATCGTCGACATTTCGGACTTGGAGCGCCCCCAGATGGTGAGCCAGGTCGTCTTCAAGGGAGTCACCAACCACCACGGGATTCATACCTATCAGCCCTTGCCTAAACGGAAGCTGGCGGTCGTCAATGACGAGACGATTAACGAAAACGGCGATGAAGATCTTAACATCGTCGGCATTGTCGGTCTGGCGGATGAGGCCCAACCTCGCGTGATCGCGCTCTTCCCGCAGCCCCTTCCACCACCAGAGAGTGGGCTCAAGAATTTCTTCGAGAAAGAAGGCCGCTTCGGCCCGCATAACCAACACCATTGGAACCACCAGCCTTGTCTGGAAAACCGGGACGACCTCGTCTACCTGACGTACTTCAACGCCGGCCTCAGGGTCTATGACATTCGGGACGAAAGAACACCGAAAGAAATCGCCTATTTCATTCCGCCCAACCCAACAAACAGAATCGGAACCAAGCCAGCAAGCCGGCTGGTCGTCCAGGTCGAGGATGTTCTGGTCGACCGCCGAGGATGCATTTATATCAGCGAAAAGAACCAGGGACTTTATATTTTGCGCTTGAAGGAGGTTTGGCCCTACGCCGGGGCGTGAAGCCGGAAAGAGACTAGCTCATTTCTTTTCTGGCTTGAGGGATTCAGGAAAGTATTTAGAAGGAGCCCAGACATTGACCGTGAAATTACGGCAGCCGAGGATGCGGAGCTCGCGCATGATGCGGATATAATCCTGCGAATCAATAAAATTTCGACACGTTTCTAACGATTCAAAATCGATGGTAATGGCGACCTGAGGCGTCACCTCAAGCGGATTGCGGTAATTTCGGATTTCAATCACGCCGGGGTATGAAAGCGTGGTGGGAAGCCAGTCGTTCTTAGCCTTGTTTGCGTAGACCGTCAAATTCGCTTTCTGATCCGGCAGGTCCCACTGGATGACGAAGTGAATCATTATTGGATCGCCTTGACCAAGCCGCCGTCGATCAGAATCGTTGTTCCGGTAATATAACTCGCACGCTGCGAGCCAAGAAACACAACCAGATCTGCCACTTCTTCCGAGGTCCCATAGCGGCCTAACGGAACTTCCGATTCCATCTCCCGCTGGATCTCCTCTACCGGCCGCTTCAAACGCTCCGCCCGTGTTTGGTTTAACTTACGCGCTCGCTCAGTATCGATCCGCCCGGGGCAAATATTGTTGAGGAGAATCTTATCTTTACCCAGCTCACGCGAAAGGGTCTTGGCCAGACCGATGACTGCACTGCGAACCGCATTGGAAAGGACGAGACCCGGGATAGGTTCTTTGACGGAATAAGAAGTGATATTGACGACACGGCCGCCGCCGACTTTCCTCATGTGGGGGACAGCTTCCCGCGTAAGTCTGAGAGCACTCATAAAACTCAGGTGAAACGCTTTTTCCCAGTCTTCGTCCGTGAACTTCATAAACTCGCCTGGCGGGGGACCACCGGCGTTTGTCACCAGGATATCGATGCGACCAAATCTATCCGCGCTACTGGCCACGAATTTTTGGATATCTTCCGATTTCGTCATATCCGCGACCATCGGTAGGACGTCACCGCCAGTCTCGCGCCGAATCATCTCTGCGGTTTCCTTAAGCGCTCCCTCTCCGCGCGCGCACATACTGACCTTGGCGCCCTCGCGCGCGAAAGCCAAAGCTATAGCTTTGCCCATTCCCTGGCTGGCTCCGGCCACCAACGCCACTTTCCCGCGTAAACCTATATCCATCTTCCCATTTTAGATTTTAGATTTTGGATTTTAGACTTCGTCGTGAGCTCAGTCGAACGATTCAATCGAAAATCGGCTCCGCCACAGGACTTTGGACGGATGCGCCTGCGCCACAGGGCTTCGGACGCATCCGTCCTCCGGCGGAAATGCTTTGTGGCGCAAATCCAAAATGCGATCATTTCTGGCTCCAATAAATATTGCCCTTAAAGTCCGGATTGAGTCGCATGATATAGAGAGCCAACATGCCGTGCGCGCCTAGTTGGCGCAGCCGCCGCGGGTCGCCCGCGGAAAGTGCCTCTCTTTCTTCGGCGCTGAGGTCATAACGATTCATCGTGTCGGAGAGATTGCCGAGCGCCTGCTGGAATAAGCCTTCGTTCATCTTGAGGTCAAAAAGAAATCGATTGAGGTGATAACTACTCATCTTTTCTCCTTCGTAAGGCGTTAGGGGTGAGGCGTGAGAAGTCGCCTAACGCTCTCACGATTTACGCCTTACGATAATTTCCAACTCACAAAACCCCACCCTGTCGCCACATGATCCGGCATATAAAAAGTGGCGCCCGCTTTGCGGTCCCCCACCGCTCCTAGGACCACCATCCAGTTGAGAAACTCGGAGTCCCCTGCCTGAAGAAGCTGCTCCAAGGAATAGTCGGCGAGAGTCCTTCCTTTTCCTTCGCGCAGGATCTCCAACAACTTGTGATCGAACTGAGTGTCGATCTCCCCAATCCTCGGAGAGCCGGGAAAGTGTGAAAGGCCGCCGGTTGCGAGCATGGCGATACGTTCGCTTCTTGTCCCGCCAACCTCTCGGATCAACTCGCCTACGCGGTAGCAGCGCCCCGGCGTGGGAAGTGGATCCACCCAAGTATTTACGTAGATAGGAAGGATAGGGATCGTGGCTTTGGGTAGAAGGAAGTAAAGCGGTACCATCTGCGTGTGTTGTAGCTCGGCATACTCTCCGAAGGAAAAATCGATGCCTTTCTCCAATCCCGCTTTTAAGATCGCTCGTCCCAGCTCTTTGTGATTTCGATAATGAAACTTATGCCGGGTAAATTGTCCTTGGACATCATGGGCCAAAGTTACAAAGAAAGTGGGGATGTTGTTGAAAAAAAAATTAACAAACTGGTCATTCGCTACGACGATGAGCACGTCCGGCCTGGAGGCCTCCAAGTCGGAGCGCAACACGGCATACGCCCTTTCCGCCTCCATTCTGAGCTTCTGCTGCGCTTCTAAGGACGGTTTCGATGTTGCAGCCTGCGGCGCCATCCGGTAGTGGAGCTGCATAAACTCCTCCCATTCGGATCCCGGCTCCAAAAGAATATTGGGCGCGTGACTGGCAGCCAAGGCTGCGACAACAGGCATCGTCGTCTTCCCTTTCTAGCGGTCGAATCTATAATCCGCCTAGGTAAAAATCAACGGCTCCACCAGATGGACAGATCGCACCCTGAATAGACGAAAATGCGAGTCGCCGAACGGATCAATAGGTCTCTTACACGCTCTTGCCGCCAAAGCGGCTCTGCCATCTAGGGATGACTTCTTTGTTATAAATATTGTCCGCGACTTCACCGCGCAAGGCGGCGAGGACCGCGTCCGTAGCCATAGCGATGCCCGGCTTAAGACCGCTTCCCGCGTTGGAAGAGATCATGTGAGGGGAAAGCAGCACTTTATCTCCCAATGTCCGGAGCGGGCTCTCGAGTGAGAGAGGCTCGTACTCAAAAACATCCAACGCCGCACCAGCGATCTGCCCCTTCTGCAGCGCCTCGACCAAGGCGCGCTCGTCCACGCACATGCCGCGAGAACTGTTGACGAGTATGGCCGTCGGCTTCATCAGGGCGAACTGCTCCGCGCCCATCATATGGCGGGTCTCCTTAGTCAGAACCACGTGCAGAGTGACGACATCGGATTCGCGAAGGAGAGTATTCAGATCCACTCGCTCCACACCATGCTCCTTAAATCTGGATTCCGGAATATAGGGATCATGACCCAGCATCCTCATCTTCCACGGCCGCAGGAGTGTCGCCACGCGGCCACCGATCCTGCCAAGTCCAATGATACCCAGGGTGAGACCCTTATAGCCGTCCGGCCGCGAGCCTACATAGCTCCCCTCAAACGATTTATCTCTCCAAAGCCCTCCTGCTTTTAAGTGGCGGTCCCGTTCCCGAACCTTTTTGAGCAGGGTGAGCATATTGGTGATCGTGCCTTCCGCCACACCCCCCCAGTTTGACTCGGCCGGGCCGTGCGCGACCAGGATTCCGAGTTCGGTCGCCGTGTCGACATCGACATCGTCCACGCCAATAGTATATTTGGCAACGATCCGGAGTTTGTCCGAACCTTCCATGATCTTTCTCGTAATCGGTGTGCTACGGATTGAAGTGCCCAGGAGCGCATCGCACCCCTGTGCCAGCCGGGCCATCTGGGTCTCGGTATCCCCTTGAGGCGTGTCCCACGAGGCCTTTCCCATAACCACCTCACAGCCTGCCGCCTCAAGCTTTCTGTGGCTCTCACCTGTTTGGTCAGCCGGAGCAAAAATAAATGCTTTCGCCTTCGCCATCGCAGTAGCTCCCTTCACGAAAAATTATTATTTTTTTCTCCTCTTCGAAACATTGCGACAACACGCTGAGAGATATAATGGCTTTCGCGTGGCGTCAAGCCTGCCACAAGGAGCCCGCCGCGAGTGAATTTGGCGAGGGAGAAACAATCGGAGGAACATTAGCTTATATTTAGGAGACCGGCGGCGAGAGTCTACCTCGAAAACGCAAAGTCGGTGAGTTAGTGAACTTTAATGAGGTCGGGTATGGCCAGGGACGGAATCGAACCGCCTACACGAGGCAACAATCAAAGGATACATGCTAGAGAGCCAGCCAACACTAAATTTTATAAAATCCGTTTACATGTCACATTTGAATACTTTCTCTCGAAAAATTCGGGAGATAGCTCAAGAGACCAATCCACATCTGTAATAGCTGTAAGATTGTCTGACAGTTTTCAACCATTAGTCACCAGGTAAATTTCTCACCTACGATACCCTTTTATACCTTTACGCTCCATCAATTACCCGCAAACCTGGAGTTAGGTAAGTCGGCCCAGGCTTTGCTCTCACACTTTAGGGGGGATTACGACCTCCACGACCAAAACCAGACAGACATCATGTATAATAAATACTTTGAATTCGTAGAATCACCCTTTAGTGTCACTCCAGACCCCCGCTTCTTCTACACCAACCCCCTTTATCAGGAAGCCTTGGCTATCCTGCATTACGGGATCGAAGCCAAAAAGGGATTCATCGTCATCAGCGGCGAGGTGGGAACCGGAAAGACAACGCTACTGCGTAAACTCCTTCGCAATTTAGCGGGCACCATCCATTCTGTCTTTATCTTTAATACGCATATCGATTTCACTGGGTTGCTCCAACTCATCTTGCGCGACCTGGGCTTGGCAACTCAAGAAAAAGACAAGTTAACGATGATCGAGGAGCTCAACCACTATTTGATCGAGCAAGTTAACAAAGGTCACATCGTCTCTGTGCTGATCGATGAAGCTCAGAACCTAAGCATCGAGGCGCTCGAAGGCCTAAGGCTTCTCTCCAATCTGGAGACCGATAAGGAAAAGCTGCTCCAAATTGTGCTGATGGGCCAACCCGAGCTTGAGCGAAAACTCGATCAACCGAACCTTCGCCAGCTTAAGCAGCGAGTGGCCCTCCACTGCCAGCTTGCCCCGCTTAAGGAAAAAGAGGTGGGTCCCTATATCGACTTTAGGCTCCGGGCAGCCGGTTATGGAGGGGAAGATCTGTTCGATCCTGGTGCTGTTGAGCAGATTGCCTTTTATTCGATGGGAATTCCCCGGCTCATCAACATCATCTGCGATAATGCCCTGCTTAATGTCTACGGCACCTCACAGAAAAGAGTCGCGAAAGAGATGATCAATGAGGTTGCCCACGATCTGCGACTAAAAGTGCAGCCCGAGTTTGTCAACGTGACTGTACGGGCAATCCAAGCGCCGGCGACAAATCCAAAGCAGGAAGCCCGGCAGCCAGCCCCGGCCAATCGTCTGCCGAGTCGGTCAAACCGAGTAGCTCGGGTGCGGATCGGGAGCTTGTTTGCGCTTCTTTTGCTTGCGGTAGGGACGGCCTTCTGGATTATAAATTTCAAAAACTTTTTCGTGGCTCTCTTTGAACATCCCAAAGCCGGAGCGAGGCTCGAAGCGTCCTCTCTGCGCTCTCCAGAGACAATAGAGGGGACAAACGCCGCGACGTTTGAACATCCCAAAGCCGGAGCGAAGCTCGAAGCGTCCTCTCTGGGCTCTCCCGAGACAATAGAGGGGGCAAACGCCGCGACGAAGGATCTGCTACCAAACGAAGAACCCCAGGGAGTCAACATTAGCCCAAAGAGAAACCCTCCTCCTACACCTCCCAGAAGGGCTAAGGGAAGGGAATACACGATAAAAGCCAATGATTCCTTAAGCCAACTGGCCGAAAGGTATTATGGCTCGCAGTGGAGGTGGCGAGAGATATACGTGGCCAATAGGGAATCTATTGAAAATCCCGACTATATCTATATCGGTCAGACGATCATCATTCCCGGGAACACACCGACGTCGCATCAGAATGCTAGACAGGTGGAGTGGTGGCGAGAGTCACCTCTTCAGCAATAGTGCGCTTGATTTGGCTCCTCTCCCCAAAACTTCACGCAATAGTTCACGGACA
>DASYRN010000226.1:0-12379 GCA_036004365.1 Binatia bacterium
ACACCAGGAAGCTCCGTAAAACTTAGCATCGGTCTTTGCCAAGTGCTCTGCTAAGGCGCGAAGCTTGGGATCCTCGGGGCCGAGCGACCTTCCCCATATCCCCGCATAGTGCAGGTGAAGAGCCAGCACGACGACGGCTCCGCCGGCGAGAGTCTTAACTAACCAAGGGCGCCAAGAGAATCTCGGCATATCGTCGGGTCTCTGGTAAGCAGTTATTCCCAGAATGACTGTCATCAAGCCAAGGGAGGTCAGACAATAGGGACAAGTGGCATTTAGCTCGAAAATTGAAATTGAAGTTAGATAAAAACTGTAGAGAACCCCAAAGAGCGAAAGCACCCACGCCCATTTCCACTGTGTATCAGCGTGTTTAATCCACGCCATTCCAGCCAAGCTTAAATAATTTAGGAATCCCCAGAACGATGTTGGTAGACCGAAAAGCTTCGACCAATCGCTGTTCAAGACGACGTCACAGCCGCTGCCGACGGGACAGCCAGCGAGAGCTTGCCCTTTCCAAGCCGTAAATGTGAGATAGGCGGTAAGCCCCATCCCGATGATCGCAAGTACGAGCAGCGGCCAATTGGGAGCGGGTCTCAATAAGGGCCGGCCTGGATTCTCTTTCTTGCGCGCTTTTTTTCCCTTCGTCTTTTTACTCACGGCAGGTTTTTCACTCTCTTAGAATTGTAGATATATACTCTCATTCGCGACCTGGCAAGAATTACGGACATTCTATGATTGTGATATGGATTGGATAACTCTGGGCTAACGATGCAGACCCGTCGAAAGAACCCTAAATTGATCCCCCTCGTTGCAGTGACGTTGTTCTTCGTCTTGCTAACCGTGCCCGCCCGCGCGCACGTGTCTGCGGGCGGCAACCTGCTCACGGATTGGCATTGGCGGTCGGATGTGATTTCCGTCTTATTGGTTTTCGGAACGGTTTATATTCGCGGCTGGGTGCGGCTGAGAAAAACAGGGGGAGAGGCCAAGCTCTCCCAACTGGTCTTTTATGCACTGGCTTTAGTCGCCATCGGTTGCGCCCTGTTATCTCCGATCGATGACCTGGCGTCTTATCTGCTCATCGCCCATATGGTGCAGCACGAAATGCTCATGATGCTTGCGCCGCCTTTAATCCTGTTGGCTAACCCAGTTCCCGTCTTGTTGTGGGGGCTAAGTGGGAGTTCGAGATTCCAGCCCGGTTGGTTTCTGACCCGCCATTCCGTGACGCGCCGCGTGCGCGATTTCTTAGGCTGGATGCCTGTCGCCTGGAGTCTCTATGTCGTGAACTTATGGGCCTGGCACCATCCGGTTCTCTATCAGGCCGCATTGCAGAACTCTTGGATCCACGATTTCGAGCATATCCTATTTTTTCTCACTGCACTTGTATTCTGGTGGCCCGTCATTCAGCCGGTCTCTCGACCTGGACCGATTCAAGACGGGATACGGATTTTGTATCTGTTCCTTGCCGCGACACAGGATACAGTTCTCTCCGGCTTGATTGCCCTTTCGAGCAGGATTCTCTATCCGCACTATGAAACGGCGCTGCGTCTGTGGGATCTGACGCCTCGGGAAGATCAAATCGGGGGCGGGATCGTCATGTTCGCCGTGGGGAGCATGACGTATTTAGTCGCGATTTTGGTTCTCGTTAACGTCCTGCTGGGCGAGGGACGACGAAAGGGGTCAGTGAAACGAACCTCCGCTCAGCGCGCTGAAAATATTGAAGGCCGCATCTGAGGCGAGCACCAACAAGGCAACCCAAATAAGCGCAAAAATGATTTTCTCGCCGAGGCTCATCACGCAATCCTTCCCCTCTGCACTGGGTCTCACTGAAAAAGTCCCGTTCGCCCTTCGACAGAGCCTGTGCTGAGCAGCAGGCCGTTTCCTTCGACAAAGCTCAGGACGAACGGAAGAGAAAGCGGAATTAGTAGGAAGGTCCCGTTCACTTTTTCAGGAGAACGAACTATCTTTTCCGTACTAGAATAATCACCCAAGTAAAGAAGCCGACGATCGAAATCACGGCAATCGAAAGGGCGATCACTCCGATGGTTTGGAGCCCGCGGACTCCTTCCTGTGCCCCCTCTTTCGACAAGCCGGCTCCCAACCCTCCCCAACCCCAAAACTCCAGCTTCGGCCACCATCCCTCGAATGGACCGATGAGATAGTAAATCGACCAGACGAAGAGCACGGCGTACATCGCAAGCAGCCACCTGTTGACGATGCCGTGGCGCGCCTGGATCTCGCCTCCGGCGTAGTGTTCAAGGTCCTCGGATCCGCGATGTTCATCTCTCATCGTTTTCAATCTCCAGAATCCGGTGCTTGATTTCTTCGACGTTATTGAAGGCTCCGGTGAGAATTCCCCAGAAGAGAAAGCAGCAAGCGGCGAGCCCCATCAGGAAGGCTACGATGAATTCTACCAACGTGATTATTTCGAGCATGGCCCGTCCCTCATCGAATGTCATTCTGAGGCGCAAGCCGAAGAATTTCTGCTACCAATCGGTGGAGAATATGAGATCCTTCGCATTCGCTCAGGATGACAGGCAGCGAAGGGTTCAGGATGACAGACGTGGATTTTGGTCGAATCGCGGCTAAGTCCATCACTCCTACTCCGCAATCCTCAGATAGTTTTTGGATTTCTCCCCGGCCACCGCCGTTTCCGCTTTAGAGGGGTCGAAGGCAGCGCGCCAGGTCGGCGTCTTCAATTTCGGATCGTCGAGAGCGGTCTTCGCCGGCTCCGGAATCTGGAGCTTCTTTTGATGCAAGGGGTCGATATAAGCGGAAAGACTCAGAACATAGTAGGAGATGGCCCAGCGTTGTTCCTCCGTGAGGTTCGCGGCGAAAGACGGCATGGCGGCGCCGTTAAGACCTGTGCTCATGGTCCGAAAAATATCGGTCACGTCCGGTCCTGACTTGAATGTGCCTGTGGTAAAATCCGTCGCCAGCAGGGGAAAACCCCAGTCATCCTTTAAGGTCGGGGCCGACGGCCCGCGCCCCCAGGGATAGGTAAACGGTTTGTCGTCTTTCATGCCCGGGCCGCCATGGCAGTTCCAGCACCTTCCTTCGTTGATGTAAAGTTTCTCGCCTTGAGCTATCAGCTCTTCACTGGGGGGTGGAGGATCTGGAATCGAAATCGCCGCTTGCTTGAGACTTTTCTCTTTCCAGAAAGGGGAGAAAGTCTTGATAAACAGGATCACCGCCAGGCGTTGCTTTTCCGAGATCTCGTGCCAAGGGGGCATCGCCGTGCCGCGAACTCCACGCGTAATCGTCCGATAGAGATCGCCCTCCGTCGGGAGGGCGCCTGAGGGCGTAACCCGAAACTTGAACACGCCGTCCCTGAAGTCCCTCGGGCGCGGCTCCATAAACGTCGCTGCCGGGCCGTTGCCGTCTCCCTTTTCTCCATGGCAGCCGACGCAGCGCCGCAGGTAGATCTGCTTTCCGCGGTCAATCCATTCTACCGATTCCGGGACGGAGAATTGGGTGATAAAAACCCGTTGAGGCTCGAAGAGGTCGCGCCACTGTCCGCGATTGGTGCCGAGCTTTTGAATGTAGGCGACCAGGGCCTCCGCCTCCCGCGTCGGGAGAACGATCGTGATCGATTTTCCCTTTGGCCGATCGGGCAAGGGATCCAGGTTTAAGACCGGGACCCCGTCCCTTTCCCGGGCGAAAGCGAGCCCATTGGTGTTGGGCATGATCAGGATCTCTTTTCCTTCCTTGAAGGTAAAGATCTTGCGTAACGCGGGATCGTCTTTAAACGCGAGCTTCCCGTCCTTTTCTTCTAATGCGACCGTGACCTGGTCGTAGAGCCAAGGGAAGGTGGGCATGTTCGAGTCGGGCACCACCAACCGAGGGTCCCAGTGGTGGGCGAAATGCCAGTGGTCGCCGTATTTCAGTCCGACTCGGGTGAGGTCGGGTCCGATTCTCCTGGTGCTGAACAGATGGGGCACGTCGAAGGCATATTCTCCCGCCTGCGAGACGGGCCCCCAGCGTATATCTTCACCGGTGACCGGGCGGACGTATTGAGAATGGCAATACCAGCAACCTTCCCGGATGTAGACTTCCCGGCCCAATCGCTCCTGCTCGGTGTAGTTCTCCGCAGGGTATTCGACCCATTTGAGCTCGGTGAGACGCGTCCTGACGACCCGGCTGACGTTCTCTTCGCGGGACTCCGGAAGCAAAGCCGGGAGAAGGCCCTGGACAAAGAGAGCAAGTGTTATGAAGCCGAAACCCGCAATGACGGCGACCGTTTTGGCGTATCCCAGGCTGTGGGTTCCTATAGACGCGGTCTGCGTTGGGCGCGCTAACGATGGTTCTTCTACAGACGACTTCGGTGCCCGTAGGAGGCTCAGCAGGAGAAGGCTCATCCCGACATCCATCGAAATCCCGGAGAATGTTCGAAACCACCAGAAAGGATGCATGGATAGGAGCGAATCGACCCACTCCGCGCCGGCAATCAGCATGTAACCCTGCTGCAGTCCTTGCGCGGTGAGAATTATGCCCATCGCCGAGATCCCTATCGTGATGAGCCAATATCCCCAGTTCGCCAGCCGGAGATCATAACCTGCCCGGCCGGTAACACGCGGCCAGACATAGACAACTCCGCCCAGGGCCCAGAGCACGAACGTGCCGAAAATCGTCAGGTGTGAGTGAGCGATGACGAAATCGCTAAAATGGGTCGGTTGCTGGACCGCCTGAAGCGCCTCGGTCGAACCCTGAAAACAACCCAGGAGGTACATCAGTGCGCCTGTGATGAGAAACTTGGCAGTGATATTGCTGTTGAAGCCATGCCAGCGTCCGATCATGGTGCCAAAAAAATTCTGCAGCACGGTCCAAACAGGCACAATCAGAAGAACGCTCATGACGATAGAAATCGTTTCCGCCCAGTCGGCGATCGGACTGAACAGATAGTGATGAATTCCCACGAACGGGTAAAAAAGAGCGAGTGACCAGAAGCCGATAAGAGAGAGCCTGTGGCTGTAGAGCGGGTTTCTGACGCTTGCCGGCAGGAAGTAATAGATCAGCACGTAGCCGGCCGGAGTGACCCAGAGCCCCACAATGTAGTGGATGTACAGGCCATGCAGGGCGGCGTTGTTGATGCCGGGGATCGCATAAGAAACAATGAAGTTGCCGAAAGGCCAGTTTATATCCATCCAAACCATGGCAGCGATCAGATACCACAGGCTGACGTAAAGCCCAGGCTCCTTACGCCGCGCGACGGTCACAAGGAATTGGACCGTGATTGCCAGCAAGCAGATCCAGAGAATGATGTCGATGAGGAGAGGAAACTCGGCGGCTTCAAGCCCCTGATTGTATCCTAGGGCGAGGGAGAGGAAGCCGCCGATGAGGGTTAGATTCCAGATCCACATCATGGGATATCCCCATTCCTCTTTGTAGATTCGGACCTGAGCCAGTTTCGGCACAATGTAGTAGCAAAGCCCGATGAAGAGAGTCGAAAAAGCGCCGAAGATCACGCCGTTGACATGAATCGGCCTCAACCTACCAAACGTCAGCTCCGGGACCCCCCCTAAGAACTCCGGATAGGTGAACTTGGTCGAGACGATAACCCCTAAGGTTGGGGCAACCAGGATCCAGAAAAATCCCCACAGGAGCCAATTCTTAATCAGTTCCTTGTTGATTACTTCGTCCGTGTTTTGAAGCGCGTGTTCAGCCATGTGATTTGTTTCTTGGTGGATCAAGACGGGCGCTTGCCCGGAAGAGTCAAGCTCGTCTCGGCCATTTTGGTTGCCTGAGGCTCCTGTCCAAAGCCGTCCCGTGAAGGCGGCGTGTAGTGGTAGCGCACCCTGGCCTGGATCGTGAACCGCTTCCCGTCCCGCGGCTCGACGGGAAAGGACAGTTTTTCAGCGCGTGTTTCTTCCGGCTTCAACGCCGTTGAACCCGGCGACCGGTTGACAATCTTCCACGCTATGCCGCTGGTCTCTCCGTTCTTATCAAGACCAAAATTGGCATAGACCCGCTTGATGGTTTCAAATTCCCATCCGGTTTCATCCGAAACGGTCACCTCCAGGACCGCGTAGCTGTTCCACGGTCAGCCGTCAGGCACGCGGTGCGGCACAAGATTGCGAACCGTTGCGGCGACTTCAAGACGATCTTTCCGAAAGGCCGCCTCGAGACGAAGGACCACCGCCTGTTGTAACATGGCGGCTGAGCGGCCGCCCGGAAAAGTGTGGCCATGGATTTTTCTAGGCGGTCCCCCCGCGGCGGCGGTTCCGTCTTGCTCGGCCATATGACAGGACTGGCACGTTTTGCCTTGTTTTGCCGCCCGGCTTTTCTTCCAGTCGCTATAGACGTCGGAGCAGGGGATGGCGGGCGCAGTCCACGTATGACAGGCCGCGCAGAAAGACGAATCTCGATAGGATCTCGAAAATTTAGAACGGTGGAAGGGATTGTCCTTCGGGTCGCCGATCGGTCCCGAGAAGACACGGCCCCCATCCGCGTGACAGGAAACGCAACCCACTTCGAATCCGTCAAGCTTCTTTGTCTCCTTCGCCAGGACAAAAGTGGTCACTTGGCGAATGACCTGCGGGTCTGCGTTTCTTAGAAGAGGGGCATGGCAGCTGAAACAGGCCATGGGCGCTTGCGGGTCTTCTCGCGCCTGCTTCCCAAGAAAGTCGAGATATTGCGGGAAGGTCTTGAGGAAATTTTCCGAGGTCAGAGAACGCGCGTGAACCGAGCCGCTCCATTCTTTGAAATGTTCCACGTGGCAAGAGGCGCATTGAGTCGCTGGAGGATGGCTGGCGCGGAAGTCGGCAGTTGGTTCTGCGCGGCCCGCGAGAAGAGCTTCCGCTCCTGTCATTGATAAAATCTCCGAGAATGTCTTTCCTGCAGCGAGCTTCCAGAGCAGGCCGGTGAGAAGGAATAGCGCTGTCAAGGTGGCGCCTGTCCATGTCATTCTTAAGCTAGGGCGACTTCCGTGACGGCGCTGAATTGCTGAGCCAGGCTGTTGGTAAAAACAATACGAATGGGTTTCTCTTCGGTGAACTTGAGTTTGAACTTCAGAAAGGGACTGTCGCTCAAACCGGAGGTCATCTCGTAGCGACTAACCAAACGGTCCCCGTAAAAAACTTGCATCGATGTTAGATAGAGGGGCTCCTCAACCTGGATAAATTTTTGGTTCTCGTAAGCGAGCCCGGTCTTGCTGGGGTGTTGAAACTTCACCTGGACCTCGGCCGTTTCTCCTTTGGCCAAGCGTCCCCGGCGGACCAGTTCCGGGATTCGTGTAACGGGCGGACGAATTTCTTCTCTTGGGTGAGTTTCTTTTGTCCCGCCCGCCGTGGCGCACCCGCCTTGCCCGTCAGGAATTGTAATCTGATGGGCAGCGGTCCACCGCCCGTGTAAGTTGCATTCGGCGATGGCCTTTAGGGTGGAGCTGCCGCTGTGCATTCGCGCTTGGAAAGCAAAGTAGAGCTCGCCGTTGGCGGGGGAGGGATGGAAAATTCCCTTGGAGGGAATCGGATCGCTTTCGTTAAGGAACTGAATTTGCCGGATGTAATGATTCCTTTCCATGGGATGGTTCATCTTGGCTACAACGGGAACATGGGTTCCATTTCGCGTCATCGCCGGCAGGATCAGCTTCGCGGTATGGAGTTCCTTAAACCCGGAGGGGACTTGAGTAGCCCCGGTTGCGGATGGATCGAGCGCGAGTAGAGACCGACTCTTCAGCCCCGTAAAGATTCCCGCAACCACAAGCGAAGAACTCCACTTGCAGAAACTTCTTCGTGAAATTTCCGGTAGGCTCATCGTTGACCCGTTATCCGCGGTGCTAGAGTCGCTGGGGTCTCCGTTAATGCAAAAGTACTGGGTCAGTGTACATTAGGGGGAGCAAGCCATCCGGCCTGTTGCAACCTCTCTGCTGCTACGTCCACGGCCTTCATCCTTGCTCCCCCTAAATGCTCTTGAGAGGGTCTAGATGTCACAGCTGTAAACACGTTTTTTTAGTGTTTGCCGGGATCCAGTGTGGACCCTTTGTTGGACCAGTAATGGTACGCCTCTAGCGCTTTCATCGCGGGGCCGTTGACGTCGATCCTTTCTCCTTCATTGGGATTTTCGATGCACCAGTTGATCATATCCCGTAAGGTCGCAAAGTCCTGCATCTGCTCTTGATATTTAGGAAACTCGTGAGGGTGTGTGTCCGAAGCGAAAGGATGACACATGGCGCAGGCCATGCCGGTTCTTGATAGATTCAACCCGAACTTTTTTTCGGTTTCACCGTCTCCGTGAAATAAGAGGTCGCCGATCCGCACCTGCTCCATGAAAACGTCCTGGAAGGCCTTGAGTTGCTCCGGGGTATGTTTTTCTTTGTGGGCCTGAACATCATCCATTCGAGACGCGAAAACGAAAAGGAACCCTGCCAAGAGAAGAAGTCCACCACGCCAAGGGAGAATCTTTCCCATAACGCTTCACCTTTCCTTTCGTTACCTCGTTATTTGTATGGCCACATTTGATCGGCGATGCGCGGTCTCAGTCTCTGGTTGTCGTTGTCGCCGGTACCGGAATCGATAGGCGCTTCCGCATAGACCTCTTTACGCCACATCACGTATTCGTGGTCCACCTTTTCTGCCGCCGTGACGCTCAGTTTTGCCCACCCTACGCCGTCGAAGTAATCTCCGGGATTGGCTCGGATCATCGGTTTAGTCAGCACGGGAACCCCTTCCGGAGCATAAGGCCAGGGCCAGGAGGTGGCCAGCATTCCGATCGATCTCATGGTACCGATTTCGTTGTAGAGCACCTGGTGAGTATGGCCGTGAATGTTCGTAACGTTGGTATAGGGTTTGAGAACCTCGTGGACTTGGCGCCAATCCCTGACCCAGAAATTCCATGGAGGATAATATTCGTACAGCGGATTGTGAGTAAAAATCACAATCGGCCTGTCTTTCGCTAAAGGGGAAAGCGTCTTGTTCAGCCACCGAAGCTGATCGTCTCCGACCCCGGCCCATGGCCCGGCCACGGAACCGTCCAGAGTGGCCATGTGACCCATCCTCTCTTTCGGGCTCATCTTGGTTGCGGACCAATAGTCAGGCCCACGGCTCACGGTGTCGAGGCCGACAAATTGGACGCCTTTGTGTTCAAACGTCCAGGGGGAGTTGCCGAACAAACTTACCCAGGTCTTGCCCATGTCCAGATACCAGTCGTGCTCGCCGGGGATAAAGTGTTTTTTGATCGTTATTTCCTTGAGAATATCGTTTCCGAGCCGCAGTTCCACCGGGTCAGCAAGTTGTGCCAGGTCGCCGCCGAACATAAGAAAATCCGCTGCCGGTTTCATGGCTTGGATTTCTTTGACCGCGCGGACGGCTTTTTCAACAAAGCGCGTATTGACGTTCTTGGGGTAGAGGTGTGTGTCCGAAAGCCAAGCGAAGCTAAATGGAGCCTGAGCCCCAAAGGCCAGATCCAAGGCATTGATTATGGGGAACCAGCCATAGGTCGCCGCGCCGGTTACGGCGCCCGCCACAAGGGACCGATGGAGAAAGGTTCTCCGGGTTATCTTAATAGATGGATCAGGCCGCTCATCAGGCTTGTTCAACTCACTTGCCGCCTCACGTCGTTCACGGTCCAGATCGTTCATGATATGCCTCCTTCCTGCAATTGGCCCTTGCGGCGTTCTTGCCGCTATTTCTTCAGCTCGACGTTAACATTGTTGGTTTTCTTTGCCTCGACGGTTACGGGAGTTTCTGTGGTTCCAGCGTATGGCTGAAAGGTAACCAAGGTGTATTTTCCGGGCGGTATGTCCTTAATCGCAAAACCACCGTCCTTTTGGGTGATGGCGTAATATGGATTTTCAACGACCATGACCCAACCTTGCATCCAACCGTGCACATCGCAGGCAACATCCACGACTCCCGGCAGCTTAAGCACGGTCTTGACCTGTTGATCCTTGTTGGGCATCGCCTCATTAAAAACCGTGCGCCCCCTGCGGCCATCGGCCACGAGATATCCGTGGGTATTATGGAGCACCGGATCTGAATTATGGATGATCACCTCCGTCCCTACCGGCACTGCCTGGACCTCCGGCTCGAATCTGCACTTCACATTATCAATAACCGGAGGTTTCTTCGGCTTTTCAAGCGCTTTACCCTTCTCGATTCCTTTCAGGTAAACGATTGCTCCCTGAACCGTATTATCCTTTCCAAGAACAATGCGCGGCTCATCCCGTGGGCCGCCGCAAACCTGTTGGTCCTGCGTGGGAATGACCTTTCGCGGGCTGGGCGCGGTTCCGCGAAACACCACCTTGCCTTCGACCGCGCCGCCATCCGTGACCTTGGTTTCCTGATAGGACCAAACCCTTGAAGGGTCTATAGAGTCCAGAAAAAAGGAAACACACAAACACAAGATTAACGCGCATTTTTGCACCATATTCTTTCCTTCCTTTATTACTGAAATGGAATGTCGTGATCCGGGTGCCAGCTATAGCTCCCATTGACCTGTGGATCCGCTCGACTCCGCAGAACGTCTACAGGATGTCTTTGAACAGCCCGGCAAAATGACAGAGATCCGCCCGACCCAACGTCGTTCCGGCTACGAGTCTGATGGTAAGGAGGAATCACGGAACCGACTTTGCCTCGATGTCTCAAATTCGTGAAGAACAAGGTGTTAATTTCTCAATCGTCCTAAGATTAGGACAATCGAAGAGGCATTTTATTCCCGAGAAGTCTTTTTCACCAATAGAGTAATCGAATGGCCCCCGACCCCTAGTGGGTTGCTGAAGACTCCGCTAGAGGGCTGTACTGAGCAGCAGGTTGAAGCATGGAAACCACATTTTGAGCAGCTGCTAAGTTTTCTTTGGCAGACTACCTCTCGTAGATTCGGTCCCGTTGACACACTAAGAGGAAGAGGGTAATGGATTCCCAGCATGCAGCTAGGTTCCTAGGAGATTGAGGAGTTGGCAGGCCGACTCTGTTCAGGGGGGTGCAGAGATTCGATACGAGGCTGGAAAAGAGGAGTCTAATAGCTGCGATCGCACGATTCTGGAAAATCTCGACGCTCTCTATGGGTTTGCGATGTCCTTGACTCGCAACCCCATGGACGCTGAGGATTTGGTCCAGGACGCCTGCCTCCGTGCGATCAAGGGACTCGTCCAGCGTGGCATTGAAAATGATCCAAAGGTATGGCTGTTTACTATCCTGCGGAATGTCTGGATTAACCAATGGCGCCGGCGCGCTAAGGGGCCAGAATTTATCTTGTTGGGAATGAATCGCGATGATGGTGGCGTCTTCCAACAATGGTTCTCAGACGATCGGGAACGCCCAGATGACCATTTCGAGCGCAACGTGTTGTGTGAAAAGATTCATACGGCGATTGGCGGCCTACCCGAAGTGTTTCGCGAAGTCGTGGTGCTCCGTTATTTCGAAGGGTTCAGCTACCGACAAATTGCTTCCATCTTGGGATGTCCGGCGGGGACCGTCATGTCGCGCTTGAGCCGCGCCAAGACCGAACTGCGCGTCATACTGAACGGGAATAACATAGAACATGGAAAGGATTTTGCACCGAAAAAGAAGAAGTGGATAAGCATATCCTAGAATATATTCCGTTGTATCTGGATGACGAACTCCAGGAGGGTGAGCGGCTGGTCGTGGAAAGGCACGTCAGGGTCTGCGCCGATTGCCGTGTCGCTCTGGATGCCGAGCGTGATCTTATTGCGGGCATTCGGAAGGCTCGCGCCCATTACAAGGCACCCGAATCGCTGCGGGAAAACATTGCGAAGCTGCTGCAGAGTTGCGGCTCGCGCCGTAGATTCTTCATATCCTACCGGCTCCCGCTTGCGGCCTGCGTCGTCTTGGTACTCGGCCTGGCCGTCGTCTGGCTTGCACTGGGCGGGGCCTTTCGTGCAGACCGTAGCCCATTCGTCTCCACCGCGGTCAACACTCACCTACGGTATATCGAGGGACAGTTGCCCCTGGAAGTCATCAGCGATTCGCCCGAAAAGATCTCTGCCTGGTTTGCCGGGAAACTTGGGTTCAATTTGAAATTGCCGGATTATCCAGAAGAGCCGAAACCTTACCAAGTCGAAGGCGCACGTTTGGTCGGTTTTAAGGACGACTATGCAGCCTATATCGTCTATCGGTTGAATGGTCACCCAATCTCCTTGCTCGTCACTTCGGATTCAGTTGCAAAACCATCGGGCGGGGAAGAGATCCCTTGGGAAGGAATGCGGTTTCATTTTCAATCGGTGGCAGGCTGGAAAGTGCTGACTTGGTCGGACAACGGACTGACGTACGCGCTCGTCTCCAATCTAGAAGAGCGGGGCCAAGCCTCGTGTATCGTATGTCATCAAGACGAGCGGGTTTTCAGAGGACTTCAATCTCGAAAGCACATGTAAGGATGGACCGCTACTCACGCGATTTCTCAGCGCGTAGAAATCAGGACCCTTATATCGTGC
>DASYRN010000227.1:0-9824 GCA_036004365.1 Binatia bacterium
ACTCTTCGAGCTTCGCCGCGCCAAAAGACTCCTCTTTCTCAAAATCCATGGTTTGCAGCGCGCCCGGCTTTTCCCTCTTTAAAGCCAGATTGATGGGTGCCATGAAAAGGTGGATGTGCTTGGAGCGCGGAAAGTAAGGAAGGAAGACAAGAATAGATCCTAATGCGCCCCACCAGAAGAGATGCTGTAGGATAAGAACGAGGCTTGGATCTGCACTTGCAAAAATCCCGGCGAAAGCAGACCCGACCGGCTGGAAAGGATCGCCCCCCTCCCGAGCCAACTGCGCTGCTTTCGCAAGAAGCCGGCTTCCGACATGAACGATGATGAAGATTGAGACAATGCTGGAATCTCTAAGAATGCCAGACTTGACATCTTCGTGCAGCGGAACATTTGGACCAAAGGAAAAATCCCGAGGGCGCGTTAGAAAGCGGCGGACCGCGAGCCCGATAATCCCGACGAGCACTCCCGTCGTCAGGAGGTCGGCTGCCAGATTGAATGGATTCCACAACCCTCCCCACGCATGGATGGAAAAGAACCCTTCCAAGGTATCGACGACGTTAACCAAAAAATAATAAAGGAATCCGTAGAAGATGAGCGCGTGAAGCAGGGAAACCCAAGGGCGTGCTTTGAATACAGTCTTTTGGCTAAGCACTGTCCAAAGGGCGCGGACTACGCGCTTGGACAGGTCATCAAAGCGAGCTTCAGGTTTTCCCCGCAAGATAGTCTTGTAGACGCTATAGAAGCCGCTCCAAGCAAAATAGAGCGATCCGAACGCGAGAGCTAAGAACAGTATTTTTTCAGTCGGTGTCAGCACACTTGAGTCTCGTAGAGTGCGATGAAGGCGAGGAATTTTAAGGCTGATAGCCTAGACGCTTAGATAGTTCGCTCCCACCTTTCAGGATTAGCGGGACGATCTCTCTTTGAACTCTGTCGCCAGCGAGACGATGAGCAGGACCGGTAATCACCAAGCTGCCGACCAGGGCACGGGTATAGTCACGGACAGGTACCGCAATTGATACGACATCCTCCATAAATTCTTCTTGCTCGAAAGCATAACCGTTTCCGCTTATCTCCTTTAGCTGGTCGACAAGCAGACGGCGATCGATGATGGTTTTATCCGTGTAACGGACGAGGCTCTCGGTCAGATTTTGATTCCATCCCTTTTCCGAATCAAAGGCCAGATAGATTTTCCCTGCAGCCGTGCAATGTAGGGGCAAGGCAACACCGAGCAGGGAAACCACGCGAACAGCGTTCTGAGTTTCAGCAAAATCCAAGGGGATAATGGAAGTTCCCCTTCTTACCGCCACAAAAGAGCTTTCTTTTGAGCTCTTTACCAATTCGTCGAGAATAGTCTTGGCTTGGAGAAGAAGCCCCATTCTCTGCACATAGTTCTGCCCCAACTGAAGACAATGCAGCCCCAAGCGATAGTTCTCCGTGACCTTGTTTTGTTCGATATATCCACGCGCCTCCAAGGTCGCAAGCAAACGGAAAACATTGTTCTTGTGCAACTTCAATTTTTTACTCAGCTCAGTGACTCCAATCTCGTCGGCATCACCTCGAAACTGTTCCAGGACGTCCAGAGCATGAGAAACCGATTGGATGACATAATTTGATTTTTCTCTCCAAGCCATAAAGCGCTCCTTTGCGGTCCTCCCAGCACTGGTCGGCAAAACCGCGAACAAAAAAGCGTTTTAATTGATATTGAATAAGTTGTCAAACAGAACAGCTGTAGTACAGACGCGGTCGAGCGGGCCTAAGAGAATTTATTTGAATTTGTCCGGGACCTTTTCCCAGTCCTTGAGGAATCTCTCGATCCCGATGTCGGTCAACGGGTGCTGCGTCAGCTGCTTGATCACCGCATAGGGCATCGTCGCAACGTGAGCTCCCATAAGAGCAGCCGTCAACACATGGACAGGATTGCGAATGCTCGCAACCAAAACCTCAGTGGAGAAGTGGTAGTTGGCATAAATCTTTACAATCTGTTCGATGATTTCCATTCCGCTCTGAGAGATATCGTCGAGGCGTCCGACAAATGGGCTGATATAAGCCGCCCCCGCTTTGGCTGCAAGGAGCGCCTGAACCGCAGAGAAACAGAGGGTCACATTTGTCTTGATCCCCTTTTCCTTGAGCATCCTTACGGCCTTTAAGCCTTCGCCCGTTAGAGGGACTTTTACCACCACATTCTTTCCGTACCGCATTAGTCCTTCACCCTCCCGGACCATCCCCTCCGCGTCCCTACTGACGGTTTCCAAGCTCACCGGGCCCGTCACCAGCGAGCAAATCTGACTGACAGCTTCTTCGAAGGTTCGGCCTGTTTTAGCGATCAGGGATGGATTGGTCGTGACTCCATCGATAAGACCTTGACTATGAGCTTCGCGGATTTCCTGAATATCCGCACTGTCAATAAAAAACTTCATCCCACGATCCCTTTTAATTATCTATCACTGTTTTCGATGGATTGCCAATATCATTTCACTGCGTGAACTACGCTTGACCTACCTGGCCGAGACTGTGTAAACATTAAGACCACGATGAAAGTCGGATCGAAAGGCTATTACGGTCTGCTGGCGATGGCCGACCTGGTTCAAAATTACAGGGAAAATCAACCGGTGCAGGTTAAGGAGATCGCGAGAAGGCAAAAAATCCCTGAAGAGTATCTGGGCCAAATCATGGTTCTGTTGAAGCGCGCCAATCTCGTCCATGGCACAAGGGGACCTGGAGGAGGCTACCACTTGGCCCGACCTCCAGAAAACATTACCGTCAGCCACGTCCTCAAAGTGCTTGAAGGCCCGCTGATGGGGGGAAACTCGACAAACCAAAGAAACCGTCCCGCCTCCATGGTGGCCCGAAGACTCGTCGAAACCTGGACCAGGGCGATGGAAGCATCGGAAAAGATTCTTGAAGAGGTGACGCTGGCCGATCTCTGCAGACCCGATGATAGGATCCAAATGTATTATATCTGAGCTCTTGAAAAAACGCGTCGTCAGACCGTCAAAAAGATCCAGATGCAAGGCGCGCGGGCTGCCGTTTCTCTTGACCCCAATCCGGTAATAAGCTAAAAACAGGGCAATGTTTATCCGACTGGAAGCAAAGCTGAATGTCACGGCATGGTGGCGCTGGGGTTCTGTCCGGCGTCTGCCCCGTGGCTAGGCCCAGTCGAGTTTTCTGGAATTGAGGAAGGCCATAGGCAGATGCCCTATGGCCTTTTTGCTTTTTAGGCCTTTCGAGGCTCTGGAAAGAAATGTTTCAACCTTCGTACCAAGAGTTCACCCGCTTAGCGAAAGAAGGCAACGTGATTCCCGTCTATCAGGAGCTTCTCATGGATTTGGAAACGCCTCTTTCCTTTTTCAAGAGATTGGAGCGGAATCGCTATGCCTTTTTGCTTGAAAGTGTCGAGGGAAGCGAGCGCTGGGCCCGTTATTCCTTTCTTGGCACGCAACCTTTCCGCGTTTTCAAGTCGACCGGGAAGCAAATCGAGATTCTGGAGGATGGAAAAAAGAAGAACTTTACGGCTGGTAGCCCGCTAGCGGTTCTCGAAAATCTCCTCAAGGAACACCGTCCCGTCGTGGTAGAAGGAGTGCCGCCTTTTTCCGGCGGTGCGTTGGGTTATGTTGCCTACGACGCGGTGGAGCACTTTCACAATATTCCCAACACGAAGAAAGACGCTCTCGGGACGCCGGAAATCTTTTTCATCTTTGTCCAAACTATCGTCGCCTTTGACAACCTGAAGCACACGATCAAAGTCATCGACAACGTGAGGCTGAACGGAAGCGATGACCTGCGCAAGGCGTACGAAAAAGCCACGAGACGGATCCGAAAACTGGTCTCCTCGCTGCAAAAAAAGCCAAAAGGGATAGAGCCTAGGGAGTTAAGCCTCGGAAAACAGAAAAGCAAGATTCGCTCTAACCATACTCCAGCGGCCTTTCAAGCCGCCGTCCACAAGGCAAAGGAATATATTGCCGCCGGCGACATTATCCAGGTCGTTTTGTGCCAGAGACTGGAGACTCAGACTCAGGCATCACCGTTCGAAATCTATCGGGCCTTACGTTTCATCAATCCCTCCCCTTACATGTTCTATCTGGAACTCGAAGACTTAAGGGTCATCGGGTCATCACCCGAAACGATGGTTCGCCTCACCGACAAGACCATTGAGCTCCGGCCTATTGCGGGAACGCGTCGAAGGGGGACAACTCCTGCTGAGGAAGCGGAACTCGAAGCCGACTTGCTCTCCGATCCAAAAGAAAAGGCGGAGCATATCATGTTGGTGGACTTGGGACGAAACGATGTCGGGCGCGTGGCTGAAGTTGGATCGGTGGAAGTCAATGAACTCATGGTGATTGAGCGATACTCCCATGTGATTCACATCGTTTCCAATATCCGCGGGAGGCTGGCGAAAGAGAAAAGTCCCTTCGATCTCTTCGTTTCTAGTTTTCCAGCTGGCACTGTCTCCGGAGCCCCCAAAATCAGGGCCATGCAGATTATCAGCGAACTGGAACCTGAAAAGAGAGGGCTCTACGCGGGCGCGATCGGTTACTTCAGCTTCAACGGCAACCTCGACACCTGCATCGTTATACGAACGATCTTGATGAAAGGCAGAAGAGCTTACATCCACGCAGGTGCAGGGATCGTCGCCGACTCCGATCCGGAGAAAGAGTACCAAGAGACTTTGAACAAGGCCCGTGCGATGCTCAAAGCGATCGAATTGGCCGAACAGTGGAGGCATAGATGATCCTGCTCATCGACAACTATGACTCCTTTACCTATAACCTCTTCCACTATCTTGGCGAGCTTGGGGCTGACGTGCAGGTCTACCGGAACGATGCGCTTTCGCTGGAGGAAATTGAGCAGCTGCGGCCTGAGAAGATCGTCATCTCCCCGGGGCCCTGCACGCCCAAGGAGGCGGGGATATCCTGCGACGTGATCCGCCGATTCGGCGCACAAACTCCCATCCTCGGCGTCTGTCTCGGGCATCAATGCATCGGAGCCGCCTACGGCGGGGAGATCGTCCGGGCGCCCAGCATCATGCACGGCAAGCTCTCGGCTATTATCCACGATTCCAAAACAATCTTTCGGTCGCTGAAAAATCCCTTCCCCGGGATGCGCTACCACTCCCTCGTCATCGATCGAAATCGACTGCCTGAGGAACTCGGCATTAGCGCTCGAACCGACGACAACGTGATCATGGGAGTACGCCACCGAAGTCATCCCGTCGAGGGAGTCCAATTCCATCCCGAGGCGATCCTGACCGGTGAGGGAAAGAAGCTCCTCAAGAATTTCTTGGATTGCTATTGACGGGCGTGGTTGTAATCGCCGCCGCTCTTATGAAACTTCTCTGCTTTCAGGCCAAACGCTTTCGCTGGAAGTCTTACTCCAAGAGCATCCCGGACGCGCCAGACCAAGAAGTGGAGGAGGAGATCCCCGAAAGCCTGGTTGTCTTTCTCCAAGTCGAACCTTTTGATGTAGACGGGACGAAAAGAGCTTCGATGGCCCGCAAAACTCTCAAGCACATCAAGTGGCTGGCTAACAAAAGAAGTCTAAAAAACATTGTGCTCCATTCCTTTGCCCATCTCGGCGAGAAGGCGGCCGATCCGGCCCCGGCCCAGTCATTTCTTACAGAACTGGCCGGACGCCTGGAAGAGACAGACTACCGCGTGTGGCTCACCCCTTTTGGCTATTTCTGCGAGTGGGATCTCAGCGTTTATGGTGATAGCCTTGCAAAAGTCTGGAAAGAGATCGATTAGTCGGAGTGAAAAAACTGTTTATATAGGAGGAATAGATGACTCAGGGTGAAGTGAAACCTTTGCGCGTGTTGGTGCTGGATGATTACGAAGACCAGGGCAAGGAAGTGCCGGCTTTCAAAAAGCTCAGCGGCCGCGCTGATGTTACGATCATGAAGAAAAGGCTGGAAACGGACGAAGAACTCGGCTATGCGCTCAAGGGAATTCATGCTCTCCTTCTGGTGCGCGAGCGAACCCGCTTCGGGCAAAAGCAGTTCTCGTTAGCTCCGGATCTCAAGCTGATCTCTCAAACCGGCAGGACGAGCGCCCATCTCGCTCTCGCCGAGGCCACGCGGCGGGGGATTCCCGTAGCCTTCACGCCCACCGATTCTGGAACATCTACCATTGAATTGACTTGGGCGCTGATTCTTGCGGTCCTGAGGCAGATCCCCCTGATCGACCGGAAGATGCGTGAAGAACGCTGGGCTGCCATACCAGGTCGGCTCCTCGAGGGTAAGACATTAGGCATTATTGGTCTCGGCAGAATCGGCACGAAAGTGGCCCAGATCGGCCAGGCTTTCGGTACTCGCAACCTGGCGACGGGAAAGACTCTCACGGATGAAAGGGCCCGTCAGGTCGGAGCTACCAGAGTCTCCCTCGAGGCCTTGCTTCGAGAGTCTGACATCGTCACGGTGCACTGCCCGCTAAGACCCGAGACGCGAGGATTGTTAGGAGAAAAAGAGATGGCTCTCATGAAACCTGGGGCGATCTTGATCAATACGGCGAGAGGCCCGATCGTTTCTGAATCGGCCCTAATCAAAGCGCTGGAGCAAGGTCATCTCGCCGGCGCGGGGCTCGATGTATATGACGAAGAGCCCCTTCCCATGGATCATCCTTTCCGTCGACTGCACAACATCGTCCTCCTACCCCACAGAGGCTACGCAACGGTAGAAATTCTTCGTGAACGTTATGAGCTGGCCATGACCAACATCCTGAGTTTTCTCGATGGGAAGCCGCTGAACCTGCTCAATCCAGAAGCCTTGAACCAGGAGAAAAAATGATGCGGCGTTGCAAGTCAAGCAGATTGCCGGAATCAATCTTGGTTTGAAAAAGGGGGCTGTGTTAGCATAGCGGCACTGCTTGAAAGGAGGATCGTGCTCATGCGCCGCGTCAAGAAGCGCTTTCGCTCGGGGCTTCAACTCGTTCTCATTGTGCTTGTCGCCGGAATGGGTCTTGTCGCGCCGGCTCTGGCGGCAGGTGAAACGCTAAATACCTCGTATATCTCCGTAAGTCCAGGATCTTCGACGCCGATCAAGATCGCCAAAGAGGTGCGTTTATTTGAGAAGCACGGCCTGGAGGCCACCATCATCTTCATCTCCGGCAGCGTCCGTGGCATTCAGGCCATTCTGGCAGGCGAGATCCCCGTTGGAGAGGGAGGAGGCCCGGGCTTGGCTACGGCCCGCCTTGCTGGCGGTGACGTGATTGCGATCGCGACAAACTTGAATGTCTTGCCTTACTATCTGGTTGCGCAACCCAGCATTAAAAAGCCCGAGGACCTTAGAGGTAAAACAGGAGGGAGCCATATCCCAGGGACGACTGCGGAGTTCGCGTTACGCGTGGGACTGAAAAAAATCGGCCTGGAGCCGGCCAAGGATGTAAATCTCCGGGTGATCGGCGGTTCCCTGGACCGCATGATTGCGCTTCAGAAAGGGATCGTTCACTTTACGGTCGTGACCGAAGCAGGCAAAGCGCAGGCTGAAAAACTGGGTTATCCGACGGTAGTTGACATGGTGAAGCTCCAGATACCTTTTCCTCAGAACGGCATCTATACCTCGTCACGACTCATACGGGAGCGTCCGGAAATGGTGCGCAGTTACATGAGGGCCTATGTCGAGGCGATTCATTTTTACAAGACTCGCAAGGAGGAAACCATTAAGATCGAGGAAAAGTATTCCCGCTTGAGCGATCGCAAAGCGCTTGAAGAAGCCTGGGAATGGCATGCACGCTATCTTCTAGAGGCGCCTTATCCTTATCCCGAAGGTTATCAGACGATATTGCAAGACCTTGCCTTGACCAATCCCAAGGCGGCGCAAGCCAACGCGAAGGATTTCATCGATATGCGTTTTGTAAAGGAGCTCGAAGATTCCGGCTTTATGAAAAAGCTTTACGGGAAATAGAATTCTCTAAGACGTAAAGGAGTGATGCTTTAGAAAAGTCTCGGCATCCGAACGGCTGAAAAAAACCAGCCGGACTTGTTGAATCGAGCCGTCAGAACCGAGAAACTTCTCAATGGCTTCGGAAGAAACCCGTGTCGCCTTATCGAGCGGATAACCATAAACCCCAGTGGAGATAGCCGGAAAGGCGATTGTCTTTACCTTTTCTTTTGCGGCGAGTCTTAAAGAATTGTCGTAGCAAGCGGCGAGCAGCTCTGCCTTTTCTTTTCCGCCACGACCATAGACCGGACCCACCGTGTGAATCACATACTTGGCGGCCATTTTTCCGGCGGTCGTGATGGCCGCTTGACCGGTGGGCAGCCCGTCTGGAAATTTTCCTCTGCGCAGTTCCTTGCATTCCTCAAGAATGTCAGGACCCCCGGCGCGATGAATCGCCCCATCCACCCCTCCACCACCCATGAGGGAGCCATTCGCCGCATTAACGATGGCATCCACGTCCTCTTTGGTAATATCACCGACTTTGACGACCACCCGCCCCTTTAGAAATTTCTTAAGTTCTTCCATGAGCGCGGTCTTCTCAACTTTCAATCGCTACGCATTTTCGATTTTAGATTCAATCCAAAATCCTTTACCCCATCGACCTCACCCTTCCCTCTCCCTTCCAGGGAGAGGGAAGGGTGAGGGTTACCTTCAACCTTTTGTATATCCCTCCCAGTCCATAAGAAGAGAGTGTTTTTTCTTGTTGTTGCACTCCTTACAAGCTGGGACCACGTTGCCTTTCGTGCTTTTTCCTCCGAGAAGGATCGGCACGATATGGTCCATGGTGAGGGAAGGGGGTGATACCTTTTTACCGCAATAGTAGCACAGGCCCACGGAGCGCCGCCGCTTCCACCACTGGCTGGAGCGCAATTCCTTGGCTTTTTGTCGCTCGCGCCTGATCTCCTCTTCGCTGACCGATACAATGAACGGCGTAGGCTCCATATCTTCTAGCTTGGCAAAAGCCTGGATTTACTTCAACCAGCGCTTGAGCGAGCCGAGATAAACCCCGAATCCGACTGCCACGGACGCATAGATAAGACTGCGTATCGCCGCCCAGAGCTCTCCGGTCGCCAGGTAATTGCGAAATTCCCACAAGGCGATGCCGAAAAAGAAAACCACGGCCGTCGAGATCAGAATCTTGTGAGCCGTACGGAGAGTCATACCCTTTTGGCATCATAGAACCACGCCGCAGAGCCGTGCAAGCTATGTGGGCGAAGGTCGCCAGATGCAGCCGTTATTGCTGTTGCCTGTTTCAGCCTGAGGCTGATCCGCTCCGCCTAAGGCGGATGGCAGAGCCTAACCTGTTTGTCGGCTTAGATGTGTTCGTTATAGATTGAAACAAACGACAGAAAACAGGGAGGATCTCAGATGAACCGAGAAGCTATCAGAACCGACGCTGCGCCCAAGGCCATCGGACCTTATGAGCAGGCGATCCGGGCCAACGGTTTTGTTTACACAGCCGGACAGATCGCACTCGATCCGAAAACCGGCAACCTCGTAGAGGGCGGGATCGAGGTTCAGACATGCCGAGTGCTGGAAAATCTCAAAGCGGTTCTAGAGGCAGCCGGCTCATCGATGGACAGGGTAGTGAAGGCAACCGTGTTTCTCAAAAATATGGCGGACTTTTCGAAGGTCAACGAGATTTATGCCCAGTACCTCGGCACTTCCAAACCTACCCGCTCCACTGTGGCTGTGGCCGAGCTTCCTAGAGGAGCCCTTATTGAAGTCGACCTCGTTGCTGTTGTGTAACAGCTGCATTTAGATTTTAGATTTATAACTCAAAACTCAAAATTCACAATTCAAAATTGTCATTTGATTACTTTGTCCGCTCTCGCCAGCACGTTCGGCGGAATCGTGAGCCCGATCTGCTTCGCTGTTTTGAGATTGATCACCA
>DASYRN010000228.1:0-9393 GCA_036004365.1 Binatia bacterium
GGCACAGCCACCCGGGATTTTCATTGAGAGCAATTCTCTTCATAAACCGCCAGCGTTTTTTCCGCGTGAAATTGATATGATTGGAGTCGTTTAGTGCTGTGATTATAGGAGTCGTTATTTATGGACAAGTGACGTGAATACGTGACCGTGAGGTGAGTGGTCGTCGACAGCCCCTCTCGTAGGATAGCTTGCGGAGAGACCAATGCCATGAAGCCTTATGAATTGATCCGGTCAGCGCTACTCGGAAACCGCTCGTGGGAGCAATTTTCGATCCTGCTCGCCCGCGTTTCGCTCGGAATGTTTTTCGCCATTTCGGGAGGTAACAAGCTCTTCGTCGCCAGCCACACCCGCCGGATGTATGAAACCCTTGCCGGCGCCGGAATACCCTTTCCGCATTTCATGACTTATTTCGTCTCCTCCGTCGAGTTCATCAGCGGCTGGCTGCTCGTCATCGGGTTGCTTTCGAGCCTGTGCTGCGCGGCTCTTATCATCCAGATGATCGTCGCGATCACGACGGTCCAGCTTGCAACGATTCCGACAGGGCTCTCGTTTCTCGACTGGCTCGACGATTTCCTCTATCTGCCCGAAACCATGTACATCATCATCTTGATCTGGTTGATCTGCTCGGGACCGGGAAAGGTCAGCGTCGATGACCGGATTGCCCGCGCGCTCGGGTATCAGGACGGATAAACTCGGGAGCGCGCACTCAAAGATCGCCGTTGTCCGTGAAACCGGGGGTTAGCTCAATTTGACCCCAGCTTCTGGTCACCAGTGCCCAACAGGGTAAACAGCCCTGGTGGTCCAACTGTAAGTGCAATTTGATAGCGCCCTTGGTGCGTTGGAACCGCGCCCAATCAAATACTTTAATGCACAGCTCAATAATGGAAGTATCCACGCTTCGAAGCGGATGCTTGAAGCGAAAGCGACGTTTTTTTGTCACAGCCAAATTCTGGCAGCTCTTCAGTAGCTCCTCGAACACCGTCTGATAGAGCTGCCAAGGCCGATGCGTATTCGCATAGGCCAGAGTGGAGCGAGTTGGCGCTTGGCGCAAACCCAAGTGCACCAGTTTGCCCGTCGCAGTCGCTAAACCGCCACAGATCTCACGCAGCGAATTGGCTCCCCCCATCTGACAGAACAGCATTGCTACAAATTGATCCCAACAGCTAAAGCCCTTCGCTGCGCGCTCGGCTTGATGTTGCCGCACTGCGCGCGCAAAAGTGGCTCGATCCACTAACGATAGCAATTGCGAAAAACAACTGGCTACAGGTATCATAGATTCACCTCCGGCTGCTCAGTAAGAACGGCGCGGACACGCCATTCGTGTGACGGTTGAATTTCACACTATCTTACTGCAGTCGGGGGTTTTTCAGAAAACTATCTTGGACAAGAGTGGGACAGGCTACTTTTTGCTCTTTGCTCTCGGTCTCCCGCCCGGGCGCAACCTTGCTTCGAGTCCGAACAGTCGCGCCATCTCGTCCTGCGACTCTATCTTCCCAAAAGGTCTCTGCCTATTTACACATTGACGAAGCAAATAATCAAAAAAGTCTGCCTGACGTAGATCCAAATTTTTAAGAGTGCTTGCTTAACAATCGCTCAGCGGTATCATGGAAAAGAAAAAAGAAGGAGCGAAGCAAAATGGATTTCGAAAAAGCAAAGCTGATCCCCGCAGCCGTTTTTAAGAGCCCTCAAGAAGTCGTTTCAATACAAGAATTGTCGCGCGAACAAAAAATTGAAATCCTTCGGCGATGGGAACAGGACGCGAGGTTGATGGAAGTCGCGGACGAAGAAAGCATGCCCGGCCCGCAACCCAAACTGCTCCTGCCGATTCGCGACGCTCTGCACGCTCTCAACTATTGGCCGGATACCGAGCGCTCGGGTCCCAACAAAGTCTAAGAATCGGCCGCAATAAGTCGCGATGAACTAACCCACTCCGTTCACCGATGAGACCCGCGGGCGAATGGGGGGGGTCGGCTGTGTTAGACGGGATTGACGGACCTATTTATGGTGGCAGAATGTTTTTGCGATCATGAATCAAACTAGTCTGAAGACGGCAATGCTTTTGTTCCTCCCAGTTGGGCTTTCCGCGTGTGTGTCTCAGAGGCCGGTGCTTCATTCGAATGAGCATTTGATGCGTGTAGGACCTACTGTGGCCGAGCGGGACATTGACGAATGTGTGCGGCGGGCCGGACAGTATGAGTCTCGGCAACCAAGTCCATCTCCATCCTACAGGGACCTCGTCGACCGCTGCCTCCGTGAAAAAGGCTACCAGCCAGGCGGTTGGAAATAGAGCAACTTAAGGCCTTTCTCGAAACGTGTTCCCCACCAGCACGGTGTTTCCGACTCTCGCCCCACGTCTCGTAAGGTCGCGCAGCAATTGTCAACGAAAGACTTGACGTCGAGGAGGAGGCTTTGGGGTTCGGCTTGAATAAGTGAATGGAGAAAATCCTTTCAGGGGTCGAACCGAGGACGTCATCATCGGTTCAGAAGGGCAATGAGAAATGGGAAATTGGTCGCGACAAGGGCACCACGTCAATGGCGAGCTCAAGAAGGGTGCGAACGTAACCATCCACTATAAGATGACCGCGTCAAGCATCGAGGTCAAAGATGCCGGCAAAGCCAAGACCGAGACCAAGACCAAGGCCGACGAGAAGAAAGCCGAAACCAAAACCAAGTAGCTCAGTCCCCCGTTCCTTTCGAGCTATGCTTCGCGGGTGACATGCCGCGAACGCAAAAAGAGCATGTAGTCAATATATAAAGAGCTTGTTGAAAAAGCCTATTTTCAAACCGGTCAAAAGGTCTCAGTTGCAAGGCGCGCGAAAAATCGACGAGCGGAGACTTTTGTCAGTACGTTGGAGCGAGGCGATTGAGCACAACGAAGCAAATGAGCCTTTTTCAACGGTCTGATTTCAAGATGCAAGCCAAGCCCTTAATTCGTTGCTCGCGATCTTGAACCGGCCAGACTGACTATTTTCTTTTCTGCCCTGGAGAGGGCTCTGGCCACAGCGGATTGATTGATCTCCTCGGCGAGCTTCCAGTGGCCGGCCTTCTGGATCAAGGATCTTAAGTCTCTTTTGAGGCGGCTGAGAGTCCACTTCACAGGGTCGGGAGCAGTTTTCCCATCGATTCGCTCTATCTTGCTCCGTTTGGAACCTATCAGGTGGAAGTGAGGCCTCAACTTGAAACAATCAAAGCGGAGGACGTGTTCAGGCCGCTCCCCATCGCTACCGTAAACTTCAAAGCTCGGTCCAGAGTCCTTTCCCCTGCGGCGGTATTGAATTTCGATCCGCACCCCTCCGGCCTCAACAGCCATCGACCGATTCTGCTTCTTCATATTTCTCCTCCACAAACAAGAAGAGCCACGGGTTTTCTTCGAATGTTATCCTATTTTCGCATTTGCGAAAACGTGAAAGTGAGTCATTTCGACGTTTCGACAATTGTCGAAACGTCGAAGCGTTACGTTTCACGACCACGAGCACGTTTTTTACTTTTGCCTTTTTACTTGTCTTACGCCTCATGCCTCACGGCTCACCCATCGGCCCCGGTTGAGCACCGACTCACTTCCACGTCGGCGGATAAAGCTTTAACAGAAATTGTTTCTCTTCTTCCATCAGGGGGAAATAGCGCTCCACGTCGGAGCGAAACGCGTCCGGTCGACAAGGTGCGGGCCGGCCGCACATAAGGTAGCTGGGGTCTTCGTTATGCCCGAGTCCGATCGCATGGCCCAGCTCGTGGGCTATGACGTTGCGGGCCACGTTGGGCACCGTCAGTGGATAGAGCTGATATCCGCGGATGCCAACAAGGCGCCTTCCATCGCTGAGGAAAGGACCCGCGAAGGAAACAAAATCCCCATCCGATAGTGCGACGATCAGATCTCCGTCGATCTTCATCAAACTTGCCGTTGGCTCCAGCGCCCCTTCCTTAGTAAGAACAGCGTTACTCCTTGCTGCCAGCTCCTCAGCCGGGATAGTCTCTTTTGTGAAAGTAACCGCCCCCAACCTGAAACCGCTGCCGATTTCCGACAGCTGCTTATTCCAGAAATCCACCGCCTCAATGACCAATTGGATTCTCGAGTCTCCCTCTTTCCCGGATACGACAATCGTTGGTATTTTGTTCCAACTTCGTGCTCGGTTAGGAAACAATGTCGCCGCTCCGATAGCCTGACTAGAGCCCAGGAGCAAGACCAAAACCAGAAAGAGGCCCGCCAGTCCGTTTTCCCTTTTTTGCATCGAGTCCAACCTTATCAGGCGAGGTGTTGTCTTTCCAGATTACAAAAACTCAAAGCGAGCCCCCAATGATTTCCTTTGTCGCAGGCGGTACATCAAGATCCATCCTCGTCGAGGGGTCATCCTCCTGGGGTCAGAAAAGGGGGTTGACGGACCTATTGATCGTGGCAAAATGTTTTCGGGACCATGAATCAAACCAGTCTGAAGACGGCAATGCTTTTATCCCTCTTAGTTGGGCTTTCCGCATGTGCGGCTCAGAGGCCGGTGCTTCATTCGAATGAGCATTTGATGCGTGTAGGATCTACTGTGGCCGAGCGGGACATTGACGAATGTACGCGGCGAGCCGAAGGGTATGTGTCGAGCGAGCGCGGACAGAATGTCGGGGAGAGTGCTGCCACTGACACCGTGACTAGCGCTGCTGCTGGTGCTGCGGGAGGGGGTGCTGGGGGTGCAGTGATCGGCCAGGCTGGTCGAGGTGCCGCAGCAGGTGCCGCAGGCGGTGCCGCTGCGAGTCTAACCTCTAGTCTTTTGCAGGGACTTTTCGCACCTCGGCAACCAAGTCCATCTCCATCCTACAGGGATCTCGTCAACCGCTGCCTCCGTGAAAAAGGCTACGAGCCAGGCGGTTGGAAATAGACCGACTTAAGGCCTTTCTCGAAACGTGTTCCCCACGAGCACGATGTTTCCGACTCTCGCCCCACGTCTCGTAAGGTCGCACAGCAATTGTCAACGAAAGACTTAACCGTCGGAAAAGTAGCCTGCCGCCTGACTATTGTTGCTTCTTGAAGACGACCTCTTCCCCCTTGCGGGTTCCTTTGAGGGTTCCGTCCACAAGCGAAAGCTCAAGTTTCACGTTGTTGCCGGAGTTCGGATTGCGGAGATCCAGCGTTACCCTTTCGCCTTTTACAATACCAGTGATCACGGGACGATAACCTTTTGCTCCACCTGCCCCTCGGATCTGCCCGGAACCTGCCACCTGATTGTCGTTTATCAGACGGAGGTCCATCTCAAGCTCCCCTCCGCCAGGAGCCGGACCTGTCCACTTGCCGTTCACCCAACTGTAAGCGGGATTTCCCGACTCTTGGGCTGCCGCGGATGTACAGGAGAGACTTAAAAACAGCGTGCTGAATACTATCAGCACGCCCAGTCGCCCGTGTTTTCTCATCTGTTCTTCCTCCCTGAAGCCGATAAGCGAAACCGGATGCTCACCAGCGTCTCTCGGACACTCTCAAAGCAACATCATACCCCAACATGCCTTCTCTGGCCGCTTCGACGTTTCGACAATTCCCGAAACGTCGAAGCATCTCTCGATCATCCATCATCCATCCTCTATCCTCGTTACTCATAACTGTTGCCTGTTGCCTCGTGCCTAATGCCTGCTAGTTGTCTCATGCCTTCCTGATCTTTATCGAAGTCAACAACGGGATGAGGCTGATTCCAAGGGCAAACAGATAGGTCACGTTCATCGAAGCGACGAAGGCTTGAGTGTCCCCGGGGTTGGGTGTTGTCCCCGGATCCCCTGAATAGAATCGGAAGCCGACCGTCAGAAAAATCCCGCTCAGCGAGATGCCAAGCATATGTCCGAGGCCAAAGATTCCATTGATAATGCCTATCGCTATGCCCCAATGTTCTTTAGGGAGTGAGCTCACCATAACCGCCTGAGATGGGGTATTAAAAAATGCCGATCCGATACCCGTAAGCGCAAGCAGAGTGGTGGGCAAGATCCAATGGGAGTCGGCGCGAAGGTTAGCGCCAATTAAAAAAGCGCCCATCAGGAATAGCACGCCCATGATCAAAAGGAAGCGGGCACCGATACGATCGGTGAGGGCACCGCTTACAGGCGAGAGCACCATGCTGATGAGCGACGGGACGAGAAAGATAATCCCCATGAACGTCGGCGAGAGCTTTAGCACGTCCTGCAGATAGAAAGGCGTGACAAATGTAGTGAGTCCTTGGGTGATGCAGCACATCAGGAGGCCGACGGACCCGTAGCCAAAAGCGGGAACCGAGAAAAAAGAGAGATCTATCATGGGGCTGCGGGTCTTCTTCTCGTGAGAAATAAAACCCCAAAGCGTCCCCACAAAAGCCAAACCAAGCAGCGCTTGGCTCCCTGCGCCCATGACCTGCGCGATTTTTTGATCCAGGAGCATGGTCGCGAGAATCGTTAATCCAAGGAAGAGCAAGGCTCCCCGGTAATCAACCGACGACGGTCGCGCAGCCGATGCTGCAACGGAGCGTCCGGTCATGGTGCTAAGCACCAATCCAACCAGGCTTGGCAGAAACAACAAGAAGAAGATCCCGCGCCAGTGAACCAGATCAATGATGAGACCGCCGATGGGAGGGCCGACAAAAAAACCGAACTGATGTGACATCGCCATGAGCCCCTGGGCTTTTCCCTCAGATCCTTGAGGCATGGCCCTGAAGGCCAAGGTGCGGCCGGAAGACTGAATCATCGCACCGCCAATTCCTTGCAAGAATCGAAATAGAATCAACTGGAAAACATCCTGTGAGAGCCCGCAGAGAAGCGAGCCAATGGCCATCATGAGCATGCCATAACCGTACATCTTGTGATGGCCGTATATGTCCCCCAGGCGGCCGCAAACGACTCCCAACCCTATCCCGGCCACCTGATAGATTATGAGCGCCCAAGAAATCCCGAGGATGTCCGTTCCCAGAGCTGTCGCCAGGGTAGGCACGGAGATCATAAATATCCGGGTAGAAAGTCCCGCTATGGAAACCCCGATTACAGAATTGATGAGGGTAAGTCGGCGGACCCTCTCGTCCGTCTGAGTTCGATCTTGCAAATTCAACGTCGCGAGCCTCTCATCGTACTATGATCTTAACGTGAAAATCTCAAACTCGGGCGTAAGTCACCCTATGCGGCTGATCTTGATTACTGGTCAGAGAAAGGCGTGCAGAGCTACTGTCGCCCGATGAGATTGTTCGATCTTACCGGCTCCCAGTTTACTTTTGTAGGATTGGACAGGCGAGAACTTCTATTTGGCCCAGCTGTTTCCGATGTGGTCCTCGCCTAGAGACTGTGTCATAAGTCCGTTCATGGTTCGATAGGCTCACCACGAACGGACGGCGGACACGAAATTCAGCACCTAACCGTTCGTCCTGAGCATCGTCGAAGGACGGAGAGTAAATTACGACACAGTCGCCTAAACCAGAAGCGACTTCGGGGGATTGTTCGAGGGCAGCTTCGACATCTTGGACGATTTCCGAGGATCATAGGCTTCAGCTTTTAACCCAATCAGAAAATTGGACTTATCCGTTTTTGCAGCCTCGGGAATTCTCAAAACGTGGAAGTATCACGTTTTTTTTCGCTTCACGATCACGGTCCTTCCGACTCTCGCCTCGCGGCTCACGCCTCACGCCTACTACCCGGCTGCTCCTCTGCTAATTCTTATGAGTCGCATCGACCATATTTCTCGTCCAGCTCCTCAAACTCAGCCCGTATCTCTCCCAGATAACGCTCTAGTTCCGCGTGGCTAGGTTTTTTATAGCCATATTCCTCCAAATATCCCCGCGGCTTAGCGTTCGAAGATCTTGTCTCGGAAAGAGGAACGTCACGGAGGAAGAAATTGTTATTCTCTAAATAGACTCCAAATGCTAGGCCCAGCCGGTCGAGAAAACCAAAAGTTTTCTCATCGATGGAATCGACGGCGATACCCCGAAGGCTGAAATCCTCCGGAATAGCTTCACCCAGAAGTCGTTCCAAAGCTTGCCTCGTCACTGGGTCATCTCTCAACAAGATTTGATAGCGGTAAAACACGATGCTTCCCTCCCGTGCGTCAAGCTCTTCTTGGACAACGTAGCTTTGCTGCACATTGGCCTGATCCATTCCCTCTCCTATGACATAGTCTATCCAACCGATATTCGACTTATTCATTGCCTCTCCGGGTTTCATATGGTTTGATTCAGCGCCCGTACCGAAGGAGAAGAGAACAATTTTTCCTGCTCGGTAGCGACGATTTTCGGGCGGCACAGTGCTAGGAAATGAGTATCGCAAGGCTTCGACTGCAGCCGTATAACTTGGATTGTTGTGCACGCCGACGCCGCCATCAATGAACCTGCCGTGAGGCGGAAAATATGTAGGAGCGGAAAGGCTTGCCTCAATGACGTGCCTAAGCGGTAAGGACGCGTATAGACCATAGGAATATGAAGATGGTAGGGGAGGGTGAGCGTGTTTAAAGGAACTAAAGAAAGTTGTTTCCGACCGAACGGTGTCCGTGGCTGTAATGAGAATATCTCTCGGGCATTCAGCTAATGTGATATTTGCGAGTTTTTCGCACAGGAGCTGATGAACCGGGGCTTTTCGATACTTTATGGCAAGTCGGTAAAGCGGGTAGCTCCAGAAATTTCGGGAAAAAACTTCATGTCGCTGAGTTCGATAAAGATCGATGAGTTGCGCCACCGAAAGCTTTCCTGACGCTAGACTCCCCGCAATGAGGGCTCCCGCGCTCGTGCCCGAGAACATGTCAAAAAGGTCCAGGCAACTTTTCTGAAAGTATCTTTCCAGAGCAGCCAGCGCATGCAGCGCAATGAGTCCTCGAATCCCGCCTCCATCACACGAAAGGATCCAGCGGTCCTCTTGATGTTTCCATTGATTGAGCAGCGCCATGGTTCACCCCTTTAATGGCAAGGCCGTTACGCAGAACGAGAGACAAGCAGGAAATCAGCAGAATCTATGCCATTACGCTGAACGAGGCGTTTTGATGCCTTGAGACGCGTTCCAGGAAGAGCTTCCTGCAAAAATGTAAGTTCGTTGACAAGAATGAACAGCAAAACCATCGAAGGCAAAAGCTGGTTCGACTCAGCGAGAGACACCGGCCGCCAGGTATCTTGCCAATGTCTGACTCTTTGAATATATCTCTCTATGACAGCCTCCTCGGCTACAGGGGTGCCGTCTCTGCTTTGGGGGGCTATCAATTAAATGCTCGGTCTCTATCATGAATTGCGGCTGCCCCTGGGCGGCTATTAAGCAAGCGCAAGCGAGGAGGAGATCAAAATGAGAACGATTCTACTTGCCTGTGCGTTGGTGTTGCTGGCTTTATTCGGCATGAGACTGGGCACAGCCCAGGACCAGAAGGCGCCGATGAGTTTTTTTGTTACCAGTGAAGGACCTGGCAACGGGGCCAATCTCGGTGGATTGAAGGGAGCCGAC
>DASYRN010000229.1:0-5136 GCA_036004365.1 Binatia bacterium
CTAATGACAGTCACCTGCGCGCCGGCTTCCACCAAGCCTCTGACCTTCCGTTGAGCAACGCCTCCTCCGCCCACAACCAAACACCTTCTCCCTTGCACATCAAGGAAGACCGGATAATATTTCATGGTGAAACCGGGAGAATCCCGGTCGTCAACGGTTGGGTATTTTGAGGTACTTGCCGGCGGTAATGAGATGGCTGTTGCCGAGGCTGTTGGCCTGCTGAATTTCCCGCACCGACACGTTGTATTTCTTCGCAATCTCGGCCAAGGTCTCCCCGCGCGCGACTCGGTGACGGGCCGAGGAGATCTGGCTTTCCTTGACCGAAGCTACGGCCGGTGCAGGCAAAATCGCCTTCACGAGCTTCCGGTAAGCGGTTAGAAAAATATGGTGCTTGTCGGCGGGAAACTTTACACGATAACCGCTGGGAATATCCTTGATTTGGGGATGCAGCGCCGGATTCCACTCCAGAAACTGCTTGCGCTCGATTTCTGTCGGCTTAAGCAAGGAGGCGATGGAAACGGATCGCTTCACCTCGAACTCTTCAAAATGGATGGCCGGGTGGAGCTCCAGGTCGGGGAAATATTCTTCGCTCCTCTTTGCAACATCCACTGCCGCGAGAAACTCAGCGTAGAAACTCTTTGAAGCAAAGCCAAAGGCAGGTCCCTGATAGTGTTGAATGATCTCCATGAGATCCTTGGAGCCTACCTCGTTGGTCGCCCGAAGGATTCCTTCTCTACCGTGATTGTACGCCGTAATCGCCAGCGGCCAGCTCCCCAAGATCTCGTGATTGCGCTTGAGGAAGCGGGCGGCGGCGCGAGTCGATTCCACTGGATCTCGGCGTTCATCCACCGTGCGACTCACCCTAAGGAATTGCTTTCCGGTGGTCGGCATGAATTGCCACATGCCCAGTGCCCCAACACGGGAGCGGGCATGAATATCAAAAGAAGACTCCACCAGCGGCAGATAGGCCAGATCCGCGGGAAGACCCTCCTCGCGGAAGATACGCTGGATCTGCCCGATATATCTGCCCGACCTTTTCAGGCCGGAGAGAAAGCGCTCTTTCACTCCCCTCTGAACCCGTACCCTTTTTTCATCGGGGGCAAAGCCGGCCTCTTCAAGAATACGCGCGCGCTCCTCTTCCACCAGCTGGGTCGCGGGATTGCCTTCCCCGACGACGACGACTTTGTAGATCTTCGGCGGGTCAAGGGGATCATGGAAGATCAACTCCGCAGCCCCGTAGCGGGTAAATACAAGCTTCCAGAATTCGACCGCGCCTTCGAGACCGGGAAGGAGCGGAAACGGGGTCTCCTCGGCGGAAAGCTCTTCAGCCTTGATATGAGAAGGAACCCATATGAAGCTCAAAAGTAGGAAAAAGAGAATTATCCGCGCCAAAATCATAGATTCAACTGTTGAAAAACTCTATTTTCGCCCTATTCAAAATTGACCCATATTAGCAAAAAGACTATCCTCAAGTCAAAGAAAAGAGGGGCCGTGATGGCTAGGCGTTTTTTCCTTCTAATCGTCGTCTGCACGGGGTCATTTCTAGCTGGCTGTGTCTCTTCGCCTCAGCCCGAACGTGCGCCAGGATATCTCGTCGTCGGCCT
This sequence comes from Binatia bacterium, assembly GCA_036004365.1. Classification (GTDB taxonomy): domain Bacteria; phylum Desulfobacterota; class Binatia; order UBA9968; family UBA9968; genus DP-36. The sequence continues at coordinate 1,605 of DASYRN010000229.1, forward strand.
CGAGAACAGCCCCACAACCCTCGACCCCCGCTATGCTACGGACGCGAATTCAAGCCGGATCGGAGCGCTGATCTTCAACTCTCTTACAAGGACGGATCAGGACGGGAACCTGAGGCCCGAGCTGGCGGAGCGATGGGAGATCATTGATGATCGAACCTATCTCTTTCATCTCAGAAAGGGCATCACCTTTCATAATGGCAAGCCTTTCACGGCGGCAGATGTCGAGTACACCTATCGTTCGATTCTCGACCCTAAGAACCATTCGCCTGTGGGGAGCGCGCTGCAATTCCTGAAGTCTGTGGAACAAATCGCGCCCTACCAAGTTCGCTTCAGGCTTGCCGCACCCTACGCACCGTTTCTGGAGAACACCAATCTGGGGATCGTTCCTGAGGGCATTTCTGTGGGCGGCGGGTCGAGATCGGAGGGTTTAATGGGCACCGGGCCATTTGCACTCGAGCGGATTTTGCCCGGCGAGCGGATCGTGCTGAAAGCCAACGCTAACTATTGGGAAGGTCCACCGTCGATATCAGGTCTGATCTTCAAGATTATCCCTGACGCGATGATTCGGGCGCTCGAGTTCAAAAAGGGGGGCGTGGATTTCTTACAAAATGATCTCGAGCCCGACATGCTCCCTTGGCTTGAGAAGAAGGCAAGGGCCACGGTCAAGATCGCCCAGGGCACGACCTTTCAGTACATGGGTATGAACCTGGAGCATCCTGTCCTAAGGCGTCGCGAAGTGCGCGAGGCCATCGCTTGCGGAATCGACCGGGAGCTGCTCATCCGTCATCTACTGAAGGGACTGGCCACGTCGGCGACCGGGCTGCTCTCTCCCCTTAACTGGGCCTACGAACCCACGGTTACGAAATTTGCCTACGACCCTCAGAAGGCCAAACGGCTGCTGGATCAGGCAGGCTTCACTGATCCCGATGGAGACGGACCCATGCCCCGCTTCAAGCTTTCTTACAAGACGACCAACCTGGATTTGCGCCGCCGAATGGCCGAGGCGCTAAAAGAGCAGCTCTCACAAATAGGCATAGACCTCGAGGTCCGCACCTACGAGTGGGGGACCTTCTACGCAGACATCAAACAGGGAAACTTTCATCTCTATACCCTTCAGTGGGTAGGCGCAGACGATCCCGACATCTATTTTAATCTATTTCACTCGCGCAGCATTCCACCGAACGGGGATAACCGCGGTCGCTACCAAAATCCGGACATTGACCATCTGTTAGAAATGGGAAGACGCAGCCTGAACCAGGAAGAACGGAAGCTGATTTACGGCAAGGTGCAAAAGATTTTGGCTCAGGATCTTCCGTATGTTCCCCTCTGGTGGATGAAAAACGTCGTGCTGACGAGGCCGGAGATCCAAGGTTTCATTCCTTACCCCGATGGCGACTTGATCTCGCTCAAAGGCGTCACCTTTTCTTCCCTCAAGCCGCCAGCGTGAAGCGATACCTGCTAAGACGGCTGCTATTATTTCTACCCACTCTCCTCGGTGCCCTGACCTTGGTTTTTTTCATGATCCATCTCGTTCCCGGTGACCCCGTGGAAGTCATGCTGGGGGAGACCGCGAGCAACGCCGACAAAGAGAGCTTGCGCCGGGAGCTCGGTTTGGATCAACCGCTCGGGACTCAATATGTTCGCTTCTTGGCCGCTCTGGCCGCCGGAGATCTCGGCCGCTCTCTCTATGAAAGGGAGAACGTCGCAAGGCTCATCGGAGCCCGCTTTCCGGCCACGCTGGAACTCGCCTTGGTGGCGATGACGGTCGCATTGCTTATGGCTTTTCCTCTGGGAATACTAGCAGCACTGAAGAGGCATTCTTGGATCGATCGGTTCTCGCTCCTCTTTTCTCTCCTTGGCCTTTCGATGCCCAACTTTTGGCTCGGTCCACTGGCGATCATCGTCTTCTCCATAAATTTAGGTTGGCTACCGGTGTCGGGCCGAGGGACTCTGAGCCATCTTATTCTTCCCGCAGTGACGCTCGGCATGGCTATGTCAGCCATTCTGACTCGCATGATCCGCTCAGCTCTTCTCGATGTTCTCCACGAGGATTACATTCAAACCGCCCGAGCCAAAGGACTCAGCGAACCCAAGGTCTGGCTAAAGCACGCGCTCCGTAATTCGCTCCTTTCGGTCGTCACAATCGTAGGCCTTCAGTTTGGCGCCCTTCTGGCCGGCTCGATCATTACGGAGACCATTTTTACTTGGCCTGGAATTGGCCGCCTCACGATTCACGCGATCCAGACGCGAGACTATCCGTTGGTCCAAGGATGCATTCTTGTCATTGCGATTTCTTACCTGTTCGTGAACCTCGTCACCGACATTCTCTATCGCCTAGTAGACCCGCGCATCAGTTATGGCAAATAGGCTTGCTCTCTCTTTCGGGGTTGCGATTCTTTTCCTGATCATTGGTGCGGCGTTATGGGCGCCGGTCATCGCTCCCTACAACCCGAGTCAGCAGAATCTGGAGCAAGATCTTCTTCCCAATTCCAAGGCCCACCTCCTCGGGACCGACAAGTTGGGCCGTGACGTGCTAAGCCGGGTCATTTACGGAGCCCGCGTCTCCGTGCTCGTAGGGCTGAGTACCGTCGCCATCTCCATTCTTTTGGGTATCGCCATCGGCTCAATCTCCGGATACTTCGGGGGGTGGGTAGATCAACTCCTCATGCGGCTTGTGGATATCCTGTTTGCTTTTCCTGGAATGCTTTTGGCCATAGCCTTCACCGCGGTCCTGGGTCCGGGACTGGATCACGTAATTCTGGCACTGTGTCTGATCGGCTGGACCGGCTACGCGCGCTTGGTCCGCGGTGAAATCCTCGCTCTAAGAGAAAAGGAGTTTGTCCATGCCGCGCAGGCCCTCGGCGGCGGCCCGGCGCGCGTGATCACTCGGCACATGCTGCCCAGTCTGTTTCCTCCGCTCTTGATTCAGAGCACGTTCGCGATGGCAGCAGCGATCATCGCCGAAGGGAGCTTGAGCTTCCTAGGACTCGGCGTCCAACCCCCGACACCGTCCTGGGGCTCCATGCTCAACGAAGGAAGACAGTTCCTTCTGGTCGCGCCCCACCTGACGACCTATCCGGGCCTTGCAATTATGACGACCGTCCTTGGATTGAACCTGGTTGGAGATGGGTTGAGGGATCTGCTGGACAAAAAGGGTAAATAGCAGCAAGTTGCGATCATGAAACGAGGATGATACAAGTCCTTCGAGGGAGACGACTATGAAACTCTATTCGTGCCATACGTGACCCTACGCCCACAGGACGAGGATTGTCCTGGCGGAGAAAAAGTTACCCCATGAGTTGATCGAGGTCGACCTTAAAAACAAACCTACGGAGCTCTGGGAGCAAAACCCGTACGGCAAGGTCCCGGTCCTTGTGGACGGAGACGTGGTGGTTTATGAGTCCGCGATTATCGATGAATACCTGGATGAGAGATATCCTGAACCGTCTCTCATGCCCAAAAATCTAGGCTTGAGGGCACGCGCGAGAATCTGGATCGATTTCTGCAACACGCGGCTCCAGGCAGCTGGTGG
>DASYRN010000230.1:0-10165 GCA_036004365.1 Binatia bacterium
TGGGACAGAAGTTCATCACTTTCCTTTCCGTGCCTACAGCCGAGGGAGTGGCTTACAAAATTGACATGCGGCTTCGGCCTTCGGGAAGATCCGGCCCTCTCGTCTCATCGTTAGAGGCATTCCGCCATTACCATCAAACCAGCTCTCTATTGTGGGAAAGACAAGCATTGATAAAAGCCCGCTGCGTTGCCGGACACCGCAGGTTGGGAGCAAAAGCGGAAGCGATAGCCGAGGGTTTCGCGTACGGCAAGGGACTTGCGCCTGGAGGCGTGGCGGAAATTCACCACCTGCGCATACGCATGGAGAAAGAGCTGGCGCAAGAAGATCATTTGCAATTCAATTTGAAAAAAGGCAGGGGTGGAATGGTCGACATCGAATTCCTAACTCAGATGCTCCAGCTGGCTCACGGACATCTTGATCTCTCGTTGAGAAAGAGGGGAACCCTAGAGGCGTTGACAGCACTTAAAGACAAAAAGGTTCTCAAACATAGCACCTATCAATTGCTCTCGGAGGGTTACCTTTTTTTACGTCTCCTCGATCACCGTCTGCGGCTTGAGCGTGATCGGTCGATTGATATCGTTGAGCGGGAAGGGGAAACACTCGATGGTATAGCCCAAGCGTTGGGATATAAGAGCCGGGGCAAGAACGGAGCGGGAGCGCGGCTGCTACGGGAGTACGAGATCAGGCGGGAACGGATTCGGGCCTGCTATGATAGCTTTTTCTTGGAATAAGTCTGTTTTGCGTGGTAAAAAAATATTTTGACTCTCTTGGTAATCTATGGTATTTGCGGGTGTATGAAAACACATTTTTCCACCTTCATTGCGTTTGCTTTCGCGTTATCCCTTCTATCTCCGCTTCGCGTAGCTGCCCAAGATCAACCTAACGAACAGGCTGCGCAACCTAGTGTGACGGAGGAAATGGGATATGGCTTCGGCTCGGCCGTGGCCAATGTCTTTTACATTCCCGCCAAGGTCGTTTATGCCGGCCTGGGTCTCATGACGGGGGGACTCGGTTATGTGCTGAGCGGGGGCAGGGGTGATGTCGCCAACAACATCATCTACCCCGCAGTCCGCGGAACTTATGTGGTGACTCCGAGCCACCTCAGAGGCGAGCAGCCGGTGATCTTCATCGGGGCTCCTCCAGAGGAACCTAGGAGCGAGCAATTCTCCATGTCAGCTCCCAATCCGCAGCCCTAGGCACCCAAGCAGACGCCTCGCTTCGAGGATCTGATAAACTCCAGAAGTCTTGCTACATCTGGAGAGACCTGGGCTTCCGTTTCTAATTCTTTGATGGCAAGGGAAAGATTCCTACCCTTGCGGAACAAAATCCGGAAGGCTTCTTTGATCGACCGGATTCTTTGATCATCGAAGTCGGCTCGCTTAAGCCCCACCGTGTTCACGCCTCGAACCCGATGTTGCCAGTCGATGATCGAATAGGGAGGGACGTCTCGGCTGGTGCCGCTCAGGCCGCGCATCAAAGAGATCTCCCCGACCCGGACGAACTGATGAACCACGCAATGACCTGAAATGAACACGCGATCTCCCACCTCCACATGCCCGCCGAGAAGCGCCCCGTTGGCCAGCACGATGTCGTTTCCGAGCTTGCTGTTGTGCGCCACATGAGCGCCGGCCATCAGATAATTGCGGTCGCCGATCACCGTGAATGATCCGGCGGTTGTGCCCCGATGGACCTGAACATGCTCGCGAAAGACATTTTCGTTCCCGATTTTCAAATAACTCTCCTCGCCCTGATAAGCCTTATCTTGCGGAGCACCCCCAAGAGCAGCTCCGGGATGCACTTCGTTGTGATCTCCAATCACAGTCCAACCCGTGATCGTCGCATGCGCCCCAACCTTTGTGCCGCATCCGATCCCAACCGGACCTTGAATAACAACATAGGGGCCGATCTCAGCTTCCGGGTGAATTTCAGCGCGCGGATCAACAATTGCTGTGGGATGAATTCCCATAGGAGGAGTCCTCCTTATTTCTCACCGTTCTCTTCATCCTCACCATTCTCTTCTTTCGACTCCGCATTAATTTTTTCTCCCGGAATTCGATACCGGCCCCCAACCCAGGCTCCGAGGTCGATGAGCCGGCAGCGCTCGGAACAGAAGGGACGATGCGGGTTCTCTTCCCAGGAGACGTCGGTCTGACAGATCGGACATTTAACCACGGGCGCCATAGAGACTGCGCTTCGAGTTTCGGGTTTGCAGCTCCGACTTCCAACTCGAACTTGAGACCTTTATTGATTATTCTATTCTTCTCGCTCTGTCCACTCAAGATGGATTTTAATGGGTAGAATTCATGGCATATGGATTGACTCAAAGATTCTTTGCCGATAGCTTCTTTTCGTCTTTGCTCGAATGCTCAAGATAGGTCCACGCTTCGTCGTCTCAACAGCTGGCATTGCGCTGGCCGTTATTTTTTTGTCAACTCTCGGGACACGAAATCCGCTGTCAGCAACGTTCCACCCATCTCAAGCAAACAAAGAAGCCAGAACCATCCGCGACATTCCGTACGCGAACACACCAGATAACCGTCAGACGCTCGATCTGTACCTACCGGCCGGTTCAAATTCGCCTTTGCTGCTGATCTTCATTCATGGGGGGTTTTGGACCTTATCCGATAATGAATTTCGCATCGGCCCTTCTTTAGCGCAAGCGCTGGTCCCGAGCGGGATTGCGGTGGCGTTGGTTCGTTACCGACTCGCCCCAGCTTATCGACATTCCTCCCAAGCGGAGGACGTTGCGGCAGCCGTGGCTCATCTCACGCGTGAAGGGAAACGGTACGGCTATGACAGCAAGCGGATGTTTCTTGCCGGGCATTCAGCCGGCGCGCATCTGGCGGCCCTCGTCGCTCTCGATCCCCGTTATTTAAACTCCTACCGCATGAGCCCGGACTCCCTTGCGGGAGTCATTACCATCAGTGGAATTTACGATCTAAAGCCAAAACCGGACTCGACTCAAGATCAAAAAGCCGCCGTTCAACAAGCATTCGGCGACAGTCCGGAGACTCTAAAGGCTGCATCCCCGATCACCCATGTCAGACCTGGCGGTCCACCCTTTCTCATCCTAAGCGCCGCCGGCGACCTTCCCGGATTCGCTATGGATGCAAAGAGGTTTGGCGACTCTCTCCGCAACGCCGGCCATCCCGGTGTCGAACAATTCATCCTCCCGGATCTGGACCATTTTTCCATTATTCAATTGAAAGACAGGAACCAGCAGGCCCGCGATCTGATCCTCGAATTTCTCAAGATACAGCCCTTGCCACCAGAACTATCATTACTGGTAGAAGCGAAACGCAAGTGGCGGAGCGCTCCGTTCTCAACGCTTCCATTCTGGAAACATGAAGAGCTTATTCGCTCCTACCCGATTGATCGCCGGTTCGTGCAAAGGTTGCTTCCCATTTATGGAAACTACCGGTATGAATTACTCGAGTGGCCGCTCGAGCGCTACCATGCCATCGATCTTTTCTCGTTCTTAGACTTGCTTCCGTCAGAAAAAGTCGGCCGGGGACACTACCTCACTATTACAAACATTCGGGACGAAAAGATATTCTGGCGTCGACAGCAGATCGAGCCATACAAACCCGTGATCGTCATTGGCATCGATGACGAAAAAAATCTGTTTCGGCTAGGGGCCTTTTATCGCGCGCTAAGAGAATACTCGTGGAAAGCCGGCCCGCAGCCTCCGGTGATGACGCGGCCGGTTGGCGCATTCATTCATTTCTTAAAAGAGCCGCCACTTGAGTTCCTACGGCAGCCGTCACACGATGCGCTCACCGTTGACAGCTTTCAACTGGCAAACAGCGATCCCCTTGCGCCGCTGAGTCACCTTCCAAAGGAAATCTACGAAGTGATGACTTCTCAAAACGGCTGTGTCTATTGCCACAGTTTCCGTGGTGTCGGCTCGCGCAGTCATCACACCAAAGCCTCTGACGGTGGCGCTCACGGTGGGTTCGCGCTCCCTTTGGAAGAGTATCCTCCCTCCGTGTGGAAGGCTTTTGTCTTCAGTCAGGAAGAAGCCGCGGCAAAGATCGGCGCCTCGCCGAACCCCATACCGGAACACCTTCGACAATCGCTGCACGATTGGGTCATCAAGTCCCGCGAGGACAAGAGCCAATCGAGCCGATGACCTTGCCGCTCCAGACGGTTGGGTTATTCGACGTCCTTTCTCTGGCACAGACCGGCTAATCCAAGCATTTTTATCCGGATATCAATGCGCGTATGATCTGAACCAAGAGGTACAAAACAGTTAGTCCCACTATGCCGTACACTGCAACTTTGAACCAGATTGGAAAATCCTGCATGTCTTCTCCTTCTTTTACGTTGGCTCGTTCTTGGTCACTTAGGGTGCCTACCGATTCATCCCAATGAAGATGATGTTCCTCCGCCGAGTCGCCTCAGACGGCGAGAGGAGTCTGAGGGCCAGCGTGCGTGTGTTATGGATAATCGGAGAACTAAAAAGGAAAGAAGTGTGGGACTCGTGTTAAATCAGAAGGGACCGTTTGAAAAGGTAGGTTTTGAAAACATCTGTCCGTAGGTCGGCTGCCTTTTTTCCCAACCGACAAAGAGAACCATTCGGAACGGTGTTAACGGAAACAGCCATGGTCTCCGGCGGTACCCAGCCTTCTTCGGAGATGTCGATCGGCGGTGTCAAATCAGAAAACTGCGCGGCGGAGTTGCTGTTGAGAGAATCGACAACCGAGCTATTCAGATCCTTTAATGCCAAAAAGGCTAGGCAGGAGGTGACAACGCAAATGGCAAAGAGCTTTCGCCACACGCCCGCATTATTCGCACAAAGGCGAGCCTTGTCAATTACAGAACCAAAGCACAGCTATCTTTGGGATCGAATGACCCTAGCAGTAAGGACTTGCTCACATCCCTTAGTTCTTCACCGGACATGCCGGGGAATTTTACCTAACCGTAGTCAAGGGCGGAATGCCCGGCCCTCTTCTATGTTTTCTCACTTCGTCAAATCACAGTTCTGGTGTAAAATGCCAAATAACGATCGGCCGTAAGTTTCGGTCTTGATTAGGACCATCGGGAACAATGAGATAAATGGAGTTCGTCCCAGTTCACTGGCTGTCTGTTTGATTTGAGTGATCTGAGCTATGAAGGCTTTTCGCTACGTGGCCAAGGTTGCCGTTCTTTGCGGGCTTTATTTTGTTACGGGAAAGCTCGGGCTGATGATAGCCCCCGTGGGCGGAGTTGTCACACTGATTTGGCCTCCGGCGGGGATTTCGTTGGCAGCCCTGCTCATCTTTGGCCACAGCCTTTGGCCAGGTATAACGTTAGGGGCGTTCCTGGTGAACTTCCTGACCGGTGCACCTGTAACGTTGGCGCTCGAAATGGCCGTTGGCAACACTCTGGAGCCCCTTCTGGGATCTTTTTTATTGCAGCGCCTGGTACGATTTCAGCCGTCTCTCGAGCGGCTCAGGGATGTACTGGGATTCGCAATTTTTGCCGGCCTTGCTAGTACAGTGGTCGGCGCTACGGTTGGGGTTTCCAGCCTCTGGCTAAACGGCATTATTCCTTCCTCAGATTACGCCCTTACCTGGGCGACTTGGTGGTTGGCAGTCATGGTAGGCGATTTGGTGGTAGCGCCGCTTTTGCTGACCTGGAGCGTTCGTCAGCAAAAAGAAAGGGGGTTTTGGAGGCGTGCGGAGTGTATCGCTCTAGCGTTTTCCTTGATGACCCTTGGGACATTGGTCTTCAGCGGTATCTTAAGTTTCGAGCAGAGAGATCTTCCGTTGAGTTATTTGGCTTTTCCGCCGCTCATCTGGGCCGCGTTGCGCTTCGGACCGCGAGGAGCTGCCACGGCGTCATTTGTAATGTCCGCTATAGCCATCGCGGGCACCTTGGCAGGTTTCGGCCCATTTGCAACAGGTACGGCGAGTGAAGGTTTTATCTCTCTGCAGATCTTCATGCCGGTGGTGAGCGTAACGACCCTGATCTTGGCGGCTGTTGTCTCAGCGAGTCGTCTGTCTGAGCAACTGGCGCATGATAGCGCCAGACGCTTAAAGACACTGCAGGACATTAGCTTAGCCGTCACGTCAACTTTGGATCTACGTTCGGTCTTACAGATATTATTTCAAAAAATTGATTCGCTCCTTCCTTACGGAGCCGTAAGTTTTATTAGACTCTTAGACAAGGAAGGGACAACCTTAAGAACCCTAGCCCACAGCAATATCACCGAGGAAGAATTGAAAGAGAACATCCTTGAAGGGACAATCGCTTTAAGAAGCATGGTGGGCGAAGATAAGAATCCTCTCATCCTCCTCAACGCACCTGTCGACCAACGGATTCCTTGCCGTGAACTACTTCAGAAATATAGCCTAGTGTCTTACATAGGACTGCCTTTGATAGTCAAAGGAACAACCTTGGGAGACATTTCGATCTTCACGAGAAGGGAGCATCACTTTAGCGGCCAGGAAATCGTGGTGTTTCAGACCTTGGGCGAGCAGGTGGCTATAGCCATTTACAATTCGCAGCTCTTTGATGAGACGAAAAGACAAGGAGAGGAGTTATTGGAGGCGAATAAAGAGAGCGCCGACTTTAGCGCGATGATTGTTCACGATCTCCGTGCACCTTTGACTTCGATTATTGGGGCGAGCGAGATTCTACAACAAGGAGTTTTCGGCTCGGTTAACGTGGAACAGAAAAAGTGGCTTAGTAGAATCGAGGCCGCGTCCCGCAGGATGCTCGAACTTATTAGGAATTTTTTAGATCTATCCAAACTCGAGGCGGGCAGGCTCGATGTAATTAAACAAAAAATCGATCTGAACGCCTTCGTGCAAAACACGCTCGATTTTTATCAGGCCCTAGCCAGCGGCAAAGACATTGTTCTCCGCAGCCATGTAGATCTAACCTCTCCTTGGATTGAGGCCGATCCCAACCGCCTGGAACAGGTTTTCGCCAACTTATTAAGCAACGCTGTCAAGTTCAGCAAGCAAGGGGGGGAGATAGAGCTAGGAGCCAGCCAGCATCATAATCGAGAGGTCAAACTGTGGGTCAAAGACCACGGAGTAGGGATATCATCCCAGGAGCTGGGCCAGCTTTTCGAGAAGTATCGTCAAACCACAAGCGGAAAAAAATCCGGTCATGACGGAACGGGTCTTGGGTTGGTCATCTGCAAAATGATCGTTGAGGCTCACGGAGGAACGATCTGGGTCGATAGCGAGGAAGGAAAAGGGACCACCTTTTATTTTTCACTTCCGGTGGATGAATAGAGAGCTAAACAGCCAACCAACTGCCGCCAAAAGAGCCGACGACTTTTGATATCAACGTTTCCTAAGTTTTCAAAATTTTGGAGCGGGACCGCAACGGCGTAAACGGAGAGGTTCGACGGCCACGAACCTTCTTTCGGTGAGGCAGGAGAACCCTCCTGCCCAGGTTCCGAGCCGGCTGACTAGGAATGAACTCTTTTCTTTCTCCTTTTTCTCCTGCAGTCTTGAGAATGGAGGTGCTCAATGCGGAGTGTTCAGCAAATCAGTCGTCGAACGTGGTTGGCCCGGGTCGCCTTGGGAGGTTTCGTGGTATGGAGCGAGCTCAATTTCGGCCTCGGCCGCAGGGGGTGGGGTGTCGCTCTCGGCGGCCGCGATCTCGCGATTGGCGTCGCCCACGCTCAGAACCTGGGGTCGGCCGAAGCCCTTCGGGTCAACTTGGGCTTCGTCAACGCGTACGTCCTGATCCGCGGCAAAGAGGCGGCGGTCGTCGATACGGGCACGGCCGGCAACGGGTCGAAAATCGCGGACGTCGTCCGCACCGCCGGCGTGGGCTGGGATGCGGTTCACCACGTGATCCTGATCCACTATCATCCCGATCACATCGGCAGCGTTGGAGAAGTGCTGGGGGCGGCCGCCGAGGCGACGGCTTACGCCGGCGCCGCGGACATCCCGCAGATCAAGTCACCGCGCCCGATCAAGGCCGTCGGTGACAATGACGAGGTGTTCGGCCTGCGCGTGATCGCAACGCCCGGTCACACACCGGGTCACGTATGCGTATTCGATCCGGCCGGGTCGCTGCTCATCCTGGGCGACGCCATGACCAACATCGACAAGCTCAGTGGTCCCTCTCCCCAGTACACCGCCGACATGGCCCAGGCGCACCAGAGCGTGAAGAAGCTGGCGAAACTCAAGTTCGAGCGCGCCGTCTTCGGCCACGGCGAACCGTTGGACAAGGCCGCGTCCCAGGCGATCGCCAAGCTGGCCGTGACCCTCTGAGACGTCGGCCAAAATAGCATTGCGGCAAAGCGATTTCGCAAAGATCGGCATGCCCGTAAAGATCTCCTTCGAGCCGGCGGGAGAAGAGATCTTCCTGCCTAAGTTCCGGCCGCCTCAAGCGGGCGTGAACAAGCGGAAGTCTTTTTTCCCGGATTGAGACCAGTACCTCGGGCTCCCACGACGTTGACGATGGTGGCGTTTCTGGCTACCATGCTATCGTTATGACGGCAATTGCCAAAAAGCTCGACGCAAGGCTGAATCGATGGTCGCCGGAAACGGCTAAAAGAGTAAAGCAACTCGTCGCTGAGATCATTGAACTAGCCGACCATGAGGCGCTTGACCTGGTTCGATCACGCAAGGTCGAGCAAGAAGTACTGGACATTATAGATGGCCGCAAAGCCGGGTGAAGTATGGCTTGCCGACCTGGGTCTCGCCGCGAAGACACGTCCTGTTGTTATCCTTTCCCGAGACGATCCCCAAGCACCTCGCGCCCTTGCGATCTATGTTCCGCTTACCACGCAATATCGGGGCAGCCGTTACGAGATCGAACTAGGCAGGGTTAGGTTCTTAAACGAGCCGTCCGTTGCAAACGTTCAAGGTATCGGTTCCATCCCGGTGATTCGCTTGCAGAGAAGACTGGGCCTACTCTCGACTGAGATTGTAGCCAGGATCAAGCAAGCGGTCCGTTTTGCACTCGATTTGTAACAAAGGCTCGCGCACGAAGCGGTATGCGGCTGCACGGCGAGGTCCCCTACGTCGTCGCGTCATCGAGCCATCCGAAGGCCCACGGAAGAGCAGCAACGTCCTCGGCACGCCGCTCGATTAGATAAAAATCGGCATGCCCGTGAAGATGTTCTTCGAGCCGGCGGGAGAAGAGGTCTCGGGCTGTGCTGAGGGCTGGGTCGGACCAGCGCAAGATCTTGATTAAGCGATATAAGATTGCATAAATAGCGCGGTTTAGAGGCTTAGCACTTGTTCTTTGCCCTGAAATGCGAGCTCTAAGAGAGATCCGATGCCGCCCGCGAAGCGAATACGATTGGTTCAAAGCCGTTCAAGCGGTTCAACCTCTTCGCTCCGTTCAAACCGTTTGAACACATAATGGCGCTGTGAGACGTACGGCCGTCGGAGCACTTGCAGTCGGGCAGTGTGGCTCTCGCCGAGAAGATAAAAGCGGGCTTGGTATCACGGCCTGCACCGCGGAATCGATTCCCGCAGGGCATGCGTCCTACCTGTTCGAGTGAGGCTTACGGGCGGGAATTTGCCCAGGAAAATGAGGTGCTAACATCAGAAAACACGATCCTGTGGCGAAAATTTGGTGGAACGGGTTAGACTTAGCTTGGTCCGACCCGCACGTTGACGTTCCTGCGCCAATAATCCGGGCTGGATATTTCGTTCCAAATCGAGAAGAATGAAGGCGTGATCACGAATCCCGCTGTCCAAGAAAGCCAAAAGCTGACGCACGTCCCGAACAACCCTGCCGCGCCGTGCTTTGCTTTCGACAATACCTATGCGCGCGAGCTCGAGGGCTTCTACGTGCCCTGGAAAGCAACGCAAGTGGCGCGGCCCAGGTTGGTCAAGTTCAACCGTGAGTTAGCCGGGGATTTGGGGCTCGATGCCGATGCTCTCGATTCCGAGAGAGGCGCGCGGATCTTTGCCGGCAACGAGATACCCGAGGGAGCGGCACCGCTGGCGCAAGCGTATGCCGGCCACCAATTCGGCGGGTTCGTGCCTCAGCTTGGCGACGGCCGGGCGCTGCTCCTGGGGGAGGTGATCGACCGCAGCGGACAACGCCGCGACATTCAGCTCAAAGGCTCGGGCCCCACGCCCTTTTCCCGCGCCGGCGACGGCCGTGCCGCCCTCGGGCCCGTGTTGCGTGAATACCTGATCGGCGAGGCGATGCACGCGCTCGGCATCCCGACGACGCGGGCGCTTGCCGCGGTTCT
>DASYRN010000231.1:0-4846 GCA_036004365.1 Binatia bacterium
CTACACCTGCTACATGGCCTGGCTCGCGCTCTATGCCTCTGACGCCGAAATTGCTGCTGCCTACCTGGTCAACTTTCCTGCCTGGGGTCAGAACTGTGGGCGTCTGAGCCGTATCTTGCAAGAGCGTTTCGGCCTGGGCGATAAGGAGGTTGTTTTTTTTGACCTCTTCGCCTCCCCTCCAGCCACGTTTGAAGCCAGTGCCCTAAGTGTTATTCAGCAAGGGCTTGATCGTGGTACCGAGCCACGCTTGGTCCAACGTGCGGCCCGGCTACTCCAGGCCTACGAGCTCATGTACTGGGACACACTCTACAGGGCCGCTACTTCAGATAGCCGTGAGGCGTGAGAAGTGAGGCGTAAGGGGACGGAAAATAATTTTGGATTTGCGATATGATCCTTATGCCCTCTCCCACTGGGAGAGGGCTAGGGTGAGGGAAAACCTGGATGCAACCCAACGTTTCTACACTCAAGGATCGAGCTCGCCGGCTGCGGCGGGAGCAGACAGATACTGAAAGTAAGCTCTGGGCGAGATTGCGAGCACGCCAGCTTTGCGGGGCAAAGTTCCGACGGCAACATCCTATCGGGCCATTCATATCGGACTTTTGTTGTGTGGAGCGTGGGTTAGTTGTAGAGCTCGATGGAAGTCAGCATGCGGACCGGGTTAAAGCGGATCAGTTTAGAACTTCCTTCATTGAGGAGTGTGGCTATCGGGTGTTGCGATTCTGGGACAACGAGGTGATGGAGAATATTGATGCGGTGCTGGAGCAAATCTTGCGGGCTCTAAGCGACCCTCACCCATGCCCTCTCCCTAGCAGGGCGAGGGTTAAGAAAAATCCTTTTAGCGCCGGATGAATCAAACTAAGCAAGGAGCGGCTATGAGAAAACGTTTAGGAAGAGTCCTTCTGATTCTTTGCTATGCTGGGTTCCTATTCCCTTCCTTGCTTTTTGCACAGACGAGCACGCCCAGAGAGCTGAAGGTGGGCTACCCTTTGGGAGGTTCGGCCGGCTTCTTTTGGGTGGCGCACAAGTCTGGCTCTTTTGAGAAGTATGGGCTGAAGGTCCAGCCGATTTATATCAGGGGAGGTCGGATGGGTATCCAAGCGGCGCTTTCCGGGGATCTTCTCATGCAGTTGCAAGGGGCATCCACGGCAGTCAGCGCGTGGGCACAGGGAGCCAAGGAAATCCAATTTATTGGCGCGGTGGGAAACCGGCTCGATTATGTTTTGGCGACCTTGCCCTCCATTCGTAAGGCCGAGGATCTCAGGGGGAAGAGAATCGGCGTCAGTCAGATCGGCGCGAGTACCGACTTTATTGCGCGCCTTGCCGCTCGGCAGTTGGGCCTTAATCCGGACAAAGATGTCACGATCGTCGGCGTTGGCGGTCAAGGAGAACGATGGGCAGCGCTGACCGGCGGACACATTCAGGCTACGGTTGTCCAGCCACCTTTTACGCTACTGGCCCGCAAAGCGGGGTACCCTGTACTCCTCGACTTCTCGAAACAGGATTTTGAATACACGATAGCCGGCCCTCTCACGACTCGCTCCTTCATTCGTTCTGACAGAGAAACCGTTATGAACTTTATGCGCGGGCTGGCGGATGGCATGGACTTTTATCGCGACGAAAAAAACAAAGATAAGGTCATCAAGTTCCTCGGAGAATATTACAGGTCCAACGCGGTGGAGGAGTTGGAGGAGACCCGCAGGGCCTATAGCCAGCTTACCCCCGGCCTTCCCATCATTTCGGTCAAAGCCATCGAAAACGTCATCGCCAACGACAAGAGCCTCTCGGGGATGAATCTGAATCCCGCTGAGTTGCTCGATCTGTCGTTTCTTGAAAGACTGCGGGAGGAAAGAAAGAGCAAGGGACGTTAGAGAAAAAAGCATCCAGATAATTGTGACTCGCGCAAAGGCGCAAAGGGCGCCAAGGAATGAGAAGGACCGAGAAAACTCGACTCGAAATCCGAAATTCGAAACAAATCTAAATGATCAAAAGACACAAAGTTCAAAACGAGCAGGTTTTAGGTTTCAGGTTTCGCATTTCGATATTCGGATTTTGATACAGGGTTTGTTTCGGATTTCGAGCTTCGGATTTCGGGTTTTGATTCACCCGAACTTTGCGGTCTTGGCGTCTTTGCGCGAGAAAATGGGCTAGAAAGGCAGGGGGGAGATGGATTTTCAAACCGTCATTTACGAGGCAAAAAATCAAATCGCTTGGATTACACTCAACCGGCCGGAGGTGATGAACGCGATCAATCAACAGATGGCCGGCGAGATTGTGAGCGCTTGTCGCCAAGCAGAGGGGGACAAGGAAGTGCGGGTGGTCATCTTCAAAGGAGCGGGAGAAAAGGCTTTCTCGGCTGGAGCGGATTTGAAGCAGAGAGCGCAGGGAGCGCAGGACGCCTCCTCTTCAATCATTGAGAGGAGACAGGTAAAGCTCAATCCTGGGATGAACACTCAAACCCTGGCGGTGGCCGCTATCGCCAAGCCCACGATCGCGCTGATCCGTGGTTATGCGGTTGGGGGCGGCCTCGAGATCTGTATGGCTTGCGATATCCGCGTGGCGGCCGAGGATGCCAAGATGGGACTTCCCGAAGTCCGTCACGGGATCATGCCGGGTTCGGGAGGTACGCAGCGGTTGGGGCGGATCGTGGGTCTCGCGAAAGCTTTGGAAATCTGTCTTACGGGGGAACTGATCGACGCGAAGGAGGCTTACCGGATCGGTCTAGTTCATCGGCTTGTGTCTGCCGAAGAACTGCTTCCGGTCGGGGAAAAAATCGCTCTCTCCATGATGAAAGGCGCTCCGCTTTCTTTGCGGTTTACCAAGGAGGCTATCTACGTGGGAAGCGAACTTCCTCTCGAGCAAGCCTTACGGTTGGAGGCGGATTTGTCCGCCCTGGTCGCGACGACGGAAGACAGCAAGGAGGGTCCTCGCGCCTTCGTTGAGAAACGCGCGCCGGTCTGGAAAGGGAAATAGGCAAATAGTTTTGAGTTTTGAGTGTTGAGTATTGAGTTGGGACCTAAAATCAAAATCTAAACGACCCTCACCTTTAATCCTCTCCCTTCGAGGGAGAGGGCAGGGTGAGGGTGAAAGCTGATCGCTGAGGCTGCGCGCCGATAGCTCACGGTTAGAAAAAAGTTTCCCATTAAGCTAGCAAGAACCTAAAACAAAGGGAGGGTGCTTTATGTCAGAATACCAGACGATACTCGTCGATAAGAAAGACGGGATTACCACAGTTACGTTTAATCGGCCCGAGCAGCGCAACGCGATGAGCCCTCAGCTGCACCGCGACATGTACGCCGCGCTCAACGAGCTTCGCTACGATAAGGAAACGAGAGTGATTATCTTGACGGGCGCGGGCCCGAGTTTTTGCGCAGGACAGGATTTGAAGCGGTATTTTCTCGAAATGGACTCACAGCCGCAAAGCGTTCGAGATGAGGTCCGCGACTTGTCCCGGCGCTGGCGCAATGAGTTGATTCGCACGATGCCGCAACCGGTGATCGCCATGATCAATGGCTGGTGCTTCGGCGGAGGCTTTACGATCGTTACCGCTGCCGACATCGCCATCGCCGCCGAAGATGCGACCTTCGGCCTGTCTGAAATTAATTTCGGCCACTTTCCCGGCGGCGAGGTCACGATCGTGTTGACCGAGCATCTTCAGCCTAAGCATGGGCTTTTCTACGCGCTGACGGGAAAGACTTTTAACGCCAAGGAGGCCGAGCGCATCGGCTTAATCACTAAGGCTGTCCCACGCGCCGATCTTGAGAAGGAGACGATGGCGATCGCTCAAAATCTGACGGAGAAAGATCCGATTGCTCTGAAGGCGGTCAAAGAAGCCTGGTACTACACATTCTACTCTCCTCCAGACGCGGCCTACGAGATTTCCGGGCTGATATCGGAGCGCACGATCCATCAGCACGGCGGCCGGCCGGGCATTCAGCAGTTTCGCGACAAGAAATACCAGCCAGGCTTGGGCGCGTATAGGTGGGAGAAGTAAAGCGAGACAAGAGACAGAGATAGAGACAGGCGAGAGGAGATGTGAAAATTAGATGTCATTCAGGGAATTTGATCCTAACCGTATTGCATAAGCACCGGTTCCTGGTATCTTGAGACACGCAGTTTTCATGCCGGGAGGATCTATGAGCGAGCACGTATATAAACAGGTCGAGCTGACCGGCTCTTCCAAAACCAGCATCGAAGACGCGGTTCAGAACGCGATCACGAAAGCCACCAAGACGCTTCGCAATCTCCATTGGTTCCAAGTCGTCGATACCCGGGGATATGTCGAGAATGGAAAGGTGGATTACTGGCAGGTGACGATCAAGCTCGGTTTCAGGGTGGATGATTAGTTCGAAACTGAAACATGGAATCGGCTTCGACGCTCTTCGTTGGTTTCTTGGCGAGAGTCAGTTCATCTAATGGAAGTTAAGGCACCACGTCTGGAATCGGGCATCCAGATTCCGGCGTCTTCTTCGGTGGCGGAGCTTCTCTTCGACGCCGAAAGCAAGGAAAAAGAAAGGAGGCGTGAACCCTCAGTGAAATATCGGGTTGCTATTTCAGGGTCTTATGGTGGGCTGAATCTAGGGGACGAGGCTATCCTCGAAGTCATCCTGAGAGAGCTTCGTGCCGCACTCGATGTGGACGTCGTCGTGTTTTCGCGCAATGCGAAGGACACCGAACAGAGGCATAAGGTTCGCGCCGTTACCATTCGGGACATGCATAAGGATGCAGTGCTCCAAGAGCTGCAAAAACTTGATCTGTTCATTCTCGGAGGGGGCGGCATTCTATTCGATGGACTCGTCGAAGAGATGCTTCGAGACGTGAATTGGGCCAAAGAGTTGAACGTTCCCGT
>DASYRN010000232.1:0-12215 GCA_036004365.1 Binatia bacterium
CGTTAGGATTACGGGAGGCAGGCGACCAGTGAGTACCGGCATCATCTCTCAATGAGGCGGGACTCGTTGCTTGAATTGGTTTTCTTATAAGATGGAGGATCTCGAGAAGATCGTTGTGGATCGGATTGGTAGAATGAGTTGGGCTATTACGTTAATGGCAATGTCAATGACGACTAGTCAATCATCTCTCCGCGCGCCCTCTCCAGCTGTCTCATAGCCACCTTTACGAGGATATTTCGAGCAGGGCTGAATTTGATTTGGCCGCAGCTGAAAGAAGCTCCCTAGCGACCCTCAAACGTCCCACGGCGGCCCCGTGTAACTTGACCTCGTGAAGAACCCGGATTCCGTGTCCGATCTCCGCCTTGGAGATGCTAAGGGATTCTCGCGCGTCGCTTAGCGCTCTTTCTTCTAGTACTTTGTTGAGTAGCTCTGTGGCACTGCGAACTTTCTCCAGCGCACCAATGACCCGAAGGAACGCGGCAACAGCTGCAACCTGGGTATCTGTCAGCTGTATCCCTCCACTGGCGTCGCCTGCAGGCGATTCGGCGAACGCATCGCTGTTGTAAAAGGCGACAGCCTCCTCGATCGTGTTGACGACGTTGTTATGGAAGAACGGACCGGTCGAGGCTGCCTGTAATAAAAAGGGCGATAAGGACAAGCTTAAGAAGGTGGGCTTTCAGATCAATTCTCATTCGTTGAGCCCTCGCTGTGCGTCTAAATCATTTTTGGAGCCGCCAAATAAATAATCGCGATCACGCAACGATCAATGCCGAACTGAGGATCGAAATAGGTTGTCAACGGAAGGAACAGAAAGTGATCCGTGTCCGTGATAGCTCCGACCGTCGGGGCGGACGATGACCTAAGATCGTTCAGCTTTGGTTATTTCAGAGTTGAGAGCCCGACGGTCGTCATTGTAATTTGAAAAGATGGTGTGCAAGAAGAGATGGAGTCATCAAGACTGGTCTTAATCGCGCTCACTCGTGGACTTGTGGCATGCGGACGCAAACAGGGCTACGACAACGTGGCCTACAGGCTTTGCGGCCACTAAGCTAGGCGGGGTCAGAGAACAATTTCAATTGGGTAATTTTACTGCTGCTGGTGTGCTGCTGGGCAATGGCTATCCAGACTTAATTCATCGCGGCGCACTTTTCTACAAAGCCCTTGATCACCTGGTTGAACGTTTCAGGTTGTTCGCGGTAGCAATAATGGCCGGCTTTGTTGATGACGTGCAATTCGGCCATGGGGGTGGCGGCGGCGATGAGTTCGAAAAGATAGTGACCGCGTCTTAGCTCCGCTGTCGGATCGTCGTAACCCCAAACGACCAAGGTCGGAGTCTTGAGACGACCCTGCATGATCCAATTCAAAGTCTCTTCTTTTTGGACCGCCAGGTGGGGAAGGAAAAGAGTCCTTTTTAAACCTAGATCTTCCATTTTTGTCACGGCTTCCCGATATTTGGGCAGGTTTGCAATCTCGACCGCCGCGTCCAGCCATGAGTCCGTGATATGTTTGTCGCTGTATGAATAGTGAGCTTCGACCCAACGTTGGCTTTCGCGGGTCAAGCGGGGCTTTGGGGCTTGAGCCATTATCTGTTCGGTTTTGGAGGGACCGGGCGCCAGGGTTCCGCTGTCGACAATGATGCAGGACCGAACAACCTCCGGATGCTCAAGGGTCAGCCGGCCGACCAAGTAGCCGCCCCGCGAGTGGCCGACCACGTGGACGCTCTTAAGCCCCATGGTCACGAGAAAGCGGTGCGCATGGCCGACAACTGCGGCCATCGTGTAGTCCTCGTCGCTCTTGGGATTATCCGTATGGCCCTGTCCCAGCTTATCCACGGCGATCACGCGAAACCATTGAGCCAGGCGATCGAAGTTCAGTTCCCAGTCGATGGCGCTGTCACAGGCGTCGGTGGTACCGAAGTGGCTGCCATGAAAAAGAACCAGCGCCTCGCCGCTCCCTTTCTCGAAATAGCGAGTTCTGACACCGCCGACGTCGATAAATTTCTCCCCGGTCATCAGTCTGGTTCCTCCTGATTCTGGCGGCGCCATGTGATCAAAGCCCGAGACTTGTCGCCGCGTTGCGTGGGACTCTAGTTCATGGAGCTGTAGAACTATGGCGGCCTCGGTCTTCTCAATATAGCTGAGCCGCGGGACCCAGACCCTACAATGACAGATCAACGGTCGGCTTGCGCCGGTGCTAGCCGACCGCGGCTCGCGCAGGCCCGCTGGACAAGTCTGATGCTCGGAAGGGTCTAGCGATAAATCGTTTCACCGACTCGTCGTTTGCAAAAATCTTTTGTGCGCGGGCGGTGTTGACCCCGATCGCTATGATGTTTGGATCATCCGTCCGGGCTTCTCTGAAGACGCCATTCTGAATCATGCGATGGACCGAGACCCGGTTGTCGTGGGTCGGAGCCACGTAGTGCACCAGATCCGTCTTATAGCGATGGAGGAGAAAGAAATGCATCAAGCTCATCAAGCGCCTTGAGCGATATTGCTTGACGGTATTCTGATCTTTGACGGCGAGGAACTTCCTCCCCGCTCTGTCTTTATCCACTCTGAACGTAACTTCGGCGATCTTGTCGTGGGCGTCATCGAAGACATTCAGCATCATCTCCTCGGACCCGGCCCATCTTTCCTTGAGCTCAACGCTCAGTGCGCCCTTGTTGTAAACACCCCGCTCACTCCAATGCTGCGCCCAGAGGCGCAGCCATCTTTCCAGGACACTCGTGGGCACTTCAATGGCCTTTCGATGCTGCCCTTCTGTAGACTGTCCGCCCATAGACGACGTGGTTAAAGACGGGCCGCGAGCCGCACGGCGGAACCGATCCGCCCAAGGCCCACCGACGAAGGTTTGGGGATATTGGGCCGGATCGTTGGCCAGCCGGAGCGCGCGTTGAATCAATCTGACAAACCCGAGGACCCCTTCCTCTCTCAGGGCCCGTGCCAGGCGCCCGTTCATTAATGCTTCGCTCTGGTGACCCGCGTAGGTAATGAAGTTGAACACATATCCCATCTTCCCCAGCTCGTTGGCAAAGCTACGGATCTGGTCGTCGGTGAACCCCCAGGCGTCCCAGTTCCACGAGGGCGACAAGTTGTAAGCCAACATTTTGTCGGGAAAAATGGCATGAATGGCGGCGGCCCACGCTTTGTCGTCCTCGAGATCCGGTTTGGCGGTCTCCCGCCAGACCAAATCTGCAAAGGGCGCTGTGGCCAGTCCTCTCGCAACCGACATTTCGCGGCCCCCGGTGATTTGGTAGAAACCGTCAGGGCTTCTCGGCAAGTCCCAACTCCAAAAGATGTCGATGCCCAGCGACTTCGCCTGCTTGCGCGCTTCGTCATGCGAAACGCCGCCGGCAAACCTTTTCCACCGATCGACGGACATCGGAAACTTTGCTTTGTCCTCAATTCGTGCCTGCATCACGTCCGCGACCGAATCGGCGTACGTTTTAAGACCGGCTTTCTGCGCCCATGCCTGACGGATCTCCGCCAAAACGTTGTCCAGGATTTCTTCGGTGATCTTTTTGATCCATATCTCGCGCGCCGCAACCTCTTCACGGGCCATTTTCTGGCTCGTCCCTTGACGCCGAACCCGCTGGCGAGATTTTTTCAACAGAGCTGCCTCATTGTTGATCCTCGCGATCCCTTCATTGACACGAGAAGTGATATGCTCCTGCTTCAACCATTCCTCGGCTTCCCGATAGGCCTTATCTGAAATCTTGTGGAGCAGATGTCCATTAATCTCCTTAAACCCTTCGTTGTAGAATTTTCTGATCACCGCTAGATTGACGTTTTTGAAGGGAACGATGCGCGGATTTGTTGCCCCATAGACGAACGGGTGGTCTCGCTCATCATCCACGCTGTCGATGGCCGTCCCCTCGTTGGCGTCGGTCCGTGCGACAATAACGCCTGGGACACGCATGACGTCAAACTGCAGCCTGGCCGTATTCAGCCGCGAGATCATTTCCGCCGTAGACACGAGAACCTTTTGCCCCTGGTGTCCACAGACTTTGCAGCCGGGTCTTTGATCCTCGATATGGATGGCTCCGACCTTACTCTCGACGAACTTTTTCACCAGATTCCTAACATGGTGTTCTCCGCCGTGGCCCGTATCGCCGTCCGGAATAATCAGCGGCGGGGCAAATTCAATTGCCGGCGTCTTCTTTCTTTGCGCCGACGTCATTCTCATCCGGTTGGACCGTTGCGCCTCGTCCTGATGCAGCAGCGCGCGCACCCATGACGCGCCTTCCTTGGGCACCCGATCCAAGGCGTAGTTGGCCAAGTCTGCTCCCGGATCTTCTGAATCGGAGCCTCGCGCCGATGTCGCCCACCCGCCGAGATAAAGGACTTTGATTCCTTCCATCACGGCGCGAACCGCGCCGGTCGGCGAAAAGGGGCCATACGTGATTTCCTGTTTTTTCTGTTTGAACAAGCGCTCCAGGTAATCGAGCATCTTTACGGCCGCTTGCTTTGCAACCGTGTAGTCCTCCCGTGCGTTGCCGCGGAGTGCGACTACTTCGTACGGCGTATGAAGCCGCATAATTTGCCGGAATCTTGCGCTTTGAAACCAGGCCTCGGTTTCACGTAACTCTTTGGCCCACTCGATAGCTTCCGTATCTCGCCTTGAGTCAAGTCGAGTGACTTTTGTATTCATGGTCGAACCTCCACAAAGGACAATATCCTGTGTCCGTGTAATTTCAAGGTCTTCCCAGCTGGGCTTTTTGTTCGGTCATTTAAAGCCGGACAACTTAGGCAAATCCGGCGCTCGGAAACACACTTTCCCTTTTTTTCGACGCCGCCATGGGTCGCCGCCTCGCGACGGGTGCCGTGCGGGCCATATTCAGAGCGTAACGAAGAGGGGCAAGAGGAGGAACGCCGCCGAGACGATAGCCATGTACACGACGAAATAAAGGATGCAATAGCCCATGATATCCCGGAACTCCAGCTTGGCCACTCCGAGCAGAGGGATCGCCCAGAACGGTTGGATGATGTCCGTGATCATGTCGCCCCAGGCGTAGGCGATGATCGTCATCGCATTGGAGACGCCCAGGTTCTTGCCTGCCGCGATGATGTAGGGCGCCTCGATGGCGAACTTCGACCCGCCGGAGGGGACGATGTAGTTCAAGATCCCCGAGTACCAGACGACGACGAAGGGGTACGTAGCCGGGCTCGCGATAGCGGTGAACCAGCCGGCCATCACTTCCGCGAGGCCGGAGAAGCGGATGATCCCGAAGATGCCGGCATAGAACGGGAACTGGATGATCACGCCCCAGATGAAGTTCCCGGCCTCCGTGGCGGCCTTGAGAAAAGAGGCGGGCGTCCAGTGCAGCAGGATGCCGATCATGAGAAGCGTGAAGTTCACCACATCCAGGTTCACGCCAGCGAACCCCTTTTCGCGGAAGTACCACCAGAGCCAGATGAGTCCCGCGATGCCCACGACCAGGTTGATGATCGGCGAGTGTTCCACCCGTTGGGCGGGCGTCATCTCGCGGGGCTTCGCCGGCGGCGTGAAGCCCTCCTTGGCCAGCGCCGGGTCGGCTTCGAAAGTCTCGTCGCGTCGCGGGTGCATCGTGGGCCCGAAGGCCGTGAGGGCGACCAGGACAATGGCGGCGAGGATAAGGTTGAAGGGATGGAACGTGGTTTCCGTGATTGGGATGATCCCGACGTCCTTCTCGAGGAAGTGCTTCGGCGTGGCTACGAGGAGGGTGGCCGATCCCGAGAGACCCGAGTGCCACATGACGCCGAGCCCGAGGTAGGCGGTTGCGACTAGCAGCCGGTAGTCGACGCCGCGTTGCCTTTGCACCATGAAGCGGGCGAACACGGCCGACCCTACGATCGACAACCCCCAGTTGAGCCAGCCCAGGATCATGGACACGAGGGCCATCAGCGCGATGGATCCCTTGGGGCTCTTCGGAAGACCGGCGAGGGCGCTCAGGATGCGGTTGAAGAGCGGCGTGGTGGCCAGGATGTACCCAGTCACGATGATCAGGCACATCTGCATCGCGAAGCTCAGCAGAACCCAGAAGCCGTTGCCCCAGTACTGCACCAGCTCGTAGGGCGTCGACTTGGTGAAGATCAGCCCGAGGATGTAGGTGATGATTGAGAGGATGACCGCGATGATCCAGGCATCGGGAACCCAGCGCGTGCTCCAACTCGTCAGCCCCCCTGCCAGCCGCTGCAGCATGGATCACCTCCCTAGAGACTCCGTGCCAGCCTGCATTCAAGGCCTCAAGAGCCTACCCAGCAAGCAGACTGGCCCCCTATCCCGTTTTTTGGGGAGACACTATCCGAAGAGGTTCTCTGATGTCAACTAGGAGAGGGCTCCATTGCGGAAAGTACGGTTCCTCGAGAGAAACTTCCGGTCCGAGCCAATGGGTCAAACCATTTCGGATTTTGGATTTGCGCCACAAAGCATTGGCGCATCCGTCCAAAGTCCTGTGGCGGAGCCGATTTTGGATTGAATCGAAAATCAAAAATCTAAAATTGAAAATCAGGAGACGTCTCCCCATCGGCTCCCGCTAGCCGTCCCCTACTTCTGCAATTGCGGCAAAATCCTTTCAAAGTAATCCAGTGATTCGGGATTGATCAGCGCGTCCCGGTTCGTCACGGGTCTAGCGTTCACGATGTTTGCCACCGCGCTTTCGACCTTTTTCATGTTGAAGGTATACGGGATATCCGACACTTCGACGATCAGCGCAGGGACATGCCGCGGCGATGCCTTTTCCCTGATTTCTTTCTTGATCCTGTTCTTCGACTCCTCCGTGAGCGCGACCCCTTGGTCCATCTTGACGAATAGTATGACGCGTTGGTCGCCGCGCCAGTTTTGTCCAATGGCGACCGAGTCGGCAATCCCTTCGATCTTATCGATGACTGCGTAGATTTCCGCTGTGCCGATGCGCACGCCGGAAGGCTTCAACGTGGAGTCGGATCGTCCGTAGAAGGTGATGCCGCCGGTATCGCTCTGGATTTGAATGTAATCGCCGTGCCGCCAGACGTCTTTGCCCGGGAAGAAATCGAAATACGCGCTGCGATATTTTTTCCCGTCAGCATCTTTCCACAAGTAGAGCGGCATGGATGGCGCTGGCGCTTCGCAAACGAGCTCCCCCCGCTGGTCACGAACGGGGTTGCCCCCTTCGTCATAGGCGTTGACTTTCATCGCGAGCGCGGGACCCTGCAGCTCGCCCCCATAAACGGGACTGATGGGATTGCCGCACGCAAAACAACCGTTGACGTCCGTGCCTCCGGAAATCGAATTGAAATGCAAATCCTCCTTGATAGCGCGATAAACGTACTCAAACCCCTCCGCCGAAAGCGCGGAGCCGGTCTGTGAGATTTCCCTGAGCGATGAGAGGTCATACTCTTTGCCGGGCTCCCTCCCCTGACTCTTCAAATAGTTGAGGTACGTCGCGCTGCAGCCGAAGATGGAAATTTTCTCCTCTTGGATCATTTTCCACATAGCGCCCGTGTCGGGATAATTCGGATTGCCGTCGTAGAGGACGAGCGTAGCGCCGGTTGCCAGGCCGCCCACGAGCCAGTTCCACATCATCCAACTGCAGGTCGTGATGTAAGCCATTCGGTCGTCGCGTTTCAAATCGGTGTGGAGCCGATGCTCTTTGATGTGATTGATGAGCACGCCGGGTCCCTGCACGATGCATTTGGGCCTGCCCGTGGTCCCCGAAGAGAACATGATATAAACGGGATGATCGAACGGCAATGGTTCAAATCGAATCGGTACGGGTTCGGGCGCGATGAAATCGTCGTAACGCACGGCTTTGGGAATACCGCCGATGTCTGGGTTGTCCGTCGCGTATCGCACGACGACAACTTTCGTCAGCGATGGAATCTCTTTGGCGAGGTGTGCGGCGTTTGCGCGCGTGTCGATCCGTTGCCCCTTGTGAAAATATCCGTCCACCGTGAACATCACCTTCGGCTCGACCTGCCCGAGCCGATCGAGAGCGGCTTGAGGTCCGATGTCGGTCGCGCAGGACGCCCACACGGCCCCGATGGAAGTCGCCGCGAGCATCGCGACCACGGTTTCGATCAGATTCGGCATATAGGCGACGACGCGGTCGCCGGGCGCGATCCCGAGATCGCGCAGGGATTGGGCAAGACGGCCGACCTCGCTGTAGAGCTCCGCGTAGCTCATCGTGCGCGATTGCATGCCCTCGCCTCTGAAAACGAACGCGGGGCGATCGTCCCGATAGCGCAAAAGATTTTCCGCAAAATTAAGCCGTGCGCCCACGAACCATTTCGCACCAGGGAATCTGTCGAGATCGTCCACAACGAGATCGTAGCCGCGCGTGGCTTCGATCCCCGCATAATCCCAGAACGTTGCCCAGAACGTTGGAATCCTCTCAATCGACCAACGATAGAGTTCGGGATAAGTCTCGATGTCGAGGGAAAACTTCTCGTTAACGTGGCGGATGAAGCCCGTAAGGTTCGCGTCGCGTTTGCGTTCTTCGGAGGGAATCCAGAGGGGCGTCCTCATGACCTGGGGGCCCTTTCACACTCCGATCACCATCGCTACGGTGGTCGTTCCCGAGCCACCGATATTGAGAGTTGCGATCTTCTGCGCGCCGTCGATCTGGTAGTCTCCGGCTTGGCCAGTCACTTGTTTGAAGGCATCCAGGACCTGGCGCGCGCCGGTCGCCCCAACCGGATGACCACCGCCGATGAGCCCGCCGCTGGCGTTGATGGGCAGCTTGCCGCCGAACTCAATCACGCCTTCTTCGATGGCCTTCCACGACTCGCCTGGTTGGGTGATGCCGAAGTGGTCGATCGCCATGTACTCCGAAGTCGTAAAACAGTCATGGGTTTCAATGCCCTGGACGCTCCACACATCAGGCAGGCCGGCGCGCCGGAAGGCGTCGACAATCGCCTGGCGGGTGTGCGGAAGGACGTACGGACTGTTCTTGCTCTCGGCAATTTTGGTGTCGAATTTCATCGGTGCGGTGCGATGCCCCCAGCCGAGAATGCGCGGCAACTGTTCCAGTTTCAGACCCCGACCGGCGGCTTGTTGACGAGCAAAAGCCTGAGAGGCTAAAAAAACTGAAGTCGCGCCGTCAGTGATCTGAGAGCAGTCGCGGACTTTGAGTCGACCTGCCGCCGGGCTCGCGTATTTACCGGAAGTAAAGCTTTGACTTTCATCGGTGAACCATCCTCGCGTCTGCGCCTTCGGGTTGCGCCGGGCATTGGAAAAGTTGATCGCAGCGATGCGGGCGAGATGTTCTTCTTTCAGTCCAAAGCGTTTCTCATACTCATCGCCGAGCCTGCTGAAGAGCTTGGGAAAAGGAAGCTCGATGCCCTTGGCCTCATGCTCGTACCAAGCTGCGGTGCCGAGGAAGTCACCGCCAACGGCCGGATCGACAGTCTTCATCTGCTCCACGCCAATGACCAAGGCCAGATGGTAACGGCCGGCTTCGATCTCTGCCGAGGCCATCAGCATCGCTACGCCGCCCGAAGCGCAAGCGGCCTCGTGACGCGAGGTCGGAATGCCGGAGAACGCAGCATCGGTCTCGGACAGAAACCCGCCCAGATGGCCCTGCCTGCAGTACAGCTCGGCCGCGAAGTTGCCGATGTGGGCAACGTCAACTTCTTTCGCTTCAAGCCCGGCAGCCGACAGACCGCCGGAGACTGCTTCCTGTATCATCGCGACGATATCTTTGCCTTCTCTCATCCAATTCCGGGCAAAGTCCGTCTGGTACCCACCCAAGAGATAGACTCGTGCAGCCATGGCATCTCTTACGGACATAATCTTTTTTACATCTAAAAGGAAGATGGTGTAAGTCATGGGGTCCTTCTCCTGGCCCGCCTCCTTTATCTTAAAGTCCGTGAAATTTGCTCTACCCGTCCCTACCTTGACAATTTCCACTATTGCGATAGGTTCTCTCAGCAAAGACCGCCATGTATAATAGTTACTTTGGCTTCCGGGAAGCCCCCTTTAGCGTCACTCCGGACCCCGGCTTTTTCTATACGAATCCTCTCTATCAGGAAGCCCTGGCTACTCTGCATTATGGGATCACCGCGAAAAAGGGTCTCATCGTCATAACCGGCGAGGTGGGAACGGGAAAGACCACCCTGCTGCGCAAACTCATCCGCAATCTAGAGCCCACTGTCCATTCTGTCTTTATCTTTAACACGCTTCTCGATTTCACCGAGCTGCTGCGACTGACCTTGCGCCATTTGGGCTTAACGACAAAAGATGAGAACGCGCTAACGATGATTGAGCAGCTCAATGACTATCTGATCAAGCAGCTCAAGGAAGGTTACACCGTCTCTCTGTTGATCGATGAAGCCCAAAACTTAACCGATGAGGTATTCGAAGGGCTAAGACTTCTCTCGAATCTGGAGACCGATAAAGAAAAGCTGCTCCAAATCGTGTTGATGGGCCAGCCCGAGCTCAAAGCAAAACTAGATCAACCGAGCCTCCGCCAGCTTAAGCAGCGAGCCACCTTACGGTGCCAGCTTGCCCCACTGAACGGGGAAGAGGCGGGCCGGTATATCGATTCTAGGCTTCGCGACGCAGGTTACGAAGGGGACGGTCTGTTTGCTCCTGATGCTGTCGAGCAGATCGGCTCGTATTCGAGAGGAATCCCAAGGCTGATCAATGTCATTTGCGATAATGCTCTGCTCAATGCCTATGCCAGCTCGCAAAAAAGAGTCACGCTAGAGGTGATCAAAGAGGTTGCCTACGATGTGGGATTAATGAGCCCGCCCGAGGTTGTCACCATGAATGCGCCGACGACGGAGGCGCCTGCAGTCGCGACGAATGTACCGGTAACGGCGGCCCCCACAGAGGTTGCCGCCATGAATGCGCCGGCGACGGCGTCCCCGGCGAGAGAAGCAAATCAGCAAGCCCCGCAGAAAGTCTTGCTCCATCGTCTATGGAGCGAGCCATCCCACCCCGCTCCACCGTGGATAGGCCGCATGGCTGCGCTTTTTTTGCTTGCATTGGGGACGGCCTTTTCCCAGAATGGAAACCTGAATCTCAAAAGCTTTTTCCGGTCTCTGTTTGAGCCTCCCAAACGCGAGGCGACGCTTGAAACGTCCTCCTACCAATCTCCCGCAGCAGTAAAGACGCCAAAGACCGCGGAGAACGATCTAGCAGCAAATGAAAAAACCCGCCGAGTCGACATGGGCATCGAGAAGAACCCAGCAACCAATAATCCGAGGGCGGCGCGCACCAAGCAAGAATCGATAACGAACGCGAAGCAGTCCCAACTTGAGTATTCGCAGATTCAAAGGAAAGAAAGAGGGTCGGTGCTAGGAACGTTCGAGGTCGTGAGGGCCTCTTTGGTTCGGGCTACGCCCAACTCGGATGCCGAGATTATAGCCACTTTGCAACCCCACACGCAGGTCAAGGTAATGAGTACGAGGGGGAGTTATTTTCGGGTACAGTCCATGGACGGCGAAACAGTTCGTGGCTACGTTCATCGCGAGGATGCCTTCTTTCTCCGGAGCGAAGACACCGATCTACAGCCTCTCTCCACGCAGACAGCCAGGAAGGAAAAAACCCCTATTATTTTTCTCCCATCCCCTATTCTCTACCGGGTCGCACGGGATACAACGCTCGTGACTAAGAACGGGACGAGACACACTATCCTAAAAGGGACGAAGGTTCATGTGGCCGGATTCACCCGCGACGATAATGTCTTTGTAGTTTCCCGTTTGGGAAACCCGGACGGGTTCATCCCAAGATCGAGCCTTGAGGAAGTGAGCTTAGAACGCAGGGATACAACAAAACCTCCGACAGAAGCCTCGCCTCGATGGCGGTTGGAAAATGAGAGCTGGGGGAGTTAGCTCGCATAGATGAATGAGGCTGACAGGCCGTTTTCCTTCCACCACAAGAAGAACAGGCACAGGACCTTTAACCCACCGACAGCTCGACCAGCGCATCCACTCTTTCGTCGGTGAGAAGCCACTGATAAGGAGAGTGTCATGTTATCAGCCATCGTTTTGTTGACGGTTGAGCGGGACAAAATCAATAGCGTAGCGGACACGGTTGCGGACTTGGAAGGGGTCAGCGAGGTTTATTCGGTTGCAGGTCGCTATGACCTCGCCGCGATCGTCCGGGTAAAAACCAATGACGATCTCGCCAAGGTGGTCACGGAGCATATTCGCAAAGTTCCAGGGATAGCCTCATCGGAGACATTGATAGCGTTCCGGGTCTACTCGAGACATGATTTGGAGCGGATGTTCTCCATCGGAATGTAAAATTCG
>DASYRN010000233.1:0-19309 GCA_036004365.1 Binatia bacterium
GTCGTCCTATAGCGTCTTACTCGCTATTCGGAGGCCGAACAGCCAAAGTAGATCCGTGAAAAGTCATAAATATGCATGATTCGTCCAAAATTGCTAGGGATTGCTCCGCGCAGCCATCGAGCCAGACCCGTCGGGTCAGCCCGACCAATCCTTTCATCGAATTTCACAACGAAGAGATTGAGCAATCAATCTCGGATCGCTTCGAGCAACAGGTTGCCAGGTATCCTGACCGGATTGCCATAAAGACAGGGAGCTGTACCCTCACCTATGATGCGCTGAACAAGGCTGCTAACCAAGTGGCATGGGCTATCCTAGCCAAGCAGGGAAAAGCGAACGAACCCGTTGCGCTCCTATTTGAGCATCATGTCCCGATGATCACTGCCATCCTTGGTGCTTTGAAAGCGGGCAAGATCTCTGTTCCGCTGGATCCTTCTTTTCCGACTCCAAGGATTGCTCTCATGCTGGAAAATTCCCAGGCAGGGCTCATCGTGGGCAATAACCATCATAGCTCTCTCCTAGACCAACTAGCCGGGGCCGAGCGGCGTGCACTGTATGTTGATGAACTGAGTTCGAGCTTCTCCGATGAGAACCCAGGCTTGTCTATCGCGCCGCAAACGATCGCCTCTATCATGTATACCTCCGGTTCAACCGGCCAGCCAAAAGGAGTCACCCAGAGCCATCACAATATTTTGCAAAAGGTGATGTCCCATACCAATGACTTCCACATTTCACTGGACGACCGGCTGTCTCTTCTCTATTCCTGCGGTTTCAGTGCATCCGTGAGGAACATCTTTGGCGCCTTGCTCAATGGCGCAGCTCTTTTTCCGTTTGACCTCCATAAGGAGGGCCTCGACCCTCTGGCGAAGTGGCTGATGCGGGAGAACATCAGCATGTATTTTTCAGTTCCGACTCTCTTTCGCCGCTTTGTCGGGACCCTGGATGAGAGCGAGAGGATTTCGAGCGTTCGGCTAATTTACTTGGGGAGTGAGGGGGTCACCAAAGAAGACGTGGAGCTGTTCAAGAAACATTTCTCGGCGGAATGTATTTTGGTCAATTCGTTGGCATCCAATGAGACTGGAACAGCCAGGCAATATTTTATCGACAAGGACACTGAGATTGAGGGGAGCACTGTGCCGGTTGGCTATGAAGTCCGGGACAAAGAAGTCCTGTTGCTTGACGAGGAAGGAAAAAAAGTTGGATTCAACCAGATGGGTGAAATCGCGGTCAGGAGTCGCTTTCTTTCCCCAGGCTATTGGCGAAAGCCTGACCTCACCCAGACCAAGTTCCTAGCCGATCCTAACGGTGGAGACGAACGTATCTATCTGACGGGAGACCTCGGACTCATGTTGCCCGATGGTTGCCTTCTGCACATGGGCCGAAAGGATTTTCAGGTAAAAGTCAGGGGAATAAAGATCGAAGTCGGCGAGATTGAGTCGATCTTGCTGGCCCTCGAACAGGTTAAAGAGGTAGCCGTGGTTGCGAGCGAGGGACAGGGGGAGGAAAAGCGCCTGATAGCATACGTCGTGGCCGCGGCAAATTGCCAACCGACCGTTAGCGTACTACGGCGCGCCCTTAGAGAGAAGTTGCCCGACTACATGATCCCCTCGGCCTTCGTACTCTTGGAGGCTCTGCCCCTCACGCCCACCGGAAAGCTAGACAGGCGAGCGCTTCCTGATCCTGGCCGGTCCAGGCCAGAGCTAGAAACGCCGCTTGTTTTGCCCCGAACGGAGGTTGAAAGAAAGCTGGCTCGTATCTGGGCTGAAGCTTTCGGCCTGGAGGAGGTAGGCATCCACGATGATTTTTTCGAACTGGGAGGGGATTCATTGCTGGCCACTCAGTTGGTGTCCCGGGTGTGTACGGCGCTTGAAGTGGAATTACCCCAGACTTGCGTTTTCGAAGAACCCACTGTGGCTGAATTAGCCACGAGGATCACGCAGGCCCAAGGTTGAAGGTTAAATTGAAAAAAGCGGTTTTACTATTATCTGCACTCGCCTCGTTTCTTTTCATGCCCGGAAGGGCGGAGACCCAGTTGACCAAGCTACAGGTCGGATTCAACGGCTTTCACGGCGCTGCCCCTCTTTACCTCGGCCAAGAGGCCGGAATTTTCAAGAAACATGGAGTCAACTTGGAGATGATCTTTATCGCCGGCGGCTCCTTATCTGTGCAGGCGCTGGTAGGAAAAAGTCTGGATCTCCTGATGACGGGAGGGCCGCCGTTCCTGAACGCGTACTTGAGGGGAGCGAAGATCAAAATCATCGGCGGCGTGACCAACGTGCTGCCTTATATTTTTATCGCGTCGGGCGGCATCTCGACGTCCGAACAATTGAAAGGCAAGAAAATCGGGATCAGTCGATTTGGCAGCAACACGGATTTTGTGGTGAAGCTGGCCTTAAGCCAATTCGGTTTAAGTCCTGGTGACGTCAATATTATGCAAGTCGGCGGTTCGCAGGCGAGATTGCTCGCCCTCAAGTCGGGAACGATTCATGCCACCATCCTCAGTCCGGAGGAGGCCTTGGTCGCGCAAAAAGTCGGCTTGAATCCTCTCCTGGACTTCATCGAGAAGGGCATCGAATTTCCTCACGTGAACTTTGTTGCGAGGGAAGAGTATCTTCAAGCCCAAGGACACATCGTCAAGCCGTTTATGGCGGCCTATGTGGAGGCCATTCGCTATTTCAAGACTCATCAGACTGAGGCGGTCAAAAAAATAATGGTTCTGAGTCGATTGGAGGATCGGCAGACCGCTGAAAAAGCGTACGCTGGCTATATGCGTTCGCTGCCGGATGACGGGCGACCGACCTTGAAGGGGTTGAAGTTAGTCTTGGATGACGCGGCCAAAGACGAGCCCAAGGCAAAAAGCTTGACGGTAGAACAGCTGCTAGACTTGAGATTCCTGCCGTAGTGACAGACCGTTGAAAAAGGCTCATCCTTCGACTTTGCTCAGGATGAACGGTTAAGAAGTGAAATAATTTATTATGTTTGACCCGTGCATGGTGAGCCTGTCGAACCATCAATCGCCTGGCTCCAACGTAGCAAAGACTGGAGTGCGGGATTGATGGAGTAATGGAGTGATGCATTTAAAACTCACTAACTCCAATACTCCCATACTCCAACACCCCATTTCGCTCATGTGCTTAGCCTGTCCTGAGCGAGCGGAAGAATCGATTTTTCGCGCGCCTTGCAACTGAGACCTTTTTGATCGGTCTGATGACAGGCTTTTTCAACAGCGATATTGCATTCAACAGGCCAAGGAGGTTGGATTTGTGATTTCACCTACTCTGCTTTCTCTCCTCTCACCGACGGGCAAGCTGCGCGTCGGAATCAACTATGGAAACCCGGTGCTGGCGACAAGAGATCCGACCAGCGGAGATCTCCGTGGCGTGGCCGTTGATCTCGCGCGGGAACTTGGCCGGCGGGTTGGCGTGCCGGTCGAGCTTGTCGGCTACGAGTCGGCCGGACAGATGGTCGAGGGAGTGCGATCCGGCGCCTGGGATGTCGCATTCCTCGCCGTCGAGCCGGGGCGCGCGGGCGAACTCAGCTTCACCGCCCCCTATATCGAGATCGAAGGCACATATCTCATACCGGCCGGATCCGCGCTTCGCACGATAGCGGACGTGGACCGTGAGGGAGTGAGGGTCGCCGTATCGGCCAAGAGCGCTTACGATTTGTTCTTGAGCCGGAGTCTAAAAAGCGCCCAACTGGTGCGCGCACCCGACCCCAACGCGTCGTTCGAACTGCTCGTTGCAGGCAAGGCGGACGTCGTCGCCGGAGTGAGGCAGCCGCTCCTTACTGGCGCCGAGAAGCTTCCGGGCTCGCGTGTGCTCGATGGCCGATTCATGGCGATTCAACAAGCGCTGGGTTTTTCAAAGGACCGCGATCCGTGCGCAAAGTACCTGCGCGAATTCATCGAAGACGTAAAAGCCTCGGGCCTGGTCGCGCAGGCGATCGAGAAGGCGGGCGTTCGTGGTGTGTCAGTCGCCTCTAGAGCACCGGTTGAATAAATTAGTGTTGCGGGACTGAATCGCTTAGCTGAGCCGCAATCCGTTATGCTCCGATCGTGATCATGCCGACGCCCTACGTCCCGCATACTGCTCAGCTCACATGCCATCCTGAAACATACAGCCCTGCCGTGCATGGGATCGAAGCCCGTGTGTGGTGGACGCAGCGGTAGGGCGCTTGCTGTCACTTATGCTCTCAAGGGAGACTTAACCCGTCTGCGGATTCCGCCCCCTCGGCCGCCACGCAGGGCGGATCGCCTCTGGCAGCACACGTGCTTTGAGGTTTTCATCTCGGTGAAGGGCCATTCGGCGTACCACGAGTTTAACTTTGCTCCATCGGGCGAGTGGGCGGCTTATGCCTTTCGCCGCTATCGGGAAGGTGCGCCGCTTGCGGATGAAGAGCTAGCCCCAAGTGTCACGATGCGCAGCGCCGGCGATAGTTTCGCTCTCGACGCTATCGTTCGCTTGGATCGTCTGCCGACGACAGAGGCACACGCGCCGCTGCAACTCGCGCTCTCTGCGGTGGTCGAAGCGGAGGGCGGCGCGCTCTCTTATTGGGCGCTCAAGCACCCGCCGGGCAAGCCCGACTTCCATCACCCGGATGCCTTCGCACTGGAACTACTGCTGCCCGACAGGGAAATTTTGCCAGACCGTTGAAAAAGATTCATTTGCTTTTCAGTCATGTACAATCTGTTCATGCTTCGACTAAGCCTGTCCTGAGAGAGTCGAAGGGCTCAGCACGAACGGTCAATGATTGTAATCGGTAATCCGGAGCCGATCGCCCGGAGCCTTGTCGAAGGGTGAATCGCCTCGCTCCGACATACTTCGCGATAGCCTGTTGCGATCAACATTGCGCCGTGAATGCGTCGGAGTAATAAGTAGCCAGGATGAGTTGACGTTTGTTTAGCGGTAGAGCACGTCGATAAAGCCACTGGACTGCATCTGGCGCACGAATGAATCGTCAAAGAACCTATGCGGGTCCGCGTCTTTTGCCTTCGGGTTCCTGGTAGAGAGGTCTTCGAGCACAGACTTGACCGCATCGACGGTCGTAAGAGGTACTTTGAGCATATATTTCTGCACGTCGATTTCGTAAGCGTCAGAAAGCGATGCGGGATTGGTCGTGCGGAGATATTTTCCCATGACTGTCATGGCGAGGTTCCTATCCCTCTTCGCACGGGCGATCGCTTCCACCTGCGCCATCATATAGCGGCGCACGAGGTCCGGATCCTCGCGAATGGTTCGGCCCCGTGTCGTCATGCCCGTGAACGCATACGGAAGCCCGAGAGAGGCGACATCGAGCAGCACGTGGTGTCCCAACTTCTTTGCCTGGGTGATTGCCGGATACGAAAGAATCCCGGCCTGGATGCGATTGCCTTGCAGGGCGGCAACCATGGATTCCATGCCGCCGACCTGCACGATGGCGACATCTTTTTCGGGCACGAGTCCGAAATGGCGCAGCGCGATGCGCGCGCCCACGTCGATGGAAGTTCCGAAGCGGGTGATGCCCAGGGACTTGCCACGCAGCTGCTCTGCCTTTTCAATCTCCGGACGGGCCATCAAATTCTGCACCAGGGTATCGAGAGTGGTGCCGACGATCATTACGTCGGCGCCGCCCAAGGCCGCGCTGGCGGTGGTGCCGCCGGATATCTGCAAGAACTGCACTTCGCCCGCGATCAGGGCATTCATCCCCTCGATGCCCGTGGGTGTGGCGATGACTTCCACCTCTAAGCCATGCTTGTTGAAAATCCCGGCTTCCCGCGCTAGCCAGGGGGGCATCATCACCGCCGACAGCGATGTGAAGGCCATGCGGACCTTGCGCAACCCCGGAGGATCGGCCGCGTAGGATCGATGCTGCATCAGATCGATAGTGACGAGAGAGATAATGAGAAAAAGAATAAGACGAGTCTTCATGTTACTGCCGTCGGTAAAATTATCTGGCGTTTTCTCCCAGACTTTTTGCGTTTGACGGCACGGAGCTTAGTTCCTCAGGGAGGCGGTGTCAAGCGGAATCCTGTTCTGCTTGAGTCTATGATTGCGGCCTGAGATCCGGGGTGATATTTTTCAACTACCGAAGAGCCGGAAGCGAAGTCGATTCGGGGAGAATGCAGATGCCGAAAATATCAGATCCGTGGGACCACCACGATTGGGATTCTCGAAATTACGTTCACGACTGGGCGGACCGGCAGGACCAAAGGGAGGCCGAGCGGCAGGAGCCATTCTATTTGATGGCGAAAACCTTGCCCTATGAGCAAGAAGCCCCGATCCGCATCTTAGATGTAGGGGCGGGGTATGGGGCGTTGGCCCAGTTTCTCCTGACCTATTTTCCTAGAGCCACTGCCGTCTGCCAGGACGGATCGGAGGAGATGGTCAGGCTGGGTCGGAAGCGCATGGGAAACCTCAAGGGACGCTTTCAGTATGTCCTTTGTGATTTTAGTAAGCGGGGCTGGAGCCGGAAGATCAAAGGGCCCTTTGAGGCTGTCGTGTCTTCGATAGCGATCCATAATGTCCGCTCACCGGACATCATTCGGGCGATCTACGGCGAGACTTTTTCACTGGTGAAAGCCGGCGGTTGTTTCCTGAATTTCGATCGCATGACTCCGTCGCTGGAGGAGCAGATGAAGTGGTTGAGAGAAGCCGGATACGAGAATGTGAAATCCTTTTGGGACAGCGGAAGAAGGGCCCTCTTGGGTGGGTTTAAGAAGTAGACGGTCTAAGGTCCGCGTGTCGGTCGCTGCTCGAGGAGGAGCTATGGGAGAGATACTTGGGCTTGGCATCACTCATTATCCAGGGCTCTCGATCCAGGGGAATATAACCCGTCGCATCAAGATGTGTCTGGCAGACCCGGCGCTGCCGGAGCGGCTGCGCTCTATGGATAACTGGCCGGAGCCTATGCGCCGGCAGTGGGGAACGGATGAAGGGCAGGCGCATTCCGACGAGCATCGCCAGGCCATGATCGATGGTTTTCGCCGGGCGCGCCGCGCGCTCGATGCGTTCCAGCCCGATTTCTGCGTCATCTGGGGTGACGATCAATTTGAGAACTACCGGGAAGATTGCGTTCCGGCGTTTTCCATCCTCGCGTACGACGCGGCGGAGTTTCAGCCGTGGCTGCATAACCAGAGAGGAGCGAACTCTTGGAATGAGCCGAAAGACAAGAGCTTTGCGATCCGCGGACATCGGATCGGCGGGAAGCGCCTCGCATCGGCCCTTTTGAACGAGGGGTTTGACATCGCCTACGCCTACAAACCCCTACACGCCGGTTTAGGACACGCGTTTGTCAACTCCGTGCTCTACCTCGACTGGGACCGAACGGGGTTCCCGCATCCCGTGGTGCCGTTCACGGTCAACGCCTACGGACGCCACCTGACAGGCAGCCAAGGCGTGCCCCCGACACCCTCGAAAGGACGGAGCATCGAGGAGGGCGACGAAGATCCGCCGGGACCGCAACCCTGGCGCTGTTTCCAGATCGGCGCCGCGACGGCTCGGGCCTTGGCGCGGAGTCCGTGGAAAGTCGCTTTGATCGCCTCGTCCAGCTGGTCGCACTCTTTTTTGACCGCGAAGCACGGCCGCATGTACCCGGACGTAGAGTCGGACAAGCGTTACTTCGAGGCGCTGCGCGCGGGGAAGTGGGAGACGTGGCGCGATACGACCTTGGAAGAGGCGGAAGACCGAGGGCACCACGAGCTTCTGAACTGGTTCTGCCTTGCGGGGGCAATGGCCGAGCTTAAACGGAAGCCCGACGAAGCGGTGTTCCTGGAATCGTGGATTTCGAACTCGGATAAGGTGTTCGCCGTGTTTGGGTCCTAGCTTTTCAGCAACGTGTTAGTGTCCTGTCTCAGAAGTCTTCACGGAACAAGTCGGCTCTCCCTTTCGTCATTACCGCGAAAGCGGTAATCCGGACCTTCTGTTTCCTGGATTCCGGCTCGCGCTAGCTTCAGCCTGAGGCTGATCCGCCTCTGGCGGAACCGCCAGCTTGGCCGGAATGACGGCAAACTTTTGTTGCGAATTTCGGAGACACCACATTAGTTTAGTGATGTTGCCACGCGCTTCATGAAATCGCTGAAGAGCGCAGCCATCTCGCCGGCTTTTTCGTCCCACTCTTCTCTTGGGCTCAAGTCCATGTCGTAGTGCTTCGGGAACAAGATATGCACCTCGGCGTTGGAAAGAATGCGGCCTAAGTTCTCGCCGGTCTGACGCCCATGTGTGTTATCATTGCCTGGAATGATGCAGGTGGGTACTTTAATTGATTTGAGCTCCGCTTCGCTCGCGCCGATGACGGGAAGATCGGCGCCGCGAATGAAGTACTCGCGCCAATGGGACATGACGGCGATGAAGCGGGCGGGATCCATTTTCATCAACGCGTCGCGGTTCCCAACTCTTGCTTCGATTCGCTCTTTCCAGTGCTCCATCTCACACACCGCGGCCATTCCGCCTTGCTTCGCGGCGGCCATGTACTGGCTGTAATATTCTTGAGCCAGGCGCT
The DNA here is from genome assembly GCA_036004365.1 of Binatia bacterium. Taxonomy (GTDB): domain Bacteria; phylum Desulfobacterota; class Binatia; order UBA9968; family UBA9968; genus DP-36. The sequence goes on from DASYRN010000233.1 coordinate 8,476, forward strand.
CACACGCCAAGCGGCCGCCGGTAACGCGCCACAGCAAGAGACCGCGGACGGCGCGGGGATGCCTCAGGGCAAAAAGGAGCGAGGTTCGGCAACCGGAAGAGCTGCCGCCGACAAAGGCGGGAAGGGCACCCAGCTGCGACAGCAACTCGTGAATGTCATCGGCCCAAATCTCATACTCCGAATCCTCGCCGGCGATGACGACATCGGATGCGCCGCAGTTGCGCCGGTCGAAGATCACGACCTGGTGGCCCGCGTCGGCTACCCGTTTGGCCAGTGGCTCCACGGCGCTGAGGTCGCGCCGGCTTCCGGGTGAAAGCGCCACCCAGGGGCCATGATCGCCCAGGATTTTATAGTTGATGTTGACACCACGCACGTTTGCTAAGGGCATCGGTCTCCTCCAATCTCTGCGCTTTCGCGGTTACGAGTTTCGAGTTTTGAGTTTCGAGTTAAACCCGAAACCCGAGACCTGAAACTAGAAACGAGAAACTAGAAACTAAATCGCACGGTCCGTATCACCGCATGCGTAGGGACAATATCCGATAAGCGAGGGTCGGTTCAACCTACGCAAACGCTTCCGTTACTTCTAGACATTCTGCCGGGATCGCGGTAGACCTGGCTCGAAAGTCGCGCTTCTTATCGTCAGATCTTCAAGGAGGTCATATGAAACTTCCGCGGGGATTTTGTTTTCTTGGTGCACTGCTGGCTGTTTCTTCTTCCCTTTCTTTGACGGATGCGCGGGCTCAGGAAAAGATCAAAGCCTCTTACAGCGCCCTTGAGAGCAACAATGCCGTCTGGTACTTGGCTCAAGATCGCGGTTTCTATAAGAAGAACGGACTGGACGTAGACTTGATCTTCATACCCAGCACCACAACCAGCGTGACCAGTCTTTTGGCCGGGGACGTACAATTGGCCAACGCCTCGGGCGGGGGTGTAGCCAGCGCAGTGGTCGCAGGCGCCGATCTCGTGATGGTCGCCTGTTATCTCAATTCCCTTCCGTATGAATTGGTGGTGCACGAGTCCGTCAAATCAGCGGAAGATTTGAAAGGGAAAAGCATCGGCATAAGCCGGATCGGCAGCGCGTCAGACGTGGCGGCGCGCGCGTTAGTCCGAGGATTGGGTTTGGAGCCCGATAAGCAGGTTCTCATCATGCAGGTAGGCGGTCCGACGGAAAGGGCGGCGTCATTTCGCACCGGGAGAATCGCAGGCTTTCCATCGCCTCCGGGGATTATTCACTTGGCCCAAGGCATGCCCTTCAGGATCCTCATAAGCACAGCGGATTTTCAGAAGCGGTTTGAGTTTCCTTACATCTGCGCCACCACGACGAAGGGCTATATTTCACGTCACAGGGAGACGGTCAAGAAGGTTGTGATGGCGCACGTGGAAGCTACGCATTTTTTCAAGACCCGCAAGGAAGAGACTAAGAAAATCATTTCCAAATACAGCAGAATAACGAACGAGGCCTATCTGGAGGATGCCTACACTGCGAGCGCGAAGCTCTTTGACACCGTGCCGCTGGTGACTAGAGCGGGGGTTGAGATGCAAATCAAAGACGCGGTCAGCCGTAAGCCCGGGGCGCGTCTCCGCTTCGAAGACATGGTGGACGAAAGCATTGTGCGGGAGTTGGAAAAAAGCGGCTTTATCGACAAAATCTATAAGCAGTAAAAATTTTCCTAGCTGCTATTTAGAACAGCCGGAACCTTAGAGGCCGAGCAGGACGGCTTGGGGCCAATGGAGGCCGAGCAGCCAGCCCATGAATTGCATCACACCGACGAGACAGAACGTATAGATCAGAGCATAGGCCCAGCGCACTTTCACCCACCCGTAGAGGAATGTGAAAGTAAAGATCGTGGTCGCAATGCTAAACCCAATAAGCCAGATCAGAAAAAAATACAGAACGAGTGAAAAAAAATAGCCCAGGGCCAGCTTCGATTTCGTCCGCGTCTCTGGCCCCGGTGCCGTGCCAGTGGCGCGCAGATCGAGAACGAGCTGGACTACAGCCATGAGAACGGCAGGGATCGTAGCCGCCATCGGGAAGATGGCGCCCAAGTGAGGAAATGTACGCGCTTCGTAGAGGGCCGCCACTACGACAAGTAAAACAAAAAAGGTGAAAAGGACCGACGGGACTTTTCCCAGAAGAACTGCTCCTTCAGCTTCCTCGGCCGGAGTTTCTTTTCCTTTGCCTTTTCCCAGGAAGATCCAGACGATGGAAGCCAGAAGCAAGAGGCCTAGCACAATAACTCCGGGCCGCAGCAGCCATTCCAACCCGTAGCGGCTGATGGACAACCACAGATACTGTTCGGTCGGTTTGGTCAGAACGAAGCCAACGAGAAAAGGGGCGCGCGGCCAACCGAGCTGCTTCATCAGCCAGCCCAGCAATCCCAACCCGAGCATGCAATAGATATCGCCGAAGTGCTCGGAGCTTTGAAAGGCGCCGAAAAAAATGGTGACCACTATGGCCGGAGCCAACCGAGCGAAGGGAACCCAGGTGAGGCGCGCCAGGGCGGGACTCAGAAAAAGACACAGCGCGGCGCCGATCATATTGGCGAAGGCAAAACTCCAGATAATCGTAAAAATCAGATCGAGGTTCTCTTGAACCATACGCGGGCCGGGCTGAATGCCGTAGAAAAACAGAGCGCCCAGCAAGAGCGCAGACGGCGCACCGCCCGGAACGCCAAACAGAAGCGTGGGGATGAAATCGCCGGCCTCGACGGAGTTGTTGGCGCTCTCCGGGCCGATCACGCCGCGAATGTCTCCCTTGCCGAAGCGCTCCCGATCGCGGGCCAGAGCCACCACGTGCCCGTAGCTCATCCACGATCCCGCCGTGGCCCCGATGCCGGGAAGAATCCCGGCCCACACACCGATGAGGGAGCCGCGCACGACGATCCCCCAATGCTGGACCACGTCTCTAGCTCCCTGGAGCCAACCGTGGCCGAGACTGATGCGCTCCGCGATCTGCCCGCCTTTGGCCAGAAGATCAATAATCTCCGCGATGCCGAAAACTCCCAATGCCACCCCGACCAACGGGATCCCGTCTGACAGGTAGAGCTGGTCGAAGGTATAGCGATAGACGGCGTCAGCAGGAGCGGCGCCGACGCTTCCCAGTAAGAGTCCTAAGCACGCCGCGAGACCGCCTTTAAGAGGCGCCCCGCCGGTTAGAAATCCCGCAAAGGAAAGTCCCAGGACACAGAGCATCAACAACTCGGGAGATCCGAAGAGCAGAACCAGAGGCCGCGCGATGGGCAGGGAAAGGGTCAAAAAAACTGTGCCGATGAGGCCGCCGATCAACGAGGACAAAAAGGCGGCGCTCAATGCCCTGGCCGCCTGGCCCTGCTTGGCTAGCGGGTGACCATCCAAAATCGTCGCGGCGGCCGCCGCGGAGCCGGGAGTGCCAATCAGCACTGAGGTGATCGTGTCCGAGGTGTGGACGACCGCCAAGGATCCTATCAGAAGGACCATCGCCGTGTGGACATCGAGTGTGTAAATGAAAGGGAGAAGGAGTGCTACGCAGGCGATGCCTCCCAGGCCGGGCAGGATGCCGATGACCGTGCCGGCCACGACACCGGCCGTGAGCATGCCCAGATGAACAGGACTTGCGAACCTCTCGAGGGCGATTAGGGCAGCATCCCACATGCGAGAGCAATTTCGCTGGGGAGAAATGGAGCATTGGAGTATAGGAGTACAGAGAACGGTTCAAGCCGTTCAAAACGTTCAAACCGCTTTAGACCCGATTCATTATTGTGTAATGACGAATTGAACTGCTTGAACTGCTGGAACGGTTGGAACAATGATTTCGTACGCATCACTCCATTACTCCATCACTCCAGTCTTCTACCCTAGTCGAGTTTGACGCGATACTTCTTGCCCACCCACTCCCTGACGAAACGCTGGGTCTCCGCGTCGATCTGAAAAGCTTGTTGGATGGTTTTTTCGAGCCGATCGCCGCGCAACAGAGGATAGCCCCCCAAAACCTTGTCGGTCTTGGCGAGAAACTCCTTGTCTTTCCCAAGTCGGTCCGCCGCCTCATAAAAGACCCTTAGCACCTCCGCCGGGGCATCCGCCTTGACCCAGAGAATCTTCTGCACGGCAAACGCGGAAGGCATAAAGACTCTGTAAGTTTCCCAGAATCTGCCCGAGGGTTTCTTTCCCTTGAGCTTCTCATAAACTTCGGGAACCGTTGGAAGATCAGGCACAGCGGGATCGCGGACGATATTCCCTTTGTCGTCGAGCTGGCCAAAGCTCATCAACGGTATGGCTTTGCCTTCCTTGATTAGAGGGACTACCGTCGCGTTGTAGGCGGGCGTCGTCTGATAATCGAGATTGGTTTCCCCGCGTTCAAACGCAATCCGCGCCTCGCCTCTGCCCTTGAAACCGAGCACCCCTTTTGCGTCCATCTCTAAGAGCTCGAAACTGATAAGTGGGATCAGATCCAGCCCAATCGCGCTGATCCCGCCGTAAATCAGATCCTTGGCTTTGGCGAGATCCTCCAATCTTTTGATACCGGCGGCCGGAGAAGCATACATCACACCACCGACGGGATTCACGAGCAGCGGTTTCCACTGGCGAAAATCGTACTTGGCCGCCTTGTCTCCCAAGAGAACCGGAAAGTAATTCGTCGCCGAGCTTACCAGGACCGTGATCCCATCCGCTTTGGCCTTCTGAGCAAACTCCATCATGCCTGGGATGCCTCTGCCGCCGCCGATGTTGCGGAAGTTGAATTTGGGATTGCCGGGTATCTGCTTCTCAAGATGCGGCGCTATCGTGCGAATCCAGATGTCCGAGCCACCCGCCACGGGGAAGGGAATAATGACCTCGATGGTCTTCCCCTCATAATAGGGAGCTGCCCCCAGCGCCTGGGTGGCAAGCGCGAACGACAATCCAAAGGCAGCGAGCCATATCCATATCGACCGTTCAGCTTTGAAGCGGATCCTTCTCATGGCATGGACCTCCAAAAGGGTTTCTTCTCCCATACTGTCTTGTATCTTGCTCTGTCAAGGACGAGAAACTTCTCAGTTCGTGAGTGCGAATACTTGGAGCGCTTCGGCTATCTGCCGCGCCGCGGCCCGAGCCTGATCCTCCGTCTCCCCGTGAGGTGGCTGGGAATAAACGAGAAGTCTGAGATCGGGGATCCCGCCGGCTTTGGCCTGCTCTCTGGCCGCCTCGGCGAAGATATCGTGCACGACTACTACGGTGGGTATCCCCTCTTTTTCCAGTCTTATGGCGTCCCACACGGAGCCGCTGGTGCAGGACCCTCAGGCGCCGACGCCTACGAGCACCAGCTCCGTTCGAATCGTGAGTTCGGCAATTTCGCCCTGGGCTGCCGCGGGAGCAAAGGTGTTTTCTTTGCGCAGGGAAGTGACGCTCCGAGGATAGTAAAGCTCCGATAGTAGATCTTGTAGGTGTTTCCAGAACTTCACAGCAGAGACATGACCGTTGAAGAGAAGTCCCAGCTGTCGCCCGTGAAGCTCCTCAATCCGGACGGGTCTGCGGAAAGCCTCTCGATGAGGCTTCGCTACCGGGTTCATCATACGAATCGACATCTTCGGGCCTCCTAGCGTGTTCCAATGAATCCTCATTTGGGAAAATCGATCTTTTCCGTCTCGGCAAAACCTCCATGCTGTCCCCACCCGGGGATAAAGGCGCATATCCCGCTTCCCGATCCCCAGCCCCCAGCAACCATGATGAGGAGATTTTCCGGCCGTCGGATCAAGGGCACTAAAGCTTCGTCGTCTCGCGAGTTCATGAAGCGGCTAAAGTGGAAGGGATGACTTTCGCCCAGGTATTCGTTCGCCTTCATCAGACGTGCCGGCTTGCGCGCGCGCTCGATAACGGTGGCCCTCACGTCAGACTTACTATAGCCCTTCTCTGCCAGATGCCTCGCCACTAGGGGCCCAATAACCAAGACCATGTCCCCGCCGGCCTGCATCGTGCTGTTGCCTAGCGTCGCCATGGAATCCGCCAGGACTGTGAGGACCTTATCTGGTGAACTGTATCCTCCTCCAGTCATGATATGGTGCGGAGCCTCGCCGGCAAAGACGGTTACACAGCTTTCTGCAGGGTTAAATCCGCGGTCCCCATGGAGAGGCCCCCAGGGATTCCACTCCTGCTCTTCAGCGATGCAATACGACCACTTTCCCGGATGTCCAAGCACGGCTTTATCGAGCTCACCCGCACGGCCCCCGCCTATATTCCAGAGAATCAGGCGGATGGCCCTTCCGACAGCAGCGTTGGCCCGACATCCGCCCGCAAAGAGGTTGTCGCGGGAATTAAAGCCAAGCTGCTCGACCACGGGCCCGCTCACGATGAGGAGGGGCGCAGCGCAGTGAGTGGTAGCCTGGACGCCGTTGAGGTTGAAGCGCTCCTTCAACATGGCACGCAGAGCGGCCAAGACTACGGGGAGGTGCTCCGGAAGGCAGCCAGCCATCACACAGTTTACTGCGATCTTCTCTAGCGTGGCCACGCCATGATATGGCGGTATGACGCCGATAACCTCATCGGGAGGACGACCGAGATAATCCAGGATTCTCTGAACCAAACGCAGGGTGGGTAGGATCACAGGGAGGCCATCGGTCCAACCCAAACGATAAATCTCCTCCACCGCAGTCTCATAGTCATCGACTTCAACGGCGTCGAACATTGCTAGCTCTTCTAAAGGAAGATAACCCATTTTTTTCTCCAGGGCTCACTCTTTCGCGGCAAAGACCCGAAGTCAAGAGACTATCTGCTTGACCAACAATGCTCTACGTATATAAGTTCTCCCAGAGATCTTTAGAGATGGACAGCGGAGTGAAGCATCAATGTGATGTGGTGGTTGTGGGGGCAGGGAATGCCGCCCTTACGGCCGCCCTTGCGGCGCGGGAAAAAGGCGCGGAAGTGCTCGTGGTGGAAAAGGCGTCTGCCAAAGAGAGGGGCGGGAACAGCAGGTTTAGCGGCGGCCTGTTTCGCTTCGCCTACGAAGGCCTTGAGGGCCTGAAACCTCTACTGCCTTCGCTTCCCCCTGCGGAATGGAATTGTGTGGAGGTGGGAGATTACTCTGCGGAGCGGTATTTTGAAGATATCATGCGGGTTACTCGGGGCCGTGCCGACCCCGCACTTGCTCGAACCCTGGCCGAGGAATCCTACGCCACAGTTTTATGGATGACCGGGCTGGGAATAGAGTGGGAATGGACTTCGCTCTGGTCGGTGCAAATGGGGGGCAAGCGGCGCTTCAATCCGGGAAGCATCCTCGAGGTGAAAAACAAGGGCCTCGGACTTATGGGTTATCTTTTTGCTGCGTGCGAGAAGGCAGGCATTCATGTTTTCTATGATGCTGAGATGTTAGGTTTCCTTCAGGATGGCGGTGGGGTCAGAGGTGTGCAAGTAAAAACGGCCGGTGGTCTCAGGGATATCAAGTCAGGAGCGGTGGTGCTGGCCTCAGGCGGATTCGAGGCGAGTGCGGAAATGCGTGTCCGTTACCTTGGTGCAAACTGGGAGAAAGTCAAAGTCCGGGGAACGCGGCACAACACAGGAGAGACCCTGGAGGTGGCCTTGGATCTTGGCGCTAAGCCGGCGGGAGACTTTCAGGGAAGCCATGCTACCCCGGTGGACGCCAATGCGCCGGCCGTAGGGCAGATCCAACTTACTGACAAAACAAACCGTTTATCTTACCCCTACTCGATCATGGTCAACACGCTGGGTAGGCGCTTCGTCGATGAGGGAGAAGATTTGGGCCAATACACCTACGCCAAGATCGGCCATAGTATCTTGGCTCAGCCTGGGACTGTCGCCTACCAGATCTTTGATCAGAAGACGGTGCAGCTCCTTGAGGAGCGTTACTCCACCGGGACTCCTGTTGTCGCGGAAACCTTAGAAGAGCTTGCAGGAAAACTGACCATTTCTCCGGATGTTCTGAGGCAGACTGTGGAAGAGTTCAACGCCGCTGTCCAGCCAGGCGAGTTCAACCCGGCCGCCAAAGACGGCAAATCGACGCGCGGTCTCGACCCTCCTAAATCCAGTTGGGCCCTGCCCATCGACACCCCGCCTTATACGGCTTACCCGGTCGCCTGCGGGATCACTTTCACCTACGGAGGAGTCGCGATCGACACCAAGGCCAGGGTCCTCGACACGAGCGACAAGCCCATTGACCGTCTGTATGCGACCGGCGAGATCACAGGCGGTTTTTTCTACTATAACTATCCGGGTGGCGCAGGTCTTATGCGTGGCGCTGTGTTCGGTCGTCTTGCCGGGACGCACGCCGCCACGAAGGCCATGAGTAGATAGAGAGAACGACATGACCAAGGGAAAGAGATCTTGCGGAACCTCACGCAGATCATGGCCGACAACGCTTTTTCACTGAAATACGTGACAGCCAGCATTTAGACCGAAGGCCGACCATGAATCTCATTCCAGGAGGTTGATCATGAAAGCTTCTCTACCAATTCTTCCCACCTCGGTTGTGGGAAGCCATGCGAAGATGGGCTGGTGGTATCTGATACGCCAGGAAGCGGAGGCGGGGAGAATGGGGTCCAGGGACGTGGCCGAGGCGCTGGATTCCGCGGTGGACGTCGCGGTTCTCGATCAAGAGCGGGCGGGAGTGGATGTGATCACCGACGGCGAGATGCGCCGATTCGGCTCCTTCTATCGGACCTATCTCAGGCGCATCCAGGGAATCCAGATGCAGCCGGCGGAGAAGACTCTGGCAGGTCCGGGTTATCATACGCGCGAAGTCTACGAGGTTACGGGCAAGATCAGCGCCCCCGGGGGGCTTGGGATCGTAGAGGAGTTTGCGTATTTAAAGGAACACACCGCGAAGCCAACCAAGGTCACATGCACCGGGCCGACGACCTTTGCCGCGGGTACCTCCATCACGTCAGGCTACCGGGACCAAAAAGAGCTTGCCTGGGACTTTGTCGGTATCGTGAACAAGGAGCTCAAGGCGCTGGCTGCGGCCGGGGCCGAATTTATTCAGGTCGATGAGCCGGCTTTCAGCGAGATCCACCAAGACGGAAAGGAATTGGCGGCGATTTTCAACGCGACCGTCGAAGGCGTTAAGGCCAAGATCGCCATGCATATTTGCTTTGGCAACCACCACGGGCGGCCGCTGGTGAAGAGGACCTTTCGGAAACTTTTTCCCGGCGTTCTTGACGCCAAGTGCGATCAGTTTGTTTTGGAATTCGCCAATCGGGAGATGGCCGAGATCGATTTCTGGAAAGAGGTGGGGCAGCGAAAGGAGCTGGGCGCCGGCCTGATCGATCAGAAATCGTTTTATGTCGAGACGCCGGAGGACGTCGCCGAGCGGATTCGCATCGCGCTGAAGTATGCGCCTGCGGAAAAACTCTGGATCAATCCTGACTGCGGCTTCAATCCGACGCCGCGCTGGATCGCTCTTCCCAAGCTCATGGCCATGGTGGAGGGAACGAAAATCGTGCGCCGCGAGCTGGGGCACGGAGTTTGAGTCACGCGCAGCGCTCCGCTGTCATAAGCGATCCGCACTCAGCGCCTATGCTCGCCGCGCGGTAACGGTGGGCCGGTCAACGCGTGCCGCTCCGTCAACTCGATCGTATAGCCGTCGGGGTCTTTTATAAAAGCTACTTTATCCTCGCTTCCCGGACGCATGGGCTGCGGTTCTTTGGTAAAAATCACTCCCTCCGCCTTGAGAGTTTCGGCCAACTTGTAGAGATCCGATACGTAAAGGGCCACATGACCCGCCCAGAAAGGAATCTTGGACTCTCCAGAGTCCTTATATTGGATCATCTCCAGCGCGGGTCCATCATCCTCGCTGCCGTAGCCCAGATAACCAACCGTCTGGTCCGGCAGCTCGCGCAGCCGCATAATGTCCATGCCGAGAAGCCGGGTGTAAAAGTCGATGCTGCGATCCAGATCTCGTACCGGCACCATCGTATGTCGGATTCGGAACTTGATTTCACCTGAACTGCTTTGCGCATTCATTCTCACCTCCGAAGCCAAAGAGATTCCGTTTTCCTTCACACTCTTAAAAGCTTCCTCGCGTTCCCTTCAAGAATCGCCTCCTTCTCCGCTTCCGAGCAATCCAGGGCTTCGACTTTGTCAACGCCCATCCAATCCCCCAGGACATAAGGATAGTCGGTTCCCACCATGAGGCGATCGCTGCCGACCTTTGTCTTTAGGTAATCGAGCGTGTCCACGTCATACACCAAAGTGTCGAAGTAAAGGTTTTTGAGATAGGCGCTCGGAGGGGAGGAGCAGCGTATGGCTTGGGGCCGGTCCGCGGGACGGCCAGCTCGGTTCCCAGTGGCAAACTCCTGGTCGAAACGGCTTATGTGATAAGGGAGAAAGCCTCCGCCGTGAAAGGTGAGGAGCTTTAATTGGGGAAATCTGTCAAAGACGCCGCTGTAAATGAGAATTCCTAGTGAAAGCGTAGTGTCGGCCGGGTTGCCGCAGACTAGACGGAGCCCGTAGGAGCCCATGAGCTCGGTGCCGGCGGGATTGTCCGGGTGCATGGCGATCAACACGTCCAACTCCTGTGCTTTCGCCCAGAATGGGTCGAAGTCCGTGCTCTCGAAGTAGCGATGATTGACGTTGGTAGCGATAAAGGCACCAGAGAACTTGAGCTCCGAGATCGCATGTTCGAGCACCCTCGCGGCGCGGGCCGGCTCTTGCATCGGCACGGCAGCCATAGCGGTGAAGCGGTCCGGATGTTTTTTCAGGAGTTCTTTGGTGCACTCATTGTAAAGCCGGCACCAGTTCTCTGCCTGCTCACCCTTAAGATGATAGCCGAGACTGTTCGTCGTAGGATCGACCGCCGCCACAGCGATTCTCCCTTTCTCCATCACCTCCAGCCTTCGATCGACATCCGTCACGCTCGGCTGAAGCTCAATCC
>DASYRN010000234.1:0-9477 GCA_036004365.1 Binatia bacterium
TACGGCCAGCGACATGAACGCGAGATCGAAGCAGCTAAAAGAGTCGCAGCCTTTCTTAGAGCCGAAAATCACCTAGTTATTGATTTCAATCTAAGAGCCATCGGTGGCTCCGCTTTGACCGATGAGATTGAGGTGCCTAAGGGACGAAGCACAAAGGAGATTTCCCAAGGCATACCCGTCACTTACGTCCCAGCGCGGAACACGATCTTTCTCTCTTTTGCTCTCGCCCTGACAGAAAAGATCGACGCCGAAGACATCTTCTTCGGCGCTAACCAGCTCGACTACAGCGGTTATCCCGACTGCCGCGAAGAATACATCCGGGCCTTTGAGCGGATGGCTAATCTCGCGACAAAGACGGGTGTGGAAGGGAAGACGAAGAGCAAGATCCACGCCCCGCTGATTCGAATGACCAAGGCCGAAATCATCAGAAAGGGTCTTGGACTAGGGCTGGACTATTCTCTAACCTGGAGCTGCTACGATCCCACGCCCGAGGGGCTGGCCTGCGGCCTGTGCGATAGCTGCCAGCTAAGAGTCAAGGGATTTAAGGAGGCGGGCTTGGAAGACCCGATAAAATATGCCAAATAAATCGTACGATCTCTGAGCTCGAAACAAAAGAAAGGAGAATGGTTATGGCAAAGCGAGTTAAAGTTGACTGCAGAAAGTATCCGAGTGAAAAGGCTTGCACCGTGACGATCTCTGGAAGCGTGGAGGAAGTCGTGGAGTTGGGATGGCTGCATGCCAAGGTGCATCATGCGCACAAAGACGAAGAAGAGAAAGGTCTCAAAGACTGGATCCGAAACAACGCCGAAGCGGCGAATGATTAGTTAACAATTCAAGCGGAGCGCGAGGTGAGACGAAGGCAAGCCGATTCATTCAGCAAGTCAGTTTCAAAGCCACTTTCCGTTTCATCAAGCACAAACTCCTCGCCGATGCGCCTCCAGCGCTTTGTTAGGCCAGGTGATTATGGGCGCGCCGCTTGCGGCGCGTCCGCTGCAGCGCCGGCTTGGGCGTGGCCCTCCTTTGACAGCAGGTGAAAGTGCAGATAGGTGACATGCTGCAAACCTGGGCCATTCGTCTCGACTCTATAGCTCCGTAGACCGTTCTCGATAACAAGCGCTCGAATGACAGCCAGGCAATCAAGGACGTGCTGTTGATCATCGACGGAAATGTCCGCGATGTTTTTGAGGTCCTTCTTTGGGAACACGACGAAATGGAACCTTCTCTTTCGGAATGGGTGTTCGATCGCGACACACCGGTCTGTTTCTTTCACCACCAGGGGAAGTGCGGCAGTGGCTCTCTGAATTCCGGCGGAGGCAAGCAGGCCTGCGAGGTCGCTCGGACGATAGCACGAGTCGCAGTTGGACAACGCGAGAAAAGACCTCGGCTGAGAATTCGAGAACAGGTAACCGCCTAAACCGACCCCCGCGAAGAAGGTCAGTGCAGCAAAGAGGACGCGAGACCGCAGCATATGAACTGTCACGCCCGACTAATAAGTGTACTGCCGCAGCGTCGACAGTGTATTAATTCCTCTTCCAGCACGATAAATACAAACCCACAAGGAATATCGGCCAGGTGCCAGACTTTGTCAAGGATACTATTCCCCGCAAACGCTGCCAATCTGGCAGCCTATCTAGATGCCAGCCCGCAGTACATTATTGTAAGGTTCTAAACTGGCTAAGAGCCTATTTGATCTTATTCTTAATCGGCGGGATCGATTTGAGATAGTCGGCGATGGCTAAAGCGTCCTCCCGCTTCATCCTCTTGTAGCCCGCTTCCACAACCTCTTCCATCAGACCTTGGACATTATCCAGATCTGGCTTCGTACCCGTTACAAGGATTTCCGCAATATCGTTCCGGCTCCAATCTCCAATCCCGGTCTCTTTATCCGGGGTGATGTTCGGGATCTCCTCGCCAAAAGGCCCCTTCTTCGCGCCTGCCATATAAAGGGAACGCTGCGATACGCCGATAAAGTTTCGCGGCGTATGGCAATCGCCGCAAAGCGCCACATGCTCCGCCAGGTATCGTCCCCTTTCGACACCGCTCTTAGGGGCTCTGGAGGGGGGATCGTAAAAGCGACCGAACAGTTTTAGCCATAAAGGCGTGACCACGGGGCGGAAAAAACGAACACGGGCTTGTGGCCGGAGGTTTTCTTTGCGCACCGGCTTTAAAGTTCTTAGATAAGCGATCAAGGCCTTGAGATCCTCCTGTGCCATGCCGGAATAAGCCTCATAGGGCATTGCGGGTATAAGCCGCTCGCCATTCGGTCGAATACCTTTTACCATCGCATCGTGGATCTGTTGATCCGACCAACTACCTAGACCTGTGTCCTTATCTGCAGTCAGGTTCGTTGAATAGATCTTTGCCATCGGAATCGGGAATTCACGCGCCCCGACATGCGGCATTCCTTTGGGGGCGGTGTGGCACGCGCAACCTCCGGCCAAGAAAAAAACATATTGACCCCTCTGCGCGAGATCACCGGCAGGCTCCGCTGACCACGCACCGACAGGACCGAATAGAAAAAAGAAAGAGATCAAAGACAATCCAATGCCTTTTCTCATCACTCTTTTGACCCTTGGTTGCGAATCTTATGATCCAGAAACTTGAGAACCGCATAGAAGGTTTCGTTAACCGGAGCTTTCTTTCCCTCCCGACTTAAACTCACGATGATCCCGTTCAAGGCTTCGTATTCGAGAGGTTTGCCAGCCTCGAGGTCTTGGAGCATGGCTTAAAGTCGCCGATAGCGCGTGAGAGGTTCATCGTCTCTTCCACAACGGACGGTCCAAGTTCGATTCCCTGGAACTTCGCCGTCTCTATGACTTCCTCGATGCATTCCAGAGCGAGTCCTCTCAAAGAATCGGACTCCATAATCTCTTTAACTGTCGCCCGTGCAAGGCAAGAGAGAGCGCAAAACGGAGCATTCCAAACGAGCTTCGTCCACATGACCTTACGGATTTCCACGCTGATCGCGCAGGGAACTTGAGCATCAGAGAAGAGCCGTTGAATCGCCTTCGCGCTTTCGCTTACGCCGCCATCAACCCGCCCCATAACGATTTTCCCTCCGGCAGCATGTTCAATCGTTCCCGGCGCTGAAACTTGCGCTCCTAATATACACAACGCCCGCAAGCGCGTGCTCTTTGCCCCAAAGCGCGGCGATCTTGTCCGGATTATCGACGCCGTTTTGAAGAGAGAGGATGATAGTCTTCTCGCCCATCAGAGGCGCCAATTTCGCCGCCACCCCTTCGGTATCGTAGGACTTGACGCAAAAGAGGATGAGATCGACGCCGTCAATCTCCGCTGGATCGGAGGTAAAGAGGGACCGGACTTGGAAGTTGCCATGAATGCTTTTTATCTTGACACCCTCTCTGCGCATCGTCTCGAGATGCTTGCCGCGAGCGATGAAAGCGACGTCCTGTCCCGCGGCCGCCAGGCGCGCGCCGAAGTATCCGCCGACGGCGCCTGCACCCATAACGGCGATACGAACTTTGTGAGCTGACATCGGTCCGAGACTCTAATGAGAGGATAAGATGTTGTCAATCGAAAGTCGTCTCACGCGGATTTCAGATTTGATCTGCGATATGATATGAAGCATCCCAGCGATGGAGAGAATCGATCCGCTCCCAGATTACCTCCTGCTCAAGCAGTTTGCGATAGGACAACAGGTTGAGTTCAGAGGTAAGTCTTATACGGTTCTAAGCCGGACAACTCTCGCCTCGGGTGAACCCGCCTTAGTGCTTCAGGGAAACGAAGAACAATTCGTCATCGGCGCGTCGCAATTTCTCGCCGCAGTGAAGGAAAAAAGCTAAAAGATGCTGGATAACACTATTTCCGCCAAACGAAAATAGTCGGCAACGTTCGGAGAAAATAAAAATGGGAAAAGTTCATCTCACTTTAGCATGTTGGGATTATGATCGCACCCGGGCGCTTCAGGATGGCAGGGTCCAAGTCGAAGGAGTCGAGTTGACCTATCTACCGTTACGCGTCGAAGAGACCTTTTGGCGCATGCTCCGCCATCAAGAATTCGACGCTGCGGAGCTTTCCATGGGTTCTTATCTCATGGCACGGGAGAAGGGTTCTCCCAAGTTGATTGCGATACCGATCTTTCCTTCGCGCGCCTTTCGCCATTCCTGCATCTACATCAATACAGAATCGGGGATCAAGGAACCCAAAGATCTCGCCGGCAAGCGAGTGGGTGTCCCTGAATATCAGGTCACAATGGCGATCTGGGCGAGGGGGATTTTGCAGCATGAATATGGGGTAAAGCCTGAACAGATGAAATGGTTTACTGGAGGAGAAGAGCATGTCGGCCGCGAGGACAAAATCAAACACGACCTCCCAAAAAGCATCGACATCCGACCTATCGCCTCAGACCAGACTCTCTCTTCGATGCTGGAGCGAGGAGAGATCGACGCGATCCTATCCCCCCACATACCGTCTCCTTTTGTGCGGCGCTCCCCCAAAGTGCGGAGATTGATTCCCAATTTTCCGCAAGTCGAAAAAGACTATTACCGGCGTACAAAAATCTTTCCAATTATGCATACCGTGGCATTAAGAGAAGATTTCTACAAGAAAAATCCGTGGGTAGCCCAGAGCCTGTGCAAGGCGTTCGCCGAGTCGAAGAGAATTTGCCAAGAATCGATGTATGAATTTTCCGCGCTGAAATACATGCTCGCCTGGTCTATTGCCGAGATGGAAGACGAGAGAGAGCTCTTTGGAGACGAGCTTTGGCCCTATGGCCTTGAAGCCAACCGCCATGTGTTGGAAACCCTAGTCCAATATGCCCATGAGCAAGGACTCATTAAGAACCGGCCCGATCTGAAGAGTCTCTTTGCCCCAAACACGCTTGAGGAGTTCAAAATATAGGAGTAAAAGAGGGGAGGCTGCGTGTTACAGCAACTATGGCAGATGAGAAAACGAACCCCGTAGAAGAGGTTAAATGGTGGATCGACCGCGGGCCAGTTAAGGAGCGCGAAAAAGAGACACAGCTTGGTCGCGGCATCATCGAAAAATGGGTCTACGAACTGCTCAAAGACTATAGCCAGGAGCGAGCGGTCCGGAACGTCGTCGACATCAATCCCCGAATTCTAAAGGCACTCTCGGTTGCCCCGGGTGAGTGGGGCTATGTCTCCCTCGGCGTGGGAAACTTTCCCGAAGGTAAATTGGCCAAGATCAAAAGCATCCTCTTGCTGCCTTCACAGGCAAGGGGTCTGGTCATCGATGCGGGTTATTCTGTAAGGCTGCTGATTACCGGCGAGCCCATCGGGACGAGCGTGCTGGACATTAACTTTACCGAATCTCCCTCTCTGGACTACTGGATAAACGGGGAACTCGTTGAAGAAAAGCTCTTCCCAAGCGTTGACGATACCCTCAAGAAATTGAAGGGCGCGCTGGACGGCTACCTGAATCCGCCAACCCTTTCTGAAGGATAGGCGAAAGGCGTAAGGATAAGTTCATCTTTCATCCCTCATCCTTCATCCTTTTTCTTAGTGGCAGCCGCAGGTAGCTGGGGTACAACCACAACTTCCTCCGCCTATACCGCCCCCATCCTTCCGGCCCCCTGGGGAGCTGAAGACTGACAGCTTACGTTCTACCTCCGAGCTCGCACACTCCGGACAGGCGATAGCCTCCTGTGCCGACAGAACCAACTCCTCAAAGCTCTTATGACAATGACGACAGTTGTACTCGTAAATGGGCATGACAACTACCTTCTCTTTTAGAATTTCGCGCTCTCTCCATTCAAGCGCCTTTGGACTTTTCTTTAGATTTCTGCCTCTCGTCAGAAGACGTGAGCTCCTCAGGGAACGGAACGCTCTCGGTAATTTCCAAGCCGTAACCTGAAAGTCCCACGAGATTTCTTGGTTTGTTCGTAATAACCCGCATTTTCCCCACTCCCAGGTCCCTCAGAATCTGGGCCCCGATACCGTATTCTCTGAAGTCGGCTCGATAGACGAAAGAAGGGTTGAAGTCTCTTTTTCTCTTTCCGTCTACTCTGGGATAAGTCATCAGAGCGCCCTCCAGTCCCTTGCTTTTGGTCTGCAAGTAGACGATAACCCCTTTCCCTTCCTGAGCGATCATCTCCATGGAGAGTCTGATGAGAGCACCGGTATTGAGGAACTCAAAGCCGAAGACATCGCCCGCAACATACTTGGAGTGCATCCTGACCAACGTCTCCTCCTGAGGGGAAATTTTTCCCTTGACCAGAGCGAGATGCTCACTGTCGTCCACGTGGGTGTTGTAAACCGCCGCCTGGAATTCTCCGGCGTATCGCGTGGGAAGGCGCGCTGAGGCCACCTTGTAAACCAAGAAGTCGTAGCGGAGGCGATACTGAATGAGGTCGGCGATCGTCACAAGCTTCAGCTCATGTTCGGCGGCAAATTTCTCAAGGTCAGGCAGCCGTGCCATGGTGCCATCATCCTTCATCACCTCACAGATGACGCCTGCCGGCTTTAGCCCAGCCAACCGAGCCAGATCCACGGATCCCTCTGTCTGTCCAGCACGAACCAGGACCCCACCTCTTCTTGCCCGAAGCGGAAAGACATGACCCGGTGTCGCCAAATCCCCTGGCCGGGCATCATCACCGATGGCCGTCAGAATGGTGTGAGCGCGGTCTGCGGCGGAGATTCCTGTCGTGACTTTCTCGGCCGCGTCGATGGAGACGGTAAAGGCGGTGCCAAACGGCGAGGTGTTCTCCGAGACCATCATGGGTAACTCCAAGTGCCTTACCATCTCCTCGGTCAAGGACAGACAGATCAAACCCCGCCCAAACTTCGCCATGAAGTTGATCGCTTCGGGCGTGACTTTCTCGGCCGCCATGCAGAGATCGCCCTCGTTTTCCCTATTTTTATCATCCATCAGGATAACCA
Source organism: Binatia bacterium (assembly GCA_036004365.1). Taxonomy (GTDB): domain Bacteria; phylum Desulfobacterota; class Binatia; order UBA9968; family UBA9968; genus DP-36. The sequence goes on from DASYRN010000234.1 coordinate 6,861, forward strand.
TACGGCCCTGACGGATATCCTCGATCGCTTCTTCAATAGTCGCGATGGGCATGGGACGTTACTCTAGCCACCTTGTCTCTCAACGTCAACTGCTGGGGAGCAGGCTGTTCCCGCTTATGAGCTTCATCCTTGCTCAATCGGATCAGTGACCATTTTTTGCCGCCGACCTGCCCTTCGGCCAAAATTTCCGACTCTTGTGTTCCGATCACGGTCTTTGAGTCTCGCTCGCGAACCACGAGATAGATGGGGCTTCCCTCGGACAATGCTTGCTCGATATCGGCTTTGGAGGAAAGAATGGGGATCACTTCTCTTTCGGCATAAAAGTTAAAATCATTCATTGAATCCGCGTAGATATAAAGAGGGTCGCCCAGCGCAACCAGCTTCTTTACCTGCAGAGAAAAGAACCTCGGAGATTTGTAGAGGTCGAGCCAGGGCAGGACCCAAACCGAAAGACAGAGCATGCCGCCCAGAGTCGTGCAGACCGTCGAAAAGAAAACCCGGGAAGGGAGCTGCCGCCGGATCCCGCCCGCTGTGATGAAACCGCCCGCCGCCATCACCAAAGCGAACGGAAGCGAGTTCCACGCCGCCTTTTTTTCAAGAAACCCTGCGACAAGAGGCACAGATAGCGAGCTCACCCAGAGGAGCGTGAAAAACAGAAAGCCCAACCACCGGTAAAGCAAGCTCTGAGGTATTCGCCGCTCGATGAGATCATCGAAATAGCACGCAACGAATAGGGCCGCAGGCGGAATGATCGGCAAAAGATAAAGGCCACGCTTGGTGTCGGATAAACTGAAGAAAAGAAAGATCACGATAAACCAGAGAAAGAGAAACAAGAGAACGGGTTCCCGGAGGAGCCTGCGGGATTTATAAGCAAAGATCGCCGGCACGGCAAAAACGGTCCAGGGCAGGAAATCCAAAGGAAAATTTAGAAAATAATAAGAAAAGGGTTCTCGATGGCCAGCCCCAGCCGTGTATCTTTGAATGTGATGCACCCAGATAAAATCCTCGATCCATTCACCACCCGTAGCCAGACTCACGGCAACGAACCAAGGCCCAGCCACCAACAGGAAGATCGCTATTCCTGGAAGAAGGTGCCATTCGAGGACAGCGCGCCAATCCCACCGCAGCGCGACAAAAGCCAGCATGACTAATCCCGGGAGCACAAAACCTATGAGCCCTTTCGTTAAAGTAGCCAAACCCATCATTCCACAGGCCAACAGGAACCATGGGTGATCGCGCTTCTGAAAAATAGCCTTAGATAAAAAGTAAATGGAAAGGGTAAAAAAGAAGGTAAAAGTCATGTCCGTGTGAGCCCAGCGTGCCTCCCATAAGACACGAGCCGAGGTTGCAAAAACCAAGGCGGCGAACAACCCAATCCTCGCGTTGAACAGATCGCGACCTAAAAGATAGGTCGTGAATACTAAGCCGAAGGCGGACAACGCCGACGGAAGTCGAACGCTCCACTCATTGACGCTTCCCACGAGCTTGGAACCGAGCAGGACGAGCCAAAAATAAAGAATCGGCTTATCCGTGTAGAGTTCTCCATTCACCGTTGGAACAATCCATTCCCCTTTGGCCAGCATGACCCGAGCAATCTCGGCATATCTCGGCTCGACCGGAGCCCAGAAGTCCCTCAGCCCGAGTCCGGGAAAAAAGAGAAGGACTGCAAAAATAGTCGGGAACAGGGGATAAAGATAATCTTCCGACGAAAGATTCCAAAATAGTATTTTGGAAGGGAGAAGAGTGGTTCTCATCGAGTAAGAATCCGAACGCCGCCCCATCTAGGTATCACATTCGTGATGATGATGCGAAATGATCGGATTCATAGCAATTGACAACTCTACAGCACAGAGCTAGAAGAGAGGTGGGCCGCGAGGGTTAAAAGCGTCGCGATGAAGCCCAAAATGACGAAATTAGAGTGTTTCTTCCTAATCCTGTTGGCTGGGATCTTTTCCTACAAGTTGGTCAAAGCGCAGGTCGTTGCAAGTTTTTTTTACAACACGGACGGGACCATCCGCGAGGAGAGGGACACAAACGGCGATGGGAAACCGGACCGCTGGATCTATTACAACAAAGAGGGGAAAATCGAACGTGCTGAGGAAGATCAGAACTTTGATGGAAAGGCGGATGTCTCTTTTCTCTACCAAGGCGGCAAGTTGAAGAGGCAGGAGCTCTCGAGCAATCGCGACGGCTTGATCGACACTTGGTATTTCTTTAATTCCGCCGGACAGATCGAACGAAAGGAGCTAGACAGCAACGCCGACGGTAAGGCTGACATCTGGATCTCCTATCAAAACGACCAACCCATAAATAGCCAGGAGGATCGTAATTTCGATGGGCGTGTGGATCGAGTCGTCTATTTGCAGAACGGAAAGATGGTCCGGGTTGAAGAGGATACAGGTGGAACTGGGAAGATGGATAGCTTTGCCTACTTCGAGAATGGCCAACTCATCAAGAAGGAGATCGATCGCAAGCACACGGGGAAGATCGATCTTTGGGGTTACTACCAGAACGATCAACTCGTGAGACAGGAAGAAGATCTCAACGGCGACGGCAAGTTGGACCGTACGGTCTACTTTCAAGGAGGACAAATTGTTCTCCGAGAAGAGGATTCACG
>DASYRN010000235.1:0-4815 GCA_036004365.1 Binatia bacterium
AAGGTAGCTCTGGACAAAAAAATCCTTCTGGTCTAAATTACCGCCTTATCTCAGCCGAAAGGGCAAAAGGGGGAGAGCATGGCAGATGTAACGAGACCGCCTGCAGGGCAACTTTCTAACGTGGGAGCCTACCTGGGTCCCGGCACTAAGATCAACGGCAAGCTCCTTTTCGAAGGGACCACGACCATCGAAGGTGAGATTGATGGTGAGGCATTAGTTCATGGTAACGTGACCGTTGGTGAGCGAGCCACCATTAAAGGCAAACTCTCCGCTACGTCGGTCCTTATCAAAGGAAAAGTCATGGGCGATGTTCAGGCCGATAAGATCGAGATCCAGCCGCCAGCAGTAGTCGCCGGAGATCTCAATACTCAAAGCTTGATCATCGGCGATGGCGCGCTCTTCGAGGGCCAATGCTCCATGAAAAAAGAAAAGGAAGGAAAAGTCCTTCCTTTAAGGCAGGAAGCGTCGGGCGGCGTCAGCAAAGACGGTTCCTCTTAAGAGGATCATCGCTCCACGAGCAAAGGAACCAATTTCCGGTCCTTCGCCGCGACCAAGCCGCGCGCCGTGATCCGAAGTGACGGAAGAGTTACGAAGGTAAGAAACAAGAGGGCATAGATCGGCTTAAGAAACGGCGAGCCCCGCTCTCTGAGGCAGCGGTGAATCCGATCGAGCCCTTTTCCGACCTCCCGCCAAGGGTCAAGCGAAAAGCTGCCTCCGATCGGGAATGCGATATTTTCTGATACCTCTCCCCTATCCACGACCACCATCCCTCCTCCCGCTTCAATGAGAATATTGGCGCATCGGGACATGTCCTGGTCGCTTATACCGGCGACCAAAAGAGTGTTTTCGTCCAAGTTAATGGTTGTTCCCACAGCGCCCACCCGCGCGCCGAACCCTTGAAGAAAACCCAAGGCGGCCTTCTCCGTTTTTCCATGACGATCGAAAACCGCCACCTTTAACAGATCCTGCTTCGGGTCGGCTTCGAGATAACCGCTGCGCGGACGGATCTCAACAATCTTCTCAGCAGTGATATTGAGATTCAGCAGCTCCATGACTCGAATCTTGGCCAGAGAAAGTGAACAGGGAATTTTAAAAGCACTGGGCGAAACCAAAGGGATGAGTCCGAAAGAATTCCTCGCTTCACGAGGCAGAGAAATCGCGCGATTTTCGACCAGCGAATTCCCTTCTTCGGCTACCAACTCCCCGCCAATAACAGTTGAGCGGACCTTTAGTCTTTCCAAATCTTCCAGCATCACGATGTCCGCATAACGCCCGGGCGCGATTCCGCCAATCTCTTGATCCAGACCGGAGTACGCCGCCGGATTCAACGTCACGGATTGAATCGCCTGCATCGGAGACAATCCGAGTTCGATAGCCCGCCGAACGACGAAATCCATGTGCCCGTGAGAAGCGACATCATCCGGCGCCATGCTGTCCGTAACCAAAATGAGGCGCTGCGTGTTCAAGCCTCGGGAGATGACCGGCTTCAGCGTTGCCTCCAAATCCTGTCGAAAAGAGCCCTCGCGCAACATCGTCCAATAACCCAACCGCATCCTCTCGAGAACGTCCGACTCTCGAATCGGCTCATGACAGGAAGAGATCCCGGCAGCAGCGATAGCGCACAGTCTCTGGTCCTTCGCGCCGGCGGTGTGGCCGTGAATGATTTTTCTCCGCTGCAGCGCCATCTCGATTCGCTCCAAAAGCTCCGGGTCTCTTTGGATCAGGCGCAGCCAGGAGACAATCTCTCCCAGGCCCAAGAGCCGCGGATCATTCAAGGCTTCGGCAACTTCAGACTGTGAGTAGGATTCTGTGCTGCAGAGAAGCGGATCCTGGGGAGCCACCATCGAGAGCATTGTGTAGACGCGCAGCGGATGAACCTCTACTTCATCGAGAAAGAGTCTTACCCCTTTCATGCCAAAAACCGTCGCTTGCTCATCACACGTAGCTACCAACGCAGTGGTTCCATGAGGAACATACGCCTGAAGGTATTCATAAGGACGGCAAAAATAGCCGATGTGCGTGTGGCCATCGATGAAGCCTGGAGAAATATAGAGGCCACGCGCGTCGAGCATCCGAGTTGCCTCCCCGCGTGTGTGAGCGGCACTGGGGCCGACATAACAGATCCTTCCATCGATAACCGCGATCTCCGTTCCTTTCAGGATTTCTCCGGAGTAGACATTGATGAGCTGACCTCCCGTTAGAATGAGGTCGGCTTTGATCTCACCCAAAGCTCCTCGAATCAACCTCTCGATATCCGCCTTAGAACGAGCCATGACAAACTTTTTAACACACAGAGAGAGGTTTACCAAATAAAGGCGTGACTAGAATGCCTCCACCCATTGTGCTGATTCAAAAAAATCCCGGAAGTGGGAATTGACAAGTCCGTCGCAGAACGCATATGTTGCAAGATAACAAAAGATAAACGGCTATGGTTATCGATTGCCATTCTCATCTGGTTCCTAAGAGCTGGTATCATCCGAAGTCCCCGCAGGCGATCTTTGACATCGATCGCTTAATCGAAGAGCAAGACAGAGCCGGGGTCGATCTCACCGTTTTCGGCAACAACTGGATTCGCACGCCTTCCGCCGCTGACTCGTTGGAGATCGTGAAACAGTTTAACGAGTTCGCTGCTGAAACCACTAACAAATACTCCGGCCGGCTTCTCGGCCTGGCGTCGGCTGTTCCTTTCAGCGATGACCGGATGCTAAAAGAGACGGAGCGCGCAGTGCGCGATCAGGGTTTGAAAGGCATCATGGTCAACTCGAGTGTTGAAGGAGAATATCTAGATTCTCCGCGCGCCCTACCCTTCTTCGAGCTGGTTACCGAGCTGAACGTCCCGCTCTTCATTCACCCCCCGCGCGTGACGATTGGAGCAGAAAAAATGGAAATCTTCCGACTGCCGGAGATGGTCGGAAGGCCTTTCGACACGACCCTTTCCCTCACCCGCTTCATCCTGACGGGAGGGCTGGAAAAATTTCCGAATCTCAAACTGGTTTGCGCCCACGTGGGCGGCGCACTCCCCATGCTTCCGGGAAGGCTCGGATTCGGCTATGAGCTACGGCGCGACGTGAGCTTTGGCCCGTGGGAGCCGGATGTCTTAACAAAGCCTCCGGCTGCTTACATCCAACAGCTTTATCTCGATACCGTGAGTCTGCACACACCCGCAGTCCTTTGTGCCGTGCAAACCGTGGGAGCCGAGCATGTCGTCTTTGGCAGCGACTTCCCGCCGGTACCGATACCGCTTAAGCGATCGGTGGAAGTCGTCCAGGCTTTGTCGATCTCTGAGGAGGACAAGCGCAAGGTCTTGGGTGGCAACGCAGCAAGGCTATTGAGCCTGGCGCTGTAACTCAAGCTTACAATAAGCTTCCCACAACGATTTGGCAGTCAACCCCAAGACCCGGTATAATCGTCGGGATCATTACCGGGAAGGGAGATAATAACTATGGCAGCCAGATACTATCTCATGGGGTTGGGCCTCGCGCTCGCCTTCGTCTTTGCCGGATGTAGCAAGGAGGAAAAACCCGCTCCAGACCTGTCTAAGCAGACTCAGACCTACATCACAAATCGCGACACAACGGTCAAAAGCGGAGCGGGAGCGCAGTTTAAGAACGTCTCCAGAGTTCCAAAAGACACTAAAATCGACGTTGTTGGAAGGGAAGGGGATTGGCTATTGGTTGTCTCCAAGCGCGGAAATCCCCCGGGATACATCGAGGCTAGAGACGCCGACCCCGCAGGATCGGAATCAAGGCAGTCGGCCAAGCAGGTTCAAGGCCGATACATGGTTGTAGCCGACACATCGGTCCGAAAAGGGCCCGGTCCAGAACACGCGGAGGTTGCCAAAGTGGCAAAGGGCATGAAGATCAACGTCGTCGGCGAGGAAAGGGGTTGGCTCAAAGTAGAGTCAAAACGCGGTAATCCCCCTGGGTACATCGATCCCACTTACGTTCGGCCGAGCGAGAAGTAGATGCCGTCATATCGTCCGAACCACTTGTAAGAGTTGCAATGTCGTGTCTCCCGCGACGTGATTTTTGCACTCAGTAACAGCAGAAAGATCTTCGCGCTGGGCGCCGCGCTGGTGATTTTCCTCGCCGTACAAGGCACCCAGGCTGCCGAGCCCCGTCCGATCGATGGCATCTCGGACAATAGTTTTCTTGTCGAGGAGGCCTACAATCAGGAGCCGGGCGTGATCCAGCACATCTTCAACGCGCTCTATATCAATGATTTCCAGCGGAGCGGCTGGTCGTTCAATTTCACTCAGGAGTGGCCGGTCTTTTCTCAGGATCACCAACTTTCCTATAGCATTCCCTCCTTCCGCCTTCGGGACGGCGGCGAGAAGGCGCGCGGCGTCGGCGACATTCTCATCAACTACCGCTACCAGGCGCTCGAAGAGGGAGAAACACTGCCGGCCTTCACGCCCCGCTTCAGCCTGATCCTCCCGACCGGGAGCCGGAACAAGGGTACCGGAAACGGCGTGGTCAGCTATCAATGGCAGCTCCCCCTAAGCAAGAAGGTGGCGTCCCGTCTGGCGTTTCACGGCAATCTCGGACTCACCTATCTGCCTAGAGTTCGGGTCCCTCTTGAGGGCGGTGGGCTTTCGCCGAAGCGCTCCCTCGTCTCGCCTAATCTCGGCGCGAGCGCGATCTTCGCTCTAACCCCCCACATTCACATGCTGCTGGAGTGGGTCGGAGTCTTTGAGCAAAGCCTCAACGATGAGGGAAAAAGGGAGCGCACGTTCAAGGCGACGCTTTCTCCTGGGGTCCGCACCGCGGTCGTCAATCAAGAAAACTTGCAAACGGTCATCGGGCTGGGAATCCC
>DASYRN010000236.1:0-6509 GCA_036004365.1 Binatia bacterium
TCTCCGGACTGGATCGGTTCGAGTCGATTGACGCAGCGAATGAGCGTGCTTTTTCCGCTGCCGCTGGGCCCGCAAACAACCACGACTTCCCCCCGTTCAATTTTCAGATGAATATCCTTTAGAACCTGAAGGGGACCATACCATTTGTTCACGTTTTGAAATTCAATCACGTGTTTCGAAGTCGAGTTCGGGAGAAGATTGCAAATTGCGGAATCGCATACTATATCATCACTGTCAATTTGCAACAGGCCGGTGAAAAAGCCCCCTCTGCTTCGGTCTATCGCGCGCCTCGCACCTGGGAGTTTTTTGACCGGCCTGAAAATAGGGCTTTTTCCAACTCCCTGTTAAGGTTTCATTTATGGACCACTATTTAGTTCGTCACGGTGAAGCAAAGGCCGAGCACGAAGATCCGAAACGTCCTTTGAGCGAACGGGGACGGATAGAAGTGGAGAATGTGGCCCGCGCTGCCGCAGCAAAAAGAATACAGGTTTCTGGGATTTTCCATTCGGACAAGCTCAGGGCAAAACAGACGGCAGAGATTTTAGCCCAGTTCCTCGCCCCTCGGTTTGGACTTAGAGAGGTTAAGGGATTGTCTCCCGACGACGACCCAGAGATTGCGAAGGCAGAATTGGAAGCTGCGGATGAACCTTTGATTCTCGTGGGTCATTTGCCTCATCTCGGTCGTTTGGCTTCGCTTTTGGTTTCGGGTGATCCCGAGCGTCTCTCGATAGACTTTCGCCCAGGGGCGATGGTCTGTCTTTCTCGTGCCGGTGAGACATGGGAGATGAAATGGACTCTAACTGCCGAAGCGACCTGAGGTGGAACCAAACCTTTCGAATGGGCGAATTTGAAATCTCAAATCTGAGATCTGCCACCTAAAAGTCCAATCTTAGCGAAACTCGCGTAGTTGACCGCCATGCGAGGATGGTCTAAAAAGGATAGTACGACAATGGCGTCACATCTGTAGTTGAAGGGAAGTCACTATGGGTTCAGACACTCTGACAGTGATCGATAACCGAACGGGCAGGAAGTACGAAATTGCTATCCGTGACGGGGCGATTAATGCTACGGATCTGCGCCAGATTAGGGTGGGGGAAGACGACACTGGCCTCGTGAGCTATGACCCGGGCTTCATGAACACCGCGTCCTGTCAGAGTAAGATCACCTATCTTGACGGGGATAGAGGGATTCTGCGCTACCGTGGGTATCCCATCGAGCAATTGGCCGAAAAAAGCACCTACTTAGAAACGGCCTATCTGATCTTGCATGGTGACCTGCCCACCAAAGCGCAACTTGACGACTGGACCTATAATATCACCCATCACTCGATTCTCCACGAAAACATAAAGAAATTTATTGACGGGTTTCACCATAACGCCCACCCAATGGGGATGCTCGTCAGTGCAGTTGCGGCCTTATCCACGTTTTATATGGATGCCAAGGATATTTTTAATGCCGAATCACGCAAGAGACAAACCTATAGGCTTATTAGCAAGATGCCGACTTTGGCTGCATTCGCCTACCGACACAGTATCGGGATGCCCTATGCGTATCCGGATAATGATCTCAGCTACACGGGCAATTTTCTTAACATGTTATTAAAGATGACCGAGCTGAAGTATAAGCCAAATCCAGTCTTGGAAAAGGCTCTGGACGTCCTGTTCATCCTTCATGCGGACCACGAGCAAAACTGTAGCACCAATGCCATGCGCGGGGTCGGGAGTTCGCATGTCGATCCCTATTCAGCAGTAGCTGCCGCGGCCGCCGCCCTTTACGGGCCGCTTCATGGGGGGGCTAATGAGGCTGTCCTTAAGATGTTGATGGAGATTGGTTCGAAAGACAAAGTCGCCGATTTCATCAAGAGAGTTAAGTCGGGACAGGGGAGGCTCATGGGTTTTGGTCACCGCGTTTATAAGAATTACGATCCTAGAGCCAAGATCATTAAAGAAGTCGCGGATATGGTCTTTGAAGTGAAAGGGCGCAATCCACTTTTGGATATTGCCCTGGAGTTGGAGCGAATCGCGCTGGAAGATGATTATTTCATCAAGCGAAAACTCTATCCGAATGTGGACTTTTATTCCGGCTTGATCTACCAGTCGATCGGCTTCCCTGTAGACATGTTTCCTGTGCTATTTGCTATCCCTCGCACTTCCGGCTGGATGGCCCAGTGGGAGGAGATGATGCTCGACTCCGAGCAGAAGATCTCACGTCCGAGACAGGTCTACAAAGGAACGGATAAGCGGGACTATGTGCCTCTAGAAAAGAGAAGCTAAACAGGCTCTCTATCTCGGCTTCGGCGCTCCATTCATAAGGATGAGGAGTTCCTGACCCGGCCGCACGCTTCCCTTCTTTAGATTGTTTATTTCCATCAAGCTGATCACCTTCTGGCCATATCGCTTGGCAAGACTTGCCAACGTCTCCCCCTTTTTTACTTTGTGCGTAACGATTTGGATCTTGGCCGATTCAGGAAGCCGCTGGTACGCTCGAACAAAAAGCTCGCCCCTTCCTGGGGGGAGCTTTAGAACAAAACTCTCGTGATCGGGGGGTGTGATGCCCCGAAGCAGGGCCGGGTTTAACTCCTTGATGGAGCTGACCGTGGTCGCCGTCAACTGGGCTACCGTGTCGAGGGTCAAGGGACCGTTGACCGTTACCTCATCGTATTCCAGGGGAGATTCATAAACGACGTGGTCGAATCCGAACTTTTCTGGCGCGCTGGCGATAATGCTAGCTGCGATAAATTTCGGAACGTAATTGCGTGTTTCCTGTTTCAGATAGCTTTTTTTCCCGCTCAGGTCCCAGAAATTATCGGTCTTGGAGCGGTTCATCGCCTTTTCGACCTTTCTCTCGCCTGCGTTATATGCCGCTGCAGCGAGGAACCACTGGCCGAACTGCTCATGGAGATCCTTGAGATAAGCGGCCGCCGCGCGTGTGGATTTTATCGGATCCCTCCGCTCATCGAGCCAGCCGTTGATCTTAAGGCCGTATCTCAGACCCGTACCCTTGATGAACTGCCAGGGCCCTACGGCTTTTGCCTTTGAGACCGCGTGGGTAGAAAATCCACTCTCGATCAAGGACAGATAAACCAGATCTTCAGGAAGACCCTCGTCCTGTAGAATTCCCGCCATCATGGGAATGTATTTGCCTGAGCGCGCCAGTGAACGCCCGAAGAAATCTTTTTTCCTACCGCGGAAAAACTCAACAAAATAGCGGACGCGGTCGTTTTCGACTGCGGGAATAGAAAATTGGATCTTGCGCGTTCCAGGCGGTTGTTGCATCGCCCGATCGAGGTCTTTCTGCCATAGATCTAGCAAACGGTCGTCCGCCTTTGGACCCGGTGCCTCCTGAAGCGTTGTCGGCGCCTCCTCGATCTTCGGCGCTGGCTTTTCTGCACTCTCCTTTTTCTCTGGGGATTTTTCCGTGGTGTTTTTCTCCGCTTGGGCCAAAGGATCGAGAACGGACCGAATCTCAGCCAGATCGGCTGTCTGCGTCTCTTCCGGCTTTGCCGCTATCGGCGGGGACTCGCTTTTCCGGTCTGCGTCAACCATGGATTGGTCACGCTGGATTGAGGGTTGGATGACCCCGGTACAGCCGAAGAGCCAGCCCATAAACGGGAGAAGGACCGAGAAAGAGATAGTCCGGGTAATCGCCATAAAATAGCCGCCAGAGGATACAAGCAATTCAGGGACCGTGCAAGCAAAAGGCGGATTTATTTGGTTTACTTTTGAATTCAATGAGTTGTATGTAAAGCAGCTCCGTCTTTCCGTTCAAAAATGTAAAACGAAAGCGAAGGTGCGCGGTCCGAACTTCGTCTTTCGGTCTGTCGTTATTGATGATCTCAGTAGTCTCACTCTGAGCCCTTCTTTTGTCATGCTGAACCCTGCGGTTGTAACCCTGAACCCTTCGGCTGTCATGCTGAACGAAGTGAAGCATCTCAGGGTAAACTCCGTGAAGAGTCTCATGGCAAACTCCGTGAAGCATCTCGCCAGACGGAGCGAAGAATCTCTTTGGCAAGTCTAGAAATGACCCACTAACTCGAGTCGACTAGGGTTGACTTGGCCGACCATTCTTGGATAGTCTCATTTTTTCTCGATTCACGGCTTCCAGCTACAGATTGCAATCTGGCCGGCAGTTGCCCTCTAAACAAGAAATTTTGGAATTCGGACCGCTACGGCGCAGGAGATAGAAATGAGCGAGAAGAGCACTGTGGAAAATCCTCAACCGGCGGAGCACCTGCTTCGAGCCCGCTCCGTGGCCATAGTGGGCGCCTCGCCCAAGGGGCGTTGGCCGACCATCATATTCAATAATCTCAAAAGAGGCGGCTATCAGGGCAAAGTCTTCTTAGTAAACCCGAATTATTCTGAGATTTGGGATCACCCTTGCTATCCGAACCTTTCGGCGCTTCCCGAGCCAGCGGAGTATCTTCTTCTTTTGGTCCCAACCAAAGCGGTGCTGTCCACTCTTGAGGAAGGAGTACGCCTGGGCGCGAAAGCGACGACGATCTACAGCGCCGGTTTCGGCGAGGGCGACGATCCACAGGGGAAGGAGCGGGGAAAGGCGCTGCGGGAGCTTTGCGAGCGGACCGGCTTGGTCTGTTGTGGCCCCAACTGCATGGGGGTCAACTCGGTGCGGGAGGGGCTTTGGTGTTTTGCCCAGACGGTTCCGCTTCTCCGAGCCGGACCCGTCGGTCTGATCTTTCAAAGCGGCGGTTCATTAGGGAATTGGATGAAAGGCGCCAGCGAGCGGGGCATTGGCTTTAGCTATGCGGTCTCCAGCGGCAACGAGACCAATCTGGACCTTGTCGATTATCTCCATTTCATGGTGAACGATCCGGAGACGAAGCTGATTGCAGTCATGGCTGAAGGAGTGAGAAGACCCCAAGAGTTTATGGCTTTGGCTGCGGAGTCATTAAAGAGAAATAAACCGATTCTCATCGTCAAGCTCGGCCGCTCGGAGCGGGGGCGGCTTCAGGCGATATCTCACACCGGAGCGTTGGCTGGTTCGGACGAAGTCTTCAACGCCGTCTGCCATCGGCTGGGTCTTATTCGATGCCCAAGCCTGGAAGATCTCACGGAAACTGTCCTGGCGTTTCTGCCGGGAAGATATCCGCGCGGCCAGCGGGCGGCGATCGTTATCAATTCAGGCGGGATGAAAGGACTCATCCTCGATCATTTGGAAGAGTTGCCGATCCAGCTTGCTGCGTTGGCGCAGTCGACCAAGGATGCGATTAGACCGCTTATTCCCGCCGAGCTGGCCGTCGAGAATCCTCTGGAGTGCGGCGTGGCCGGGTTCGGCGACGAAAAGGGGTTCGCCGAGATTGTTCGGCTGCACGCCGAGGATCCCGGAGTCGATATGCTCGCAATCCACGGCGAGCTGCCCCGTCATCCGGAGAAAAGAGACCCGGCTCCCTTTAAATCGCTCGCGGCGGTTACAGAGAAGCCGGTGATCGCTTTCGCCCGGGCAACCTACAGCCTTGGCGAGGAGAGCCGAGTTTATCAGGAACAGACGGATCTCCCTTTCCTTCAGGGGATCACGGCGACCCTTGGGGCGCTCAAGGGATTGGGTCTTTATGCCCAGCGCAAACGACAGGGAATTCCGGATATACCGCCGCCTGATGGTCAGCAAGAGAATCTTGAAGGAGAACGGTTTGAAAGGTTGCTCACGGTTCATGGGCTCACTCAGCCGAAGCAAGCAGTTGCGGCAACCCCGTCGGAGGCCGCGTCCAAGGCCAAGGAGATTGGCTTTCCCGTGGCTCTTAAATTGGTTTCGCCGCAAGTGGTTCACAAGACAGAAGCCGGTGGTGTCGTCTTGGGATTGCGGAGCGCGGAAGAGGCGCAGAAGCAAGGAGAGCAAATGCTCGCTCGAGCACCCGCGCACTCCAAACTACAGATTCAGGAAATGGTCTCCGGAACGGAGATGCTTCTTGGCACGCGCGTTGACCCACAGTACGGCCCGGTCATGATGGTCGGTCTTGGCGGCATCTTTGTCGAGGTGCTAAAGGATTTCGCCCTTCGACTTTTGCCAATCGACGAAGCCGAGGCGCGCGAGATGTTGGCCGAGCTCAAAGGATATCCCGTTCTCAATGGGGTGAGAGGCCAGCCGGCGCGGGATGTCGAGGCTCTGGTTCGCGCCATCACAGGCCTGTCCAAAGTTTTTCTCTCTTATCGTTCTCTTCTTTCGGATCTTGAGGTAAATCCTTTAATCGTCCGCGAGGCAGGTCGCGGAGTGGCTGCAGTGGATGTTAGATTGGTAAGAAAGTATTGAAAAAATTGTTCTTCAGGCCGGTCAAAAACGTCCCAGATGCGAGGCGCGCGAGAAAGCGACGAGCGGAGGCGTACTTTTCGCAGTACGTTGAAGCGAGGCGGTCGAGGGCAACGACAGACTGTGTGAAAACTCCGTTTAGAAGAGGGATTTTTGTTCATGTTTGGGTCGATCGAATGTAAAATCATCCAACGCTGAGGTCAAGGGGGCATTGGATGAGTTACATAGAAGGCGAAGATCGTAAGCAGACG